>JAJUHF010000001.1 GCA_029268045.1 Anseongella ginsenosidimutans
GGATTACCGGTTCTGCTGGCTGCGCGATACGTTTTATGTGCTCACCGCATTTAACCACATTGGCCATTTTGAGGAAATGGAGCGGTATTTCCATTACATGGCGGATATTTCGGTCCGGCATGTGGAGCGGTACCAGCCTTTGTACACGGTAACAGGCGGGGATAAATTGGACGAAAAATTTCTTGACCTGGAGGGTTACCTGGGCAATCAACCCGTACGGATCGGCAATCAGGCAAGTGAACACATCCAGAACGACATTTACGGACAGGTAATTATTTCGCTGTTACCCTTATATGTGGACAAACGCTTTGCGCTTTCCGAGCGGACCGATTCCTACAATTGGATCAGCAACAACCTGCATAAAATGGAACGACTGGTCAACGAAGCCGATGCCGGGCTTTGGGAATTCCGGAACCTGAGTCAGGTGCATTGTTATACGAACCTGTTTCACTGGGCTGGCGCTTCGGCCGCTTACAAAATTGCCTGTTTTATCAAAAATGAGGATCTGAAGGACCGGGCGCTGAAGCTGCAGAAGCAGGCTTCGGCCAATATTGAAAAGTGCTACGACAAGGAACGGAAAGTCTATACCCAGGCAATAGGAACGGATCATCTGGATGCCAGCACGCTCCAGTTGATTATGATGCATTACCTTGATCCGGCATCTGAAAAGGCCCAAGATCATCTGAAAGGGCTGGAAAAGGAATTGAAAGCCCCCGGAGGCTTATTCTACCGTTACAAACACGTGGACGACTTCGGGAAGCCGGAATCCACCTTCCTGATCAGCGCGTTCTGGTATGTGGAAGCGCTGGCCTGCGTGGGCCGGTTGGATGAAGCCATGGAAGCGTTTGACAACCTATTGAAATACAGCAACCACGTGGGGCTGTTCAGCGAAGACGTCCATTACGAGACCGGCAGCCAATGGGGGAATTTTCCGCAGGCCTACAGCCACGTAGGGCTCATGAACGCGGCCTACCGCATCGCAAGGAAATTGGACCGGCCGAATTTCTTCTAAAAAAGGCCGGCTGGGATTGAAGCCTATTTGGCGGCGGCCAGTTGGAAAAGGATCCGCCGGGCGTCCTTGTAGGTGGGTATGGAGTATTTGGCTTCCGATATCTTATTGCCCACCTTCACGGTAATGGCCCGCTCGGGCAATGCGCGAAAGGTATATTCGTCGGTGTAATCGTCTCCCAGGGCCACAATGAAGTCGTAATCGTCTTCCTCGAGCAGGAAAACCGCCGCCTTCCCCTTGTTGATCAGATTGCTCTTCACCTCGATGACTTTCTCACCCTGAAGGATTTGCAGTTCTCGGTCTTCGGCAAAGAATTTAAGGTTATCCTCCAACTCCATGGCCCGTTGTTCTCCCAGTCCGCTTTCTACTTTCCGGTAATGCCAGCTTAACGAAAAGCTTTTCTCCTCGATAAACGCGCCGGGTGTCCGGTCGGTATAGTTCTCCATCACCGGCATGATTTCCCGCTTCCAGTCGTCGCTGAGGCCATGGTATCTTTTCCAGCTCTGGTTGTGTTTCTTGGTCCAGGCACCGTGCTCGGCAATGATGTCCAGCGGCAAGTGGCCGAACCATTCATCCAGGGTTTCATACATGCGTCCGCTGATCAGGATCACCCGATTGCGCTCATCCTGGAGCAGCTGATCCAGCAGGTTGAACAGCTCCTTGTCGGGTCTGGCTTTGAGGGGATCGACATTAAATCCTACCAGGGTGCCGTCATAATCCAGAAAGATGATTCTCCGCCGGGCAGCCGTGTATTTGTTCAGTATTACATCGAATGTAGTGCTCGTGATTTGCCTGGTTGCCAGCGATCGTTGCATATTTTTTATTTCCTTCAGTCGCTCCATGAATAATTTAACCCAATGATTGATGTTGAACTTCTCGACGGTTTTACGCATCGCGCACATCCGTTCTTTCTGCTCGCTTTCCGGCATCTCCAAGGCCTCCAATAAAGCGTTGGCCAAGCCCCGGACATCGTTGGGGTTGATGATCAGCGCTTCGGACAGCTCCTTGGACGCGCCCGCCATTTCACTGAGGATCAAGACGCCTTTCTGATCGATCCGGCTGGCTACGTATTCCTTGCTTACCAGATTCATTCCATCACGCATGGGCGTTACCAGGCATACCTGGGCGGTCTGGTACAGCGCCGATAGCATTTCCACGGGAAACGAACGATAGAAATAAAAGACCGGCTGCCAGCCCAGCGTCTGGTTCCGGGCATTGATGTCGCTCACCAGACGGTCTATTTCCTCCTTCAATTCCCGGTATTGCGGCACTTCATCCCGGGAGGGCACCACCACCATCAGCAGCGACACTTTCTCACAATACGATTTGTTCTGTTTCAGAAAGAGGTCGAATGCCTGAAGCCGTTGAAGAATTCCCTTGCTGTAATCGAGCCGGTCAATGGAAAGGATCATCTCGGCGTCACCGGCGGTTTTTCCAATCCGCTTGATATTGCTCCTGGTCCGGGGAAGCATCGCGATCTCGGTAAACTTCTCGTAGTCGATTCCCATGGGAAACGCGTCCACCACCACCGGCCGGTTATGAACCGTCAGGTGGTTGGCCGTGGAGCTCAGCCCCATGATCCGGGTCACCGAACTCATGAAGTGACGGATATCGTCGTAGGTATGGAACCCGATCAAGTCCGCGCCAAGCACTCCTTCCAGCAGGGCTTCCCTCCAGGGGATCTGCCGGAATATTTCGTAGGAAGGGAACGGGATATGCTGGAAATAACCAATGCCTATATCGGGTAATTTTTCGCGAAGCAGGAAGGGCAGCAACAACAATTGATAATCGTTGATCCAGACGGTATCCCCCTTCTCCGCCAATTGCAGCACGCTTTCGGCGAATTTCCGGTTTACCTGCTTGTATGCTTCCCAATACCGATGTTTATACTGCGCGTAGGAAGGGACATAATGACAGATAGGCCACAGAATCTCATTCGAAAAGCCCTCGTAATAATCGTCAATTTCTTCCCGGGTAAGAAAGACCGGGTAGAGATGCATTTCTTTCAGTTCGGCCCGGACCTTGTCCTGCGCTTTTTTGTCCTTGACGATCTTGCCTGGCCAGCCGATCCATACATTTCCGGCGCCTTTGTAAACAGAGCCCAGGCCGGTGGCCAAACCACCTTCGCTGGGCTTATATATTGTCTCGCCGCGTTTTACCTGTATTTTGACAGGCAGGCGATTGGATACAATAATTGTTTTGCTCATTGAACGGCTCCTGGTTGTGGTTATATGCAAATATGGTGCCCATTTCAAAACTGCCAGATTTGCACCGGGCCCAGCAAGCCCGATTCCAATAATCCCCATTCCTCCCGGATGGTGATGTTGGTTTGGGTGTACCGTTTCTCCGGTGGAAGTCCCCGGTCGCCCACCAGGCGGTTTCGCCAGCTGTTGATGACTTCAATCTCGAGCCTATTATTCCGCTTTTTCAATAAACCGGATACATCGACGCTGAAAGGAGGTGTCCAAACCACGCCCAGGTCCTTGCCGTTCAGTGTGACCCGGGCAATGCCCACGTCCTTGACCGCGTTCAGCTGTAAACGGAGCGACCCCTTCCGGGGACCGTCGTACCGGAAGCGCTTACGATAGATGGCTGCGCCGGAATAATGGCGGATCCCTTCCTCGGGCCGGGCCGTCCAACTGACCAGGGAATCGAAGCGTACCTGGGCCGGACCTCCCCAGTCGAGGCCAAATTGCACCTCCCAGTTTCCCTGAAGTGTTTTCAGCAACTTCGCCTCCGCGGCCGGGTCTTTCCCCAACGGTTGCGGTTTTTCCGGAAGAGGTTTTCTGAATACGACAAAGCAGGAGCCGTAAGGCATGAAGGTAACCGGCACGGTAATCCTTCCGCTGTCTGCGCGCCATACAGGCGCCGGACGGACTTCCCCGGTCACCGGGTTCCAGAATTCGGGCAGCCGGTCACCGACCCGGAAGGTAACCTCCACCGACTGGCCTTCCCTGCTGCCGCTGCGGATAAAGTAGTAATCCAGGTCACCCTGCCGGTGATGGATGTAGCCAAAGGGCTGGATCCGCAAGCTGGATCCGGACTCCGGTTGCGGTTCGGGCCTGAACTCACAATCCGGAAGTATCCGGTTTTGGATCAGCCATTCCCGGGCGGTGTAACCCCACGCAACCGTCCCTTTACCCAGTTTCCGTCTTCCTTTAACCGAACCGGCCGTCCCCCACAATGCATTGGCTATTGTGGCCAGCTCCTTCTCCGATCGGGGATATCCGACCAGACTGACGGTTTTCGTTGTTTTCGGGCCCAGGACGGTCGCCCCCGCCTGGACCAGCTCATACACTTTACGCAGTGCGTCGAGCGAGAGTACGGCGTGATCCGGTAAAACCAGCAGGCGGTAACTCATTCCATGCGGGAGCGTGAGCCTCCCTTCGATCGTACTCAGCGACAGCAGGCGGTCTTCATTGATCAGATCGTAATCAAAACCCGGCAGCGCTCCGGCGGGATCGCTGTCTTTCAGCGTGGCGACGTTGGGCACGTGATCGCCGTAATAATACAGTACATCGGCCACAAAAGTCCCCTGCTGCATCATGTACTGACAGCGCGCCATGTAATCGAAAAAGGCGTCGGCATATTTCCACCAGGTGATGTTGGGATTAAAGTGGGTTCCGGCAAAGTATTCCTGTCCGGGAATACCCATTTCGGGGGGCGAGCTGGTAAAGGTATGTAAAAAGGCCAGATTCAGCCCCTCGGAAACCGAATAATCGAAACTGGGTTTCATATCCTGCCAGATGACATCATCCCAATGCTTTCCAATGGTTGTAAAACCTTCGGCGCCCACCAGGCGCTTATTGTAAATATGGGCCGCGCTGGCCGCCTGCTTTACGAAAAAACGCTGTACCGGCGCCGGCCTATGGGCCGAAGGGGACCAGAATTCGCTCATCATGATCTCACTGTGCCTGTAATTGTTTAACCCATCAAAAGGGCCGGCATGGGGCCCGGCTGACTCCGGCTGGATTCCGATCCCATAGGCGGCTGCTTTCTCCGCAAAAACCCGGTAATGATTATCGGAAATGCATTCGCCGATCGTTTTCCTGAAATCGGCCAGAAAACGGTTGCTTTCCTCGCGACTGCCGATGATTTTGCCCGCAATCACCGGAAGCCAGGGCAGTACGTCATAGCCCCTCCGATCCCTGAATTCTTTACGGAAGCCTTCGGTCCAATTGATTCCCCCCAATTCCCAACTATCGGTTTGCAGATACTTCAACGTGGTCCCTGCCAGGGGGCCGATGCGGTCCAGCATGGGCTTTACCCACGTATTCCAATAGCGGGTAAAGTGCTGCTCATTCATATAATCGAGCACCAGGCCCTGCCAGGCTCCGCTTGAGGTGGAGACATGCGAGCCATTGTTCGTGTACCCGAAACGAAGCACGATCCATCGGCCGGCCGGAACGGCCCAGCGCAATACCCCTTCCCCATCGGTTGAATCGCTCAGATCGACAACTTCGGTTGGCCTTGCATGGGCTTTTTGGGAATTCCCGTCCCGCGCTCCGGGAGAACCCTCATCCAGAAGATGCCGGGTGTCGGCCGCGGAGAAGGCTGCTTCGTCAAAAGCCGCTTTGTGCCGCAGATTATGAACCGGAGCGATGAATGAGGTATCGTCCCGCCGAAAAGCCAGTACGGCAATGTCGCGGTAAAAATCAAGGCGGGCGGGTGGGCGGGGGAGCACTATTTCAGCAAACTGCCCACCCTGCAGCTCGGTTTCGGACCAGGTTAGGTGCTTGGCCGACTCCTGGGGTGTGACGTCGGGCCCTCCTAGGTTCCAGCCGCTTTGGATGCTGGCGCTCAGCACAAGGCCCAGCCGGTTCGCCTCTTCCACCGCAAACTGGAACAGGTCGAGCCAGGCCGGCGAACCAAAGGTGGGTCCCTCGGGTACCGGTCCGTTTCCGCGTTGATCGTGCCCTCCGGCATCGAAAATGCACGCTCCGCTGAAACCCTTTTCCTTCATGGCCTCCAGATCCCGCGTAATGGATGTTTTGGTGACATTTCCATTCAGCCACCACCACCAGCAGCGGATGCCGTACCTGGATGCGGGCCGCGCGAAATCCGTTTCGGAAATCGCTTCCGGAATCGGCGCTTGCTGTGCAGACGCCGGTTGAAAAAACAAACCAGAAAAAACCGCCACCAGAAGGACGGGAAGTCGAAAATCAGGCATTCGTAGGTTCATCTAATTGGCAGAGCTCCTCGCCTATCGTCCTTGCCAGGCCGGATTCTGCGGCAGCTCTACGTCTTTATTTGTATCGATAACTGTTTGCGGAATGGGCCATACATTGTAATCAAAGGTCAGCGTGGATTGGGCTTCCGGCCAGAACGCATACTGGCGGATCCGGTCAACGGCAATACTTCCACCCATCCGAAGCAAGGTATTCCACCGGCATTCCTCGTAAACCAGTTCACGCGCTCTTTCATCCAGGATCAGGCTGAAATCATCGTCCAGGTCAGCTGCCGTAACCAGGTAAGTACAAGCCGCGCGCTTCCTAAGCAGGTTGATATCCGCAGCAGCGCCTTCCTTATTTCCCAGCCGCTGCTTCGCTTCGGCACGTAACAGGATCGTTTCGGAAAGACGGATGAAATAATCGTCGCGGAATAAATTGCTTCGGTTCTCACCTTCGTCCAGGCCTGTGTATCTATCGGTTGCAATCTTACAGGATACCGGATAGCATAGGCTCCGGTTCACCGTGTTGGTTGTTTCATCGGAGCTGCCTTCGTAAATTTCATTCCATGGCACCGGAAGCCCGAAATAAGGCGATCCGGGAACGTTTCCAATAAATGTCCTCCGAAAAACAATATCTGAGTTCCGCATATCGTCAGCCCATTTATCCTCATAAATGACGTCCCGTGTATACATGGTGGGTATTACCTGCGCAATGCCCCGCCCACCCACGTCTTCCAGGGTCCCGGTCAGGTGATCTTTGGCGCCATCGCGGAATACCGGTCCGTAGGTTCTGGAATAGGGCAACTTGGACTTGCCGTCCTCGGCGCGATAGGCCGCGTAATCGATCTGCAATGCCCATATGCATTCCCTGTTACCATCCTGATAATCGACATTCCCTTCCTGAAAGAGATCCCAGTAAACATTCCCCTGCGCTTCATCCTTTCGTGTGCCGAACCGGTCTTCCATCAGGGAGTAAATTCCTCCATCAATCACCTTATTCCCATAATTGACCGAATTGGTGTACGCCTCCTGAGCTTCCCCACCTTTTCCTTCCTGGTCAAGTTGGATTCCCAGGGCAAGGTATAACTGACAAAGGTTATGCTGCGCCGCGCCCCGTACGAGTCTTCCCCCCTGGCCGGTGGTTTCGGGCAGGTCATTTTCGATCGCGAGCAGCTCGTCAATCGCAAACTGGTAAGTTTCCACGCGGGTGGCCCGTTGAAAATCGTAGCGCGGGGTGGTAGTCACTTCGGTAACCAGCGGCACGCCTCCAAAGAGTTCCCCCAGATTCCGATAAGCATATGCCCTGAAAAACCGCGCCTGGGCAATGGCGTACTGCTTTTCTTCTTCCGAAGACCAGCTTATTTTCGGTAGTTCGGCTGCGGCGATAGCCAGGTTGGCTTTCGAAATCATTTGGTACCAGGTACTATAGATATTGTAAAAAACGTTGTTGTCCGGATTGATGATCCCGTAATTATTGAATGTATTGCCTCGCCGGATACTGGGCACGTCGTACATATCGGTTCCATTCCCCCGGAATACGAAAATCCAGCCTTCCTCAGAAGGATTGGCCCATAGATCACGTAATTGCGAATACATCGATATAAGAACCTGATCTACCTGCGCCGAGGTAGAAAAGGCATTATCCACCGTATAAAAAGTGGAAGGACGTTCCGTAAGGAACTCCTTATCTGATTTGCATCCATGGATCATGGAAAGGGTCAACAGGACGCATAGTGTATTCTTTAGCTTTTTCATCATCGTTTGATTTGGTACGGATTAAAAACTGACATTAACTCCCAGGGAATACGTGGAGAGTACGGGCGGAACATTGTCCCTGATCCGGGCCCCCGTTTCCGGGTCGCCTCCGTACCAGTTGGTGAACGTGCCCAGATTTTTTGCAGTGAGAAACAATCTCAGATTACTGATCCGGGCTGTCTGCATCCAGGGTTGCCGGAAAGTATAGGATAGCGTCACGTCCTGAACCCGTACGAAGCCGCGCGATTGCAAGGCCAGGTACCGGCCATCACCGGCAAAATACGCAGAAGGATATACATTGCTGGGATTCTCTGGCGTCCAGTACGGTTTATACGTCATATTATCATTGAACCGTCCGGTTCCCGAGGTCATGTAAGCCGCCGTATTACTTCGCAAATAGTGATTATTTCCTCCAAAATTACCGGTGACCATCACATACAATTCAAATTGCTTGTATGATAAACTATTCGCCAGACTCATCCGGAAGTTCACCTTGTCGTAGCCCAGAATCTGCCTGTCGTCAGCCGTGATCCCCGGCACACCGTCCGTATCCTTGTATTTCGGAGCGCCCGGGGCGGCACCGGTGAGTTCCATGTATTCCACATCGTCTTCCTGAACGATGCCGTCCTGTACATAGCCGTAGATAGCTCCCAGGGAGTGTCCGATAAACAAGTTGTTGGAAATATCGTCGTCCTCTTTGCCGTCCCCGTCGTTGTCTTCGCCGTATAATTCCACCAGCTTGTTGTTGTTTTTCCAGAAGGTAAGCGCCGTATTCCAGTACCAATCCTGCGTCTGCACATTCACGCTTCGCACGGTTAGTTCAATACCTTGGTTGTCAACCCGGCCCATGGATGTTTTAATTGTTTTGAAGCCCGTCATTACCGGGATGTTTCGTGTGAAAATCTGATCGCGCGTTTGGGAGAAATAGATATCCAAGTCTACAAAAAGTCGGTTATTCAACCAAGCGGACTCAAAACCGGTATTCCATGATTCGGTCGTTTCCCAACCCAGGTCGGCATTTCCCAACGCGTTCTGGTACAAACCGTACTGGATGACGCCCGGTTGATCGTAAAATTGGTAACGCACGCCCCCACTGGCCGAATTCGCGACCGTGGAAAGCGTTCCATAGGGGTCAATGCCCTGATTTCCATTCTGCCCCCAGGAAAATTTGAGTTTCAGATCATCCAGTGAGGAAAAATTACGCATAAAGTCCTCGTTGGAAATTCTCCAAGCGATACCGGCTGCAGCGAAATTGCCCCATTTATTATTTGCTCCGAAAACAGAGGCGCCGTCCCTGCGATAGGAACCGGTAAAATAGTATTTATTGTCAAGGGAATAGCTGACCCTGCCCAGATAGCCCACATTCGTGGCCTCGTACGCGTCGAGATCCGTCCGCTGCACAGTGGCCTTGTGCAAGCCCCATCTTCCCAGGGCGGTATTTCCGTTCGATGCAAAATCGGACCCGATCGAATTTACCATCTGATATTTCAAATAGTCGCGTGTGGCGACCAGGGTAACATCCAGCACATGCCGGTCAAAATCACGGCGGTAATTCAGGATATTGTCCACGACGTAACTCCTGGTTTTGTTATTGTTCATATTCCCGTTGGCATTAGTCAGAAAACCTTGTATCACACCGGGGTCGTAACGCTCGAGACCTTCGCCTTCTTGTACGTAGAAGCCTTCGTAGGTGAAGTTGGCGGATTGATTCCGGTCCAGGTTGGTGAGATAGTTTACCCGATAGCTCAACCCGTCTATCCAGGGGATCGCGACTTCCATCCTTGCATTCAACCGGAAATTATTTCGGATATCCTGGTTGTCACGAAGTCCGTCCTCAACTCCCCAGAGGGGGTTGACACCCGATTGAGTATAGGGATATTTTTCCAGGTTGCCCTGATCGTCGCGGAACATAACGCCGTACGGGGACATTGTTTGAGCCTCCCCGACGTTTGCCGCGATTCCGGAGTAATCCCGTCTGGAAAAAGCAGCATCCAGCCCGAGCTCGAGCCAGTCGGCGATCTGGGTTTCCAGCTTTCCAAGCAATGAAACCCGGTTAAAATCGTCGCCGATGATCACTCCTTCATTATCATCATAAGAAGAAGAAAAGTAATAGTTAACCCGCTGGGCAGCACCTGACACGGAGGCCTGGTAGGTTTGCATCACTCCAGTCCGGGTAATTTCGTCAAGCCAAATAGTTTCCCGGCCCGCCTCGCGGTTGGCCAGCTCCCCGGGTTTCAGCCAGTTAATGGAACCTTCGCTATATTGATTTCGAGCGTTTACCACTTCGATCCATTGTTCCCCTCTCATCATCACGGGTTGATTTTGCCATCGCTGAACTCCAGTTGAGGTATTCAAGGAAATCATCGGTTTGTCAGACCGGCCCCGTTTCGTGGTAATTGCGATCACGCCATTGGCTGAACGGGATCCGTAGGCCGCAGCCGAGGTAGCGTCTTTCAGAACATCCACCGAAGCAATGTCATTCGGATTGATGTCATTCAGACTTCCCAGGTAAATGACACCATCCAATACAATCAGCGGATCGTTTGTTCCGCTTATCGAATTTTGCCCCCTGATCTGCATGCTGGGCTGCCCGCCGGCTGTATTGGTGGCCCCGATATCGAGTCCCGGGATGTTTCCTTTCAACGCTTCCAGCGTATTGGTGTTTGGCAAGAGCGCCACCGGCGACTCTTCCATCCGCAACGAACTGACCGATCCCGTAAAATCCTGCCGGCTGGTGGTCCCGTAGCCGATCACGACCACTTCCTCCAGCCCAAAGAAATCCGCTTCAAGAATCACATCGATAACGGTCCGGCTATTCACCGGGATCTCCTGTGTGGCGTAGCCGATCATGGAAACCAACAATACCTCGTTTCCGTCTGCCTGAATCGCAAAACGACCGTTTTCATCGGCCGACACCCCCATGGTCGTTCCCTTGACCTGTACATTCGCTCCAGGTAGTGGAAGACCTGCCTTATCCGTCACCCGGCCTGTCACCTGGTTCTGAGTCGTCGCGGCCGTGCTTCCGGAATAGCCGGCGATGAGAAACAGGTTCAGGACGATCCACCAAACCCGTCTTGAGCACTGGTTGAGTAAGAATAAATGTTTCATATACATTAATTATTGTGGTTCGAAGGGGCTTCCGGTAAATTCCGGATTGTTATCTTTATTGACATGATCGGGTTAGCAGGATTAAAGATAGTATGAATTTGTTCATAATTAAATACATATTCTGATATTTATTTTATAAAAATTGCCTGCATGCAGAATTACCATAAATACGTTTCGGTTAGCGAAGAGGACGAAGACTGGGGGCTTTACCTGGTTACCGCCGGACAGGCCCGCACCGACAAGGGCAGTCGCTATCCCGGAGGGGATCACCCGCGGGAATACCTTTTCAACTGGAATAGGGGACGGATTCTGAACGGACTCTATATTGTCTATGTGGCCAGCGGGAAAGGAATCTTCGAATCGGCCAATACGCCGGCCACCACCATCGGGGAAGGCACCTGTTTTCTTTTATTGCCTAACGTCTGGCACCGCTACAGGCCGGATCCGCATTACGGATGGCGCGAATATTGGATTGGGCTGCGGGGCAGCATCCTCCAGGATTGGATTGAAAAACAATGCATCCCGGCTGATAAAACCCTCTATCATACGGGAGTGAACCATGAGCTTACTTCGCTTTTTAAAAACATCCTGGATTGCATCCAGCATAACCCGCCCGGGTTGCAACCGCTTGTTACCGGTATGGCGCTGCAATTGCTCGGAATAGTGCTTGGCACGGAAAAGAAGCAGTTGCCGCAAACCATCGAACAGAAGATTGAGTGGGCCAAGTCCTTTATCAACGACCATCTCGAACAGGATATCCGCGGACCGCAACTGGCCAAGGAGTTGGCAATCAGTTATTCACTTTTCAGGAAACAATTCAAAAACCTTACAGGGAAGTCTCCTGCCCAATATCATCTGGACAAACGAATGGAGAAAGCGGGCGAATTTCTTTCCACTACCCGTTTATCGATAAAAGAGATCGCGTCGATCATGGGCTTCGATTCCATCTATTATTTTTCCAGGGTATTCCGGTCGCGATCCGGTCTTAGCCCGACCGCCTACCGGAAAAAGCATTTTCTCCATTAAGACTGCGCCCTGGTCCGGATTAAGGCGTGGTGCCTTCGTTGTAAAACACGTACAAACCGTCTTTGCCGGCTACTACGATGTCCAGACGGCCCGTATTCCGAAGGTCGGCGGTCGAAAACGAGAGCCCGGCCCCCTTCCCCACGCCTAACGGCCCGTAACTGATAACCTGTTTGGAGAACGACTCCCCGTTCCATTTGAAATAGTAAAGACCCAGCAAATCGTCTGCTCCGGGATCCCCTCCATTATGTGCCCGGTACCGCTTGCCGGTTAACAGCTCGCCTTGCCCGTCTCCATCCAGATCCACCCATTGCATGGTATGATATTGGGAATTGAAGGGATCGATCGGGTGTTTGACCCAAGCCCGGTTCCCTTTCGAATCGACGGTTTGTTCATACCAGTCAAGACCGTAATCATGCCCCTGGCCTACGATGATATCCATTTTCCCATCCTGATTCACATCAACCAGGAGAATGGGAAGGCTGGCGCCTCCGAAATCGAATTCCTCATGCAATACCCACTTCCCGGTCAAGGGGTCTTCGGGGGCTTCGAGCCAACCGTTACTGATCACAAAATCCCCCCGGCCGTCACCGTTGACGTCCCCGAAACCGAGTCCGTGCCCCTGATTGGCTGCAACGACTACTTCCTGGAACCGGCCGGCGGCCCGCCCCGTGCCGTCGCGTAGCAACTTGAAAAACCGAAGCGGATGACCCGGTGTATTGGGAACAATCTCGATATGACCGTCTCCATCAATGTCCCAGCCCATGGTGCCTTCCACATTCCCGGTTTCCCCGATAATATGCTGTTTCCATTCCTGGTCGTCGCCCGGGTTTTCGTGCCAGCGTACGCTGTTGCTGAACCAGCTTCCGGTCACATAGTCCATCCGGCCGTCGCCGTTGACATCCAAGGGGATGTTGGAGAAATCATCCCAGTATTCACCATAAGGTTTTACCGGACCGATGTAATGTTTCCGAATAAAATTCGGGCCTTCATACCAGTAGGCTCCCGAAACCAGGTCGGATATCCCGTCACCATTTACATCAAACACGCCCACGGACTCATAGCTTTCCGATGCAATCTGCACTTTTGTAAACCGAACCGGGCCCAACGGCTTCTCCTGGCCCTGGGTTTCGCCAATCGGCACCATCGCTGCAGCTAGCGCAAATAGGAAAAGGGTCTTACTTTTCATGCTGATCATTTTTGTGTCAGAAGATATGATAATAAGCTATCGAACTCTTCCTGTGAGAGCACTTCACCGAAATTGCCCGGCATCAAGGTAAATTCAGAGGCTTCCTGCGAGGCAATATTTGATTTGGCGACCGCAAATTCCGCCCCGGTCACGTCGGCGAAAATAATCGTCTCCCCTTCTTCCCGTCTGAACAGGCCGGTGAGCGTTTTTCCATCGCGGGTTTTTACAATATAGTTGCGGAACGATTCGGAGACATTCCTGTTGGGGTCGAGGATTTTTTCCGCCAGCGCGTTCGGACCCCAGTTTCCAATACCGGTCAGCTGCGGACCGATCATGCCGCCTTCTCCATTGAGCTGATGACAGGGTGAGCAGTGGAGCGCAAACAGTTTTTTTCCTGCGGCGACCATGTCGTCGTCTTTCGGGGCTTTGCTGAAATTAACCATCCGGGTCCACAGCAAGGCTTGCTTTTCTTCGCTCACGGGCGGGATATCGGCCGTGAGGGATTCGTATTTCTCCTGCTGTTGGGCACTCAGATCGGACAGTCGCTGCTTGACCTGCGGATCCAGCAGGGTGCGCGGAAAAATCTCTCCTTTCTCAACTTTTTCGAAAATCAGGGCAACCCCGTTGGGAGCATTCGCCAACGCTTTGACGATTTCCACCTGCAGGGCGGCCGGCGCGTTGGGAACCGAAGCAAGCAGCTGGGTTACCTTCTTTCCGGGAAATTCGCCCAGGACAGCTGCAATCTGTTTTCTCAGTTCCAGATCGGTCGAGTCGCTCTTGAGCAGGTCCCCGGCAAGCGCGGCATGCTGTTCCCGATCCAGCTGCAGCAGGGAGCGTGTGGCGCTGATCTTCACGTTTCGTTCGGTTTCCGGTTGCTGGAGCGCTCTTTTCAACGGATCGCTTAGTGCGGCCAGCCGTGCCTGTCCCACGTATTCGACAGCGAATCGCTGGCGCGCGATGTCCCGGTTTGATGCGTTGCCCGCGGGAGCAGACCCTTTGGGCGGAAAATAAGTATTGAGAATATCCCGGGCCAGGGACTCTCCCCAGGAGGACAGGGCCGGACCTTCTTTTACGCCGCGCTGCGCGATCCCCTGCCGGATCGCCGTAAAGGCGTTGAACGAGGCATCCATATCCTGCCCATGTGCCTTTCTGGCAGTGGAGATGACCGTTTCCAATGTGCTTTCCGGAATGAACCGGGCGGTATGTTCCAAGAAACGGGGAAGCTGCTCATTCGGAACGGTATGCGCTCCCAAATAATTGAACAGGAATATTCCCGCCTGGGGCGAATGAACGCCCGTTATCACGTCGGCCAAGGTGGAGGCCTGCCGGTCATCCCAGTCCTGTGCCACCACTTCCTTGACCAGCGGCTCGTTCCTCAACAGATTACGCAGACTGAGGCGGGTGGTATATAATAGGTGCGTATCGTAGTCCGGGATACGGTCCCGGAAGGCCAGCAGCTGTTCTACCGTATTTTTTTGCGGGTAGTTTGCAAGCACCTCGACCGCTGCGCGTTGCACGTGCGGATCGGCATCCTGTAATGCTTCGAGCGCCAGTTTATAGTGGTCTTCGCCGGAAGATTTCATTTCGGCCAGAATGCGCATCGCATGGATCCGGATGACGGGATCCTCATGCCGGGCCGCTTTCCCTGCCAGCTCGTTATCCAGGGCATCCAGACGGTACAGGGCCCACAGGGCGTGCACAAACTCCTGGGAACTGAGATCGGGATCCTGAACAAAGTTCCTCAGAGGCTGCACCGCCTCCTGACCCAAGCGCTCCACGAGCTCGTTTGCGATTTGAAGGCGGACCTTCAGGTTGCTGTGCCGGAAGCCTTCCAGCAATTCCTGGATGCCTGCCTGGGTCCAATCTTTTACTTCCTGACTGTTTCCCTTATAGGTGATCCGCCAGATCCTGCCGCGGATGCGGTCCCGGGCGGGATGATCCAGTGCAACTTCATAATGCCCGATGATGCTATTGTAAAAATCGGCGATATACAAGGCGCCGTCCGGTCCAACCTTCACATCCACCGGGCGGAACCACGGATCTTCACTCATAACCAGGTCCTGTTCCGCCTTGGCCGAGGGAGTGGACCCGTTAAATTCAAAACTGTATCGGTGAACCCGGCAAGTGACCACATCTCCGATAAAAAGATTCCTACGGAATTCTTCAGGGAATGCCTCTCCGGAATAATAGGCCATGCCCGCCAGGGCGGTGGATTCCTCGCCATGGGGCTTGGTATCGGGCGCAAAGCCAATTCCTTCCGGCCTTTTGCCGAAATGCGGATAGTCCGCTCCGCGGATCAGCTGATAAACAGGCGAAGAATGGCAATCTACCGAATACAGATACCCCAGTTCATCAAATGCCAGTCCGAAGGGGTTCACGCGACCAAAGGTCGTCTGTTCTACCCGGCTTCCATCGGGCCGGAACCGAAATGTGTTTCCCGACTCCATGGTAATGGAATCCCCGTCTGTTCCAGCCACCGTAGAGCGATTGGTAAAGCCATGATCGGCATGGATCCAGCCATCGAAACCCCATGCGAAATTATTGACCATCCCGTGGGTATCCCTGTATTGAAAAGGCCCCAGCAGGACCGAGGACCTGTCGGCCTTGCCATCCCCATCGGTATCGCTGAAACGATATACGTTGGGAATGCTGTATGCGATGGCGCCATCGCGATAAGGCATGATCCCGATGGGAATGTTCATTGTATCGCTGAAATGAGTAAACTTATCGGCACGTCCGTCTCCATCGGTATCTTCCAGTATACTGATCCGGTCCCTTCCAGGACCATCGGCAGCAAACGGATATTCGTACGACTGGGTAACCCACATTCTTCCTTTGGCATCGAAGGCAATGTTCATGGGTTTCCCGATATCGGGCTCGGCGGCATACAATTCAATTTCGAAACCCGGCGGCAATTTAAAGCCGAGCCGTTCTTCCTCCGGTGTGCGGGGATCCGTGGAACGAATGTGTTCGGAAAATTTCTCACCGCTGAACCGTTCCGCATCGTCCGTCTGTTGCGTGCCCGTGCAGCCCGAAAGCAGAAGCAGAAGAGAAACACAACCGATTCGTTGAAAATTCATAAATCAATAGGATTAGGATCACAAAAAGCAAATATTCTGTTTTACGCGGGGCTAATCTTTGCGGATATTACCATAAAATAATACTATTTTGTCCATTTCGTCCTATTTTTTACTCCAAATTGGCAGTTTGCCGCTGCCAAAGCCGGTAGTACGGTCCCTTCTGTCCCAGGAGTTCGAGGTGCCGGCCTGTTTCAACTACTCCTCCCCGGCCCAGCACAACAATCCGGTCGGCCTCCTGGATGGCAGGTAAACGGTGCGTGATGATGAGGATGGTTTTGCCTTTGTCGCGAAGCGAAAAGAAGGTGTTCTGAATCCGGCTTTCAGCAACCGCATCGAGGGAAGCGGTTGCCTCATCCAGTACCAATACCTGCGGGTTACGGTACAAAACCCGGGCAATGGCTACACGCTGCCGTTGCCCCCCGGAAAGACGCGTGCCCCCTTCCCCAATACCGGTATGCAGACCTAAAGGAAGGGTTTCGAGGAAATCCATCATTCCCGCGCCCTTGCATGCGTAGAGGACCCGCTCCATATCAGGCGCGTATTCGCCCATTGCAATGTTTTCCAGTAGGCTTCCGGGTAAAAGGTGGATTTGTTGGGGGACAATCCCTACGATCCGCCGCAGGCGCTGGGGATCGACGTGCCGGATATTCATCCCGTTGATCGTTATCGTTCCCGATTCCGGAGCATATATTCCCAGCAACAGGGAAGACAAGGTACTTTTACCCGAACCGCTTTCCCCGACCAGGGCTGTAATTTCACCTTCCGGAATGCGAAGCGTCAGGCCCCTAAAGACGGGAGATCGCGTTCCGTACCGGAACGTAATGTTATTGAAACAGATGGGACCGGCTTTTTCGGGACTGAATTGCGCTTGGCGGCTTACCGAATCAGGCTCCAGATCCATGATCTCAAATAGCCGCCCTGCTGCAATCAGGGCATCCTGCAGCGTTTGGTTCATTTCCACCAAGCGGGCTACCGGCGCGGTGAAGTAATTCAGCAGCGTGAAAAAGGAAAGCAATTCGCCCGGTGTCATTTCCCTTTCCAGCACAAACGCTGCCCCAGCCCAAAGAAGCAGTACCTTGAACAGGGACGAAATAAACTCCGAACCGTTTCCTGCCCACAGCGCATTCAAAGACGATGCGTAGCTGGTCCGGAGAAAACGGACCAGCCCTGCCTCGGTTTTCATCCCGACGAAATCCTCCACTCCGGACTGCCGGATGGTTGACGCTGCCTGGAGGCTGCTGACCAGCTGGCTTTCCAGCTCCGCACTTTCCTCCATGATCCGTCGCTGGGTTTTCCTGTTCAAACTGTTTGAAACAAGGTAAACCGATGCGTACAAGGGAACGATCAGCAGGATCAGAAGCGCCAGTTTCCAATAATAGGTAAACATAAGCCCGAAGGAAAACAGCAGCATGCACAGGTTTACCCCTACCCCCACCAGCACATCGTTGATAAATACTCTTATTTTGAACGCATCATTTACGCGCGAAACAAGCTCTCCGGTACGCATCGAGTCCACAAAGGATTGCGGAAGCCTGAATAAATGCCGGTAGTAAGCAAGAATCAGCCGGGCATCAATCAATTGTCCGCTTCGAAGCGTAAGTACCCCTTTTATATGGTTTATAAAGGCCTGTACAATCAACAAGACCAGCAGTACCGATCCCATCAGGTTCAGCAGATTGGTATTTCCTGAAGGCAAAACATGATCGATGATTTTCTGGACGAAAACCGACAGCGACAAGCCCAGCACAGTATAAAGGACAGCCCCAAAAAGCGCCTGCAATAGAATCGCACGGTGCGGTTTAAGCAATTGCAGGAAGCGAATCCAAACCGATCCTTCCATGTTGCCGGGCTGAAAACTTTCGGAAGGAACCAGTATCACCAGGACGCCGCTCCATTGTTCCACGAATCTTTCGCGCGGGACCTTATGGATCCGTCCATCCGCCGGATCCATGATCCGGATATACCGGGGCGAGACGCCGACGATCACCACAAAGTGAAAATAGCCCGCTGCGAGCACGACGTGTGCCACCGCCGGAAGCGGAATACGGCTTAAGCTTTCGTAGGAACCCTTCACCCCTCTTGCGGAAAATCCCAGGCGTTGCGCTGCATCCAGCATACCCCGTACATTGGTTCCCCTGGAATCGGTGGAAGCATATGCGCGGACGGTTGCCAGGGGAACCCGAAGTCTGTAAAAGGCGGCTACCGAAGCAAGACACGCCGCGGCGCAATCGGTCCGGTCGTGTTGTTTAACCTTTATTCTTCTCATACGGATTCAGCCAGTCGTTTACATCGTCGAACAGCAGTTGGAATAGCGTCCGCCGGGTGACAGGAAATCGCGCCTGGAGCGTCATCCCCTGCTTCAATCTGCCCTGATATCCGTTCTTCAGCGCCAGCACCTTGTTTCCCAATTTACAGCGCACCTCAAAAAAGGGATTCCGGTCCGGGCCCTGGAATACATCCCCTGAAATATCGGAAACCACGGCCTGTATCGCTCCCCACTGCCGGTAGTTGAACGCGTCGATCTGTAGGTGAACCGGCATGCCGCGCCGGATCAAACCGATGTCTGCGGGCGGGATGGCGATCCGGGCAAGGAGCCCCGAATCGGGGGAGAGGAGTACAGCCTGTTCCCCCTGATCAAAAAAAGCTCCCGCATGGAGGCCGTCCATCTCCTGCAGGATCCCATCTGCCGGCGCGCGCACTTCGTATGATCCACGTTGGGTATGGAGCTTTTTTTCGGCTGAAGCCAATTGCTGGAGTTCCTGGCTCAGTTCATTCAGGTCAAGTTGCCAGCGGCTGCCCTGTTCCTGATATACTAAATTGAGGCGGTTATGCACCTCCTGAAACGCCATTCTGTGTTTATCAAATTCCATAGCCGCCACCACCCCCGCTTCAAACAAGTACTCGTAACGCTGGCAACTCGCCTCTGCTTCCCGTAATTCTTCATGGATCCCGCGTGCCCGCTGCTCGAACAGGTCGTACTGCCGGGCGTATACCGCCGACCGGAGCGGCCCGGGCGGGGTTAATTTTCTTTTATATATCCAGGCGGTCAGTTTTTTCAGGTCGGTGATCCGGCCTTGTACAGCAGCCTTTTTTTGCCGGAGGTACACAAGATCCTCTTCAAGCAGGGAAGATTCCAGGGTAAACAACACGTCTCCTTTGGCCACGGCCTGATTTTCAGTCACGTGGACGGTTGAAACACGACCCGCAACGGGCGCCTTTACCCAGGTGCGCTGCCGGGAGCCGGTCAGGATACCGTTCCCTTTGACAACGACCTGCACGGAAATAATAAGCAGCGCCCCTGAGGCAAGGACGAGACACAATAGCACGACCACATACAACAGCCCGGAACGTTTATCCATGCGTTTAAAATGATGCTCATAGGTATACTCCACCAGTTCGGCTGGCAGCATCCGTGTATTTTTCATAGGTTCAGATGAGTTAAAAAGAGGGAGGCAGAAGCGCTGCCACCCTCCAGGTTTAGGAATGAACGGGTTTAAAGCTAGCCGCTCCTTAACCGGGAACCCGGACCGCTAATGGAATATCCGGTCCCAGTTCCGGAAAATTGCCAGGAACAGCAAAAAAGATAACACGACGATGAGCAGTGGATACCATTCGTTTTTCTTTAGAATTTTCATCGTCCCAGAATTAACAGGAGCATGCCGCACCATTAGCCGCTGCATCGAACATGGCCGTGGGTATCCCATGGATGGCCGCCATCCCCAGGTACCTGAAAACCCGGCCAACATCGTATGCAAAGCCTTTTCCTCCGCCTAACTCTACGACCTCGGTATCTTTAAGTAGCTGTACTACTCCGTTTTCGATTAAGTTTTCCATTGTCTTCCTCCTGCCTGTTCAACGTTTACAGGCTCCCGACAGGCCTGCTTTAAAATTATCCCAATCGGCAATGATCTCCGTGAAAGCGGAAATACATACACCGGCACCAACAGCCGCCCAGAAAACCAGACCACCATGACAGGAAATCATTTCATCCCGGGTCAGACCGACCAATCCGGCCGTATCAGTACTTGCGTTTTTCATATCAGTAAGTGTTGTTTCCGTGCCTACTCTGTTACAGGTTTTCGGCATCCCCTGCGAAGTGCTAACCGGTTCACGTCGTAACGTAAAGGTAGGAGGATCAGATTAAAGGTCCAAGAACTTTCTTAAACCATTAGGTTTTAAATTATAGCTTTGAATTAAAAAGGAATCTTGCTATCTTGTCTCGCAAAACTGTTTACCATGAAAGACGAAGCCATTTGTACAAGCAGAGTAATTGTCAAACGGATTCGGAAGATCCGTGAATCGAAGCACTATTCCCAGGAGTTTATGGCCCGAAGACTGGGGATTTCCCAGGAAGCCTACAGCAGGATGGAATTGAGTGAAACCACCCCCTCCATTAAAAGACTGTTGTCCATCGCCCAGATTCTGGAGATTACCCCGGACGAGCTGCTGTTTACCAGCTCATGATCCTGAAATCCTCGAGCATCCCGTAGTCCAGTTGCTGATATTGCCTGCCCGGTGGGTAGCTGTCCGCATTCCGGAAAAGCCAGGGAGAAACCAGTCCTGGAGCAGGATTTTTATGGAAGGGTCCCAGGGTATTTTTCAGGCTTCCGACCACCACGACCTGCACCTGATTGGTTCCTTCCCGGACATAGGGTGAGATATCCAGCGTAAATGGTGGAGCAAAGCAGATTCCCGCCTCTTTCCCATTCACATGGACCACCGCCACGGTGCCTTTCCACTTACCGGGCTGAATCAGATAACGGGAACCTTCCCGGACCGTAAAGCTTTTGGCGTAGGCTACCTGCTGTCCAAAAAATGGCATTCCCTGCGACCTCCAGCTTCCCAATTCCAGGGGAGCGGACCGGGTGATCCGGAATCCCTTGGCTGCCGCTTTCACCCCAAAATCGCCAAGGATATAAACCGGTTCGATTTCAGCATGGACCCGCATCGGATCGGCTACCAATGTCAGCTGGTTATTTCCGGCCCGGACTGCGCCGGTCAAATCGAATACGGCAAAGGACTTATCCAGCCACCATTGTCCCGGAATGGGAGACAAGGGCTTCCCGTTCAGGCTCACTTTCCATACATGGGGACGTTCCACCACGGCCTGGAGACCATTCAGATCGACGCCGTCATCTACCTGAAAATGATACGTTGCTGCAAAGCCGGTCCCTGTCTGGAAGGTATCACGGTCCAGGATATTTGTTTTGAACTGCACGGATGTATTCCACGGATTCCCGTTTGCAAAGCCATGGAATTTGAATACCGTATCTGCCGCATGGTATACATGCAGATCCCGGAGCAGACTTGTTCCCAATTGGATGTCGCAGAAGTCAATCGTCAGGACATTCGGACCGAGCCGCTCCACCTGGGTGGTTCCGGTAGCGACTTCCCTGAGATTGGAAGGTTGTGGCATATGATCCGGGAAACCCGTCCTCTTCTCCCGGCTGATAAAAAGTAATTGGTTGCCGGCGGGCGGAAGTTCAAAATCAATACGCGCGAAGCCCGCTTCGGTCACTACCGGATAACGGGAAATGTTCCCGGTCACGGCATCCAACAGCAGCACGACATTTCCTTCGATCCGAACACGTCCGGTGGTCGGTTCGTCCATACTGGAATTGACGAGAAATACCAGCTGCCCATCGGTGAATTCACGTCGCTGATGATACAGGTTCCCCCCCTCGACATATAAAAACTCGATTTTGGACGAGGCAAAATAGCCACCGAACAGATCCTTCAGCGGCCGGTTGTCCACCTCATCCCAGGCGGCCAAATCAAACCGGATCGCCTGCTGCTGCAGATCCGCTAACTTATCGCTGGCCGCACCATCGAGGAATTGAAGTTGCCCGAAAGCAAGCAGGGTTCCGCCCGCGCGGCAGAATTCCTGAAGCAATCCGAAGGTTGCCCTGTTCACGTTTTCCATACCGGGCGGGATAACCACCGTGGAATACGCTCGTTGGCCGATCACAAACCGATCACCAACAACGGCGCCATGATCCTTTATGATGTTTTCGGAGCCGAGGTCAAAGCCGGCCTGCTTTTTTTCAAGAAAGGTGACAAAGCGTTGAAACTCCTCACCGATCTCCTGTCTGCGGGGATGTGGATTTTCGTATGCCGAATACATCCAGGCGGAGGTCGTGGGTTCCAGTACAAGCACGTGATTTATCTGTTCCCCCATGGACAGCGCCAGCGATAAACGCGCGAAATATTGGTTGAGCGGATAATACCACGGCCACCACGGACTATGATAGGAGAAGGACTGCGGATAGTCGTATTTCCGGGCGCCCTGGATGGTCATAAAGGATAGATGCTGATTCAAGGTGTTTACTCCCAGCACATACTCCCAGTCGCCCAACCGTTTCATATCCATAAAGGTAAGCTCCCACCCGCCTCCGCCGTAGGTTTCGCTCAGTGTTCTTTCTTTCCCCAGCTGGTTGGCAACGCTCGCCAACTCTTTTACGGCCCGGATATTCCCGAACTGGGCCTGCGGGCTTTCTTCGTTGAACCGGTTAAAGAGCATGTCAATGCCGGGCCGCTGATGCCATGCGTACATGGCCATGTTGTCTCCCCCGTGGTTGGGGTTCGGCCAGCCGTGCTCCCAGTAATGCCCGGTCCATTCAAGACCCTTGCTTTCCGTGTAAGCATGCCAGGGTTTCGCCCAGCGGTCAATAAACAGCTGAAGCAAAACCTGATAATAGTTATGCCGTACCCGCTTCCAGTCCCCGGTTTCTTCGTAAAGACTGGGAAGATGGTTCCGCAGATCGTAACCCCAAGTCTGCTGGAATAATTTAAAAAGATCGGGCGTCCACCGGATATTTCCGCGGCCCTGGACTTCAATATTGGGTTCATCGGTAAATAGGCCGGGAACGAGCTTGCCGAATTCATCCCCGGCAACGCGCTCGTAACCTTCCATAGTCAGGTCAATGAACTTTTCGGTCACTCCCTCCATTAACAGATCCACATAAGAGAATCCGCCATACCAAGGCGAAGCGCGGTAGTTTTCTTTTGAGAACAAATAGAAATCACCCGGTTTCCCCTGCTCAGCTTTCAGGGAAGCCGTGATATCGCGGAATCCGCTGCCAGTCCGCCGCAGCACAATGAAATAATCCTCCGCATCGGCCGGAAGCGTGTCAGCTTTGGTCAGGTGCAGCATCTGGCCCTGATTGAAGGAGGATGGCATCTGGTCGGGGACATGCCCCCCGGCAAACCCGCTGGGATAGGAGTTTTCGTCGTAGATCCATACTTGCAAACCCAGTTCCCGGCCTTTTTTCAAGGTGTGTGCCACCAGACGGAACCATTCATCGGACAAGTACTCGGTGACCAAGCCAGGACGCGGGTGGATAAACACGCCTCCGAACGCGTTCTGGCTGAAGGCGTGCATCATGGTGTCGATCAGCTCGGTTGTTACCTCCGTATTCCAAACCCAAAGCGGCGCGCTTCCATATTCTTTTCCGGGAAATGCAAATTGGCTGTGCAGGCTGGAAAACGAGTCTCGCTCCACAGGCTGGGGCGATGCGGCTTCCTCCGGCGAACCGGGCCGAACGATAAAACAGGACGCCATTCCGGTAGCCAGCAGGCCAATCATTGGTAAGAACCGGATACTCAAAAAATCAAACCTCATGTTGCCTGGTATCAAATTTATCAAGAATCGCATAATTTAACTATTTTAGGAGTCTCAGCCATGATCAGTTATTATAAATATCTTCCGGTAACACAAGATGCCGTAGACTGGGGTTTATGTGTCACTGCCGCGGGTTGCGGCCGCATCGAGCATGCCGATACCTATCCCCGCCCCGACCATCCGGCACACCATTATTTTGACTGGAATAACGGCCGGGCGCTTCAGGAATACCAGTTGATCTATATCCCCCGGGGCGCAGGAGTCTTTGAATCCGAAAGCGCCTCCCGGTTAAAGGTCGACGAAGGAACGATCATCTTCCTTTTTCCCAACGAGTGGCACCGCTACAAACCCGACCCGGGTACCGGCTGGGACGAATACTGGGTGGGGTTCACCGGAAGCATTATGGACAACCTGGTGAAAAAGCGCTTTTTCGAACCGAAGCGCCCCTGTATGCCCATCGGGGTAAATGAACAGGTCGTGAGCCTTTTTGATCAGATCATCACCCACACAAAGGAAGAAAAATCCGGATACCAGCCGCTGATATCGGGCACGGTGGTCCATCTATTGGGGCTGGTCCATTCCATTTCCAGAGGGAATCGATTCGAAGACCAGCAATCCATGGTTGAAAATATGGTAAACAAAGCCCGCATTTTGCTCCGCGCGAATGTGGAACAGCAGATATCGCCGGAAAAGGTCGCCAACGAACTGGGACTAAGTTATTCCTGGTTCCGTAAAACCTTCAAAGCCTATACGGGAATTGCGCCTGGCCAGTACCTGATCCAGCTGAAGATTGAAAAAGCGAAAATGCTGCTTTCCGACCGATCGAAGTCTGTAAAGGAAATCGCCTATAATCTGAATTTTGATTCCAGCTTCTACTTTTCCAAGCTTTTTAAGGAGAAAACGGGCTTGCCGCCGGAAAAATACCGCAGGAAGATGTTCCCCCAGGAGAAGTAACCTAAAACAAACAAGGCTGTTCGGGAGAACAGCCTTTGTTTGTATGTAACCAAAACCTAACTTATGAGAAAAAAGTTTGCAAAAAGTCGTAATGCGATTTGTCGTTCATTTTTTCAAAAATAACAGATCGCGAACTCCTAACTATCCTGTAGTATCCTGCCTTTCAGTCTTGTTCTTCGAAGAAATCCGCAGGGACGCCGCGGACCCCGGGTTTAACCGAGAAAACACCGCCGCTTAAAGGAAACTCCCGGAGTTGATCCTCGTTGAGCCCCTGACGGGCAGTGGTTATATACAGAATATCCAGATTCTCACCCCCAAAGGCACAGGACGTCGTGTGCGGACCGGGTACGGTGATTTTTTGAAGCAACTTGCCGGTCATTGGATCCCAACGGGCTACGCAGGATCCGCCCCAATGGGCTACCCATAGTTTTCCTTCCTCGTCGATGGTCATCCCGTCGGGCGAACCCATATCGGACGGAACTTCCACAGCCACCCGCGGCCGGCTTATTTCACCTGAATCGTGATCGTAATCGAAAGCCATCACCTTTTGGGTCGGAGTATCCACGTAGTACATTGTTTTCCGGTCGGCCGACCAGACAATGCCGTTTGAGATGGTCACCTTGTCCAGCATCTGGTGGATGCTGCCGTCCCCGTCAACGCGATAAAGTGCCGCCTGCTGGTTCCCGGCCATCGTACCCACCCAGAAACGCCCTGCTGGATCGCATTTTCCATCGTTATACCGGATCTTCGGATCCTTTTCGGCGTTCACCACGAATTCCATTTCGCCGGTGGCCGTATTTATTTTATGGACCCCATCCTGTAGGGCCACCAGGGCACCTCCTCCCCGGATCGGCACCACCGTCCCAACCTTCTGTCCCGTGGAGAGCAGACGGTCCTGGCCCGTGGCCGGATCGTATATGTGCAGGGTTTTTCCCTCAATATCAACCCAATATAGTTTTTGTTCGATGGGATGCCAAAGCGCCCCCTCTCCCAGGGTGGCCTTTGCATCCAGTGCCAGGCGCACATCCTGTGCCCCCGCGGTTCCCGATGTCAGTGTAAGAATGACCATTAATAAGGATAAATGCCTGTATTTCATGAGTTAAAATAAATCCGTAGGGAAGATAAGGATAAATGTTTAATTTTGGTTTGTATCATGCGGGGATATTCAGGACAACAACGGCTGCTGCTTGCAGCAGATTGCATTATTTTCGGGTTCGACGGACGGGATATCAAATTGCTGCTCATCCAACGGGGTTTTGAACCGGCGCGGGGCAAATGGAGTCTGATGGGCGGATTTGTCCAGCCGGGGGAAAGCGCCGACGAATCGGCGCACCGGATACTACGGCAATTGACCGGACTGGACGGCGTGTATATGGAACAGCTCCATACGTTCAGCGTGCCGGACCGAGATCCGGTGGAAAGGACGGTCAGTGTTGCTTACTTTGCGCTTATTGATATCAACAAATACCAACAGCAACTCAGCGATGAATACCATGCCGAATGGTTTCACCTGAAAAAAATACCGGAGCTAATCTTTGATCACCGACAGATGGTGGAAATGGCACGTAAACGCCTCCAATACAAAGCCGCCCTCCATCCCCTGCTGTTTGAACTGCTGCCCGAAAAATTCACCATTCCCCAACTGATGCATCTCTATGAGGGGATTTACGATACCACCTTTGACAAACGGAATTTCAGCCGTAAGCTGCTGTCCACCGGATTGCTCATCAAACAGGATGAGAAGGACAAAAGCAGTTCCCGGAAAGGTGCATACTACTATATTCTGGACCAGCAGCGCTATGCCCGGAATTTCCAGTCGTTCCTGCACTTCATACCCAACCCCGATCATTTACTGCGCGACGACACCGGGGCTCCTTCCCGGCTATAGTTCTTTCAGGCGGATATTCCGGTACTCAACCTTCATCGGCGGGCCTACGTGTACCTGGGCCCCGAGGTACCCGCTTGACTTTCCGTTGACCGTGTCGTTATCGGTTACCTCGCTCATGAGTACGCCGTTCACATAGTGCTGGAGATGATTCCCTTTGGCTATAATGTGTATCTCGTTCCAGTCGTCCAGCTTCACATGTTCTTTCAGCGAATCGCTGCTACCCAGTTCTTCGGTCACCTCTGCCGGTGTCCAGGCGTTCCCCTTCACGTGCTCCTTCACCGCGCCCTCGGTGGGTGGGATAACCACTTTTTGCCCGCGGTAAGCCAATGTGGTGCGTCCCCGTTCCTCGTAATTCTGGCCGGTATACCGGGCGGCGCCGTCAATATCGGCCTGGTACCCTTTCAAGGCGTGCGGGATATCCTTCAGCAATTCGCTGCGGTAATTCACCCCACTGTTCCCGCGCTCGGATATTCTGAATTCGGCTTTAAACTCAAAGTCGCCGGGGGTTCCCCCCTGCCAGATGATAAACGAATTGTTCTTCAGATCCACCCCGGGCTTGATCTCACCCACCAGGTTCCCGTTCTCGACCCGCCACAGACTGGTATCCCCTTCCCATCCTGCAAGACTTTCTCCATCAAAAATACGGACGAATCCCGCTTCCAGGGCGCCCGTCTCCGTGGAATCCTCCTCCTGGCCGCCGCCGCGTTGGGGTGCCGGGTTACACGAGGTGGTCAGTAGCAGGCATCCGGCTGCAATGACAGCAAGGCTTGAATTAAATTTCCGAATCATACGATCTCTCTGTTTAAATAAATGGGAGGCACGGCATACTTTGCGGCATGCCGTGCCGAATTGTTAGATATTGTTTGTTACGCCGGTATCCTTCCAGCTTTTGGACGCTGCCGATTCCAAAACCGCTTCACATACTTTCTGGGTTTCCAGCGCATCACGGAATGTGGGCGCACACGGTTCACCGCTTTCCAGGCTCTTGAAAAAGTCGGCCACCTGGTGGATGAAGGAATGCTCGTAACCGATCCCCAGGCCGGGAACCCACCATTTATCCATGTAGGGCTGGTCGCCGTCGGTTACGTGAATGGACCGCCATCCCCTTACATTGGATTCGTCGCCGTGATCGAAAAACTCCAGGCGGTTCAAATCATGCAGGTCCCAGCGGATCGAAGCATGCTCGCCATTTATTTCAAACGTATACAATGCCTTGTGTCCGCGGGCATATCGGGTAGACTCAAAAAGTCCCAGCGACCCGTTTGAAAAATGACAATGGAAAATACAGGCATCGTCAATTTTCACCGCTTGCATCTGCCCGCTTTGGGTATGCATCCGTTCCTTAATGAACGTTTCGGTGACGGCTGATACGTCTGTAATCGCACCGTTCAGCCACATGGCCGTGTCGATGCAATGCGCCAGCAAATCGCCCGTAACACCGGATCCGGCCGCATCGGCATCCAGACGCCAGAGCGACTCCCCGCCCTGGGGCAGATCCGCGCTGATGGTCCAGTCCTGCAGGAAGTTCGCCCGGTAATGGAAAATCCGGCCGAGTTTGCCTGAATCCACGATCTGTTTGGCCAGGGTTACCGCCGGCAGGCGACGGTAGTTATACCAAATGGTGTTCTTTACTCCCGCTTTCTCAACCGCTTCGACCATGGCCTTCGATTCTTCCATGGTGCGGGCCAGGGGTTTTTCGCAGAGCACCATTTTTCCGGCTTCTGCAGCAGCGATTGCAATTTCAGCATGCATGTTATTGGGGGCGCAGATGTCAATCGCGTCAATATCGTCCCGTGCGATCAACGCCTTCCAATCCGTTTCAGCCGATTCATACCCCCATTGTTGGGCAAATGCGTTCACCTTCCCGGGATTCCGCGAGCATACGGCTTTCAAAACGGGGCGGTATTGCAGTTCCGGGAAGAAATTAGCGACCCGGTTGTAGCCGTTGGAATGGGTTCTGCCCATGAATCCACAGCCAATTAATCCGATTCTTATTTCCTTCTTATTTTCCATTTCGATTCTACTTTTTGTTTCAGGCGTTCCAGCCATGAAGGTTTCTTACATCGATCAACGCAGCCAGGATGTCGTTCCAGGTGCTTTGTTTCATCATGATGTCGTTGGGGAACATGCAGCCGTCCCAGCAGATGTGCTGAACCGCTTTGGTGAGTTCCCCGTTCTCATCCCGCAGCCAAAAACCGGCGTCGTGCGCGATATCCAGCTTGCCGTTGGGATCGGTGGCCAGGCAATGCCGGCCGGTCTTGTCATGGGATCCGGAACCAAATACCGTCCCGTCGTTCTGTGCTACGTGAAAATCGATCGTCCAAGGACGCAAGGCGTTGGTCAGCTTCTTCAGACCTTCGGTAAGCGCCTGGCGATCTTCCCATTTGAAATCCTCGGGAAGGATCCGGTCTTCGGGGGCATTGTATCCCAGCAAATAAAGGAAGGTATGAGACATATCGGCCTGAAAACCGATGTTCGGGCGATCCACCGCTTCCAAGGTTTCAAGCATGGCGCGCCAGCTGTGCATGCCGCCCCAGCAGATCTCGCCTTCGGCTGCCAGCTTCTCGCCGTAGTCGGCGGCCACATCGCAGGCTTCGCGGAAAGTCTGGGCGATCAGCTTCGTATTGCCGGCCGGATCAGCCGCCCAGCTTTCAGGACTGCTGGCTGAGTCTATCCGGATCACGCCGTAACTCCGGACACCTTCCTTCTCAAGTTGCTTTGCGAATTCGCAGGTTTTCCGGATCACCTCCACAAAGCCCGCGCGGTCTTCCCGGCTTCCCATGGCAGGGGTTCCCCATACGGGCGCCACCAGCGAACCCACCTTCAATCCATGCCCGCTTACCTTTTCGGCCAAGCGGCGCGCCTCTTCGGCCCCTTTTTCCAGGTTTACATGCGGCTCAAGCAGACCCACGTCCACCCCATCGAATTTCACCCCTCCCACTTCGGCGGCGGCGGTGAACTCCAACATTTTATCAAAAGGAATAACCGGTTCTGAATCAGGCCCTTTTCCCACAATGCCAGGCCAGGTCGCATTGTGCAGCCTGGGGAAATTATTCTTGCTCATAATTCTGGTTTTTTCAAATTTAACATTGCTTCATCCAATCACAAAACGAGGTCGGGGTTATCCGGACCGAAATGTTTCAGCATGACAATCGGATCGCTGTCCGATGCGTTTACGATCCGGACGCCTTCCCGCGCAGCTGCTTCGCTGACGAAGAATTCATCGTTTGTTAATTGCCCGTAGCGAATCAGCGCCGGAGTTTCCACATTCCAGACCCCCATTTTTCCATGACCTTGCATCATGATCATGCCGTAAGCCGCACTGTCCTTGATCACCACTTCGGCTCCGGGAAGCACAGTCAGCTCTTTTGCGCTGAATGCATCGGATTTATAGCATATCCACTTTTCAATGTATCCGGCTGCTTCCATTTCCTCCAGAGGCCGGACCGGTATCGGTTCCATGAAACGATTCTCCATCATATTCGGATCCACGTTCAGTTCCCAATCCAACACATCCAGCAAATGATCCAGGTCACCGATCTTCTCTTTGGGCGTGCAGTTCCAGAGTAACTCTTCGGGAATGATCGCCTCGTTGACCAGCGACTGGTACATCGCAAATACGTCGGAGGCCTTCTGCGGCTCGTAGGTGCAAAGACTTCCTGGAGCATGCAAAAGCCCGGGAGGAACGTCCCATCCTGTTCCGGGTTCCAAACGGAAAGCAGATGAATAATTGGTGATCTTGTTATCCCCTTTGGAAAAATTCGCCAGGCATTCCCGGATCTTCTCCCGGGGAGTACCCGGTTCGATCCCCATGAACGTATAAGGGAAGTCTCCGCCGTGGTTGTTTACCTGGGGCGGGAAATAATAGGCCTCCGGCTTGCCCAGTTGACCGGTGAGTGCAGCCATCTCATCGTTGTGGTGCACGTGATGCGGAAGCGGCCCCATGTTATCAAAAAATTTGGAATACATCGGCCAGCTTTTGTACTCGTTCCAAATCCGGTCGCCGATGAGCTTCCCCTGCAGTTCGTCCACGGCATCTTTCAATAGAAACTGCGTTTCCTTGGAGCCGTCCTTGAATACGATAAAACTCAAGCCCTCGAACTCTCCGGTCAGGGGTCCGTTCTGAGCTGGGGTGGTCGAAGAAAACCAGCGTTCGTCAATGCCGCCACGCGCTCCGCCCAGGACGTAATAATCGTCCGGATGAAGTTTTATTCTCCTACCGGGTACACAAAAAGATCTTGGAACCCAGTTGGGGGCTAAACGCACGATGCCTTCGCCTTGTTCCAGTGCTTTCTCCGCTAAACTCATTGATTCATATTTTTATGGTTCAAAAATTCAGTAATTTCCTCCTCCGTGGTCAATAACGCGATCTCCAGATCGTATTCCCGCTGTTCTCCCGGTTCCAGGAAGATAAGTTCGTTGTTTTTTCTCGCAGCGGCCTGGCCAATGGCCGGATGGGTTCCCGGTTCCAGGCCGGTCACGTACTCTCCTTCACCCCAATGCTGCCAGTTGACCAGCCAGGGTAGCTGGCTTTTGGTAAACCGAAGCGCCAGCGCCATGCCCAGACGGGCATTGTACAGGCCGCAGGAGCAACGTCCGGAAGCATCGGGACGGATGTCAATGAAGGCTGCTTCTTCGCCAGCGCCCCGGTGCTCGGGAAGCGGGGCGGGGCATTTCCTGAAATCATTTCCTTCGCGGAAGATCCGGTTGGCATCGCCCTGCTCGCGGGCTTGCCAGTTTCCTTCCCAGACAATGTCCGTTCCCTCATCTACCAATGGCCAGCCGAAATTGCAATGATATAGCAACATGTGAGGCGCCGGTGTATTTCCCCGGTTGGCCACCTCATCACGGATCCGGATAAGGGGTTTCCCCAGTTCACCGGAAATGGTGCGCCGAAGCTCCAGGCTTGGGCCAAAGGGCTGCGTTTCCCGCATAATTCCCGTAATCCGCATTTCGGTGCGTCCCGCCGCTGGATCGGGCTGAATCACCGATTCAATCACCGCCGGCGTATTGCTTATCAGACCGTGCAAGCCCCGCTGGCCGTATTCGTCTTCTTCCGGTCCTCCAACGTGCGTCAGCCCGCAAGTGGTGACCAGACCCCCTCCAAAGGTCCGGAGCCAGTTGAGGCCGCCCCCTGAAAAAGGCTGCGGCGAAGTGATCCCGCCGTGGCTCAGCCAGGCCAGGCTGTGTTGATTGTAAAATGCATCGGCAATATCCATGGCGCGATCCAGGACTACCTTGTAGCGCAAGCCCCCGCCGGTATTGATCCACGCGATGCGAGTACCCCGGCCGGGCCCGTTGTCCAGGACAGCCGTCTCAATGCCACCCACCTGGAAGGGGTTGGATATCTTCTGCTTCCAATCCTGCCTGTTCATTTCTGCCTGTCGATTATTCGGCGCTTGCCACCGGTGCTCCCTGAAATACTTCGTGGTCCTTGTTTCCGCCGGAAACAAGGTAAGCCATCAGGTCTCTCAATTCCTCTTCATTCAAGGAATTGATCAGACCGGGCAGCATGACCGAAACCGTAGACGGCTTCGTGGAAACAACTTCCGATTTGGGAACTTCCTCAATCGCATCGGGCACAAATGGATTCTGCGATACCATATACGCCTGGCTGGTTTCGTTCATGATCCGCCCCACGATGGACTTTCCGTTTTTAAGCTGCAACACAGTAGCCCCGTATTGGTCGGAAATGACCTTGCTTGGTTCGATGATGGCCTCCAGGATATCCCGGGGAGTAAACCGCGTTCCCAACTGGGTCAGATCCGGACCGGTGGACGCTCCTTCCCCTTGCATGGTATGACAGCGGTTACAGCTGGTAGCCAGGTACATATTCCGGCCCCGTTCAAAGTCGCGTCCGGTAAGCTTTCCTTCCACTGCCGCCGTTGCTTCGTCAACCGTCCAGCGTCTGCCTGGTCCTTCAGGCCCTTTGATGTTGACCAGGTCGTTGCCCGACTTGTTCAGGAGGGAATCCCCCGAGATGCCTGCGTAATACGCTTTCCGGTCGGCCGGTACATTGGCCAGTGCCATTTGCCGGGCTTTGTCTATAAACCCAACGTAACTTCTTCCTCCCTGATACCCGAAAGCCTCTTCAAACCATTTGAAATATTGTTCCCGCAGCGCCGGGGTCCACCCGCTTTTCACGCGGCTCAGCACCGTCGCGTAATAGATCTGTCCGCCGGGGGGGACTTTTTCAAGCATTCCGGCCAGATCCAGACCGTATTGGGGGTTCCGCATGATCTTGTCCGAAATACCGGTCATGGCTTCGGTATCTTCACCGGATTCCGCTTTTTCCAGCAAGGCCAGGGTTTTTTCAATCACACCAGGCGCCTCCAGAAAAGCCAGAATTTTACTGAGTTCCTTATTTAACAGGGTCGAAGCGGCAGGATATAGCGGATCCAACGCACTGATCAGCTGCGTTTTGACTCCGCCGGCCGGCTGACCCATCCGGTAAAGAATGATTTCATAGGCTCTCAGGAAACGCAACTGCTGCGCCTCATTTAATTCCGAAAGGTCGGTATTCAGCAAAGTGGAAATCAACTGATCCCGCTGCGACGCATCCGAATGCCTCGCCAATGCAAGCAATGCCTCGGCCTGTATATCGGGGTCTCTTTCGGCCAGCGCCTTGTTCTGCCACAAATTCCGGGGCTGATGTTCCACCGCGATGCGGGCCGCGTAGCGCACAAAGCGGTCGGGATGTTTCAGGTGCTGCCAGGCAAAGTCGATCGCCTCCTGCCCTACTTCCCGATGATAGGCTTCCAATTTCCGTCTTAACTGGTTTTCCGGTGTCGGGTCGGGGAAACTCAGCTCGGAATCCACGTCTTCCTTTCCCGTGTAATAGACGCGGTACAGATCCGACTGCAGGCCGCGGCCGCCGGTAAGGAAATAGAGCGCGCCGTCGGGCCCGATCATCCCATCGGTAAGCGGCAAGGGAATCCCGGAGAGAAACTCTTCCTGCGTGGCTTCATAGGATGCCCCTTTGGGCTCCAGGAATATATTGTACACAATCCCAAAACTCCAATCAAATGCAAACAGCGCTTTCCGGTATTTTTCCGGGAACCGGGCGTTCCGCGCGTGCAGAAAATTGGTAGGCGAACCCGGACCGATATCCAGTGCAGGAGGAAGCACATCGGGATAGGACGAACCCAGTTTTCCGTTCCCCGTACGCCATCCGAACTCCGACCCGCTGGTCGCGTGGTAAATCCGGGTAGGCCGGTACCAGGGAAGGCCAAAATCCCATTCCATGTCGGAATCATAGGCAAACAGATCGCCGTGCTCGTTAAATGTAATATCGTACGTATTTCGGTAACCCGCACTGATCAGCTCCCAGTGCGCCCCTGCGGAATCGGTCCGAGCGATCCAGCCGCCGGGTACGCCCCGGTCATTGGCATGCCCCCGGGGATCTTTGATCTCCGGGAACAGATTATCGGTTTGCCAAACCTTCGGCAACAGGTATTCGTCCATCTCCGGCAGGTCGGTGTGGTTTCCGGCTACCACGTAGAGCGACACGCTGTCCGGCCCGATGATCACGCTGTGCGGACCGTGTTCTCCCTGCCCGTTCATTTCCTTCAGCAGGGTGATGCGGTCGTATTGATCGTCTCCATCGGTATCCTGCAAGCGGTATAAACCGCTACCCCGAGCTAATTTATCATTGGCACGGTGATTCACCACCACGTAAAGGCTGTTGAACGCATACAGCAAACCCTGTGCGTGACCGATCTGCAAATCCCCTTCCTTGACATCCTCCAGTTTGGGCATTTCCAGCTTCTCCACCTTGACCTGTACGCTGGAATCGGAACCAATGGGCGGCAATTCCAGCCGATAAAGCGCTCCGTTTTGATCCGAAGCGATCATTCTGCCCTTGTTGTCGAAGGTCATGGATACCCAGGATCCCTGACCGTTGTCGGAGGGGCTGTAAATATGATCGGCGGTAAACCCGTCCTGAAGTTCCAGCTTGGCAACCCGGGGGTCCAGTGGCCGGTCTGATTTCTTTTGATTACAGCCGGTTGCGGCAAATGCCAGTATCAATGTGGAAAAAAGAAGACGACTTATTACACCTGTACAAAGGTTTAGATTCATGTTGCTAATAATTTATTCTTTCGTTGGTTAGGCCATAAACATAGGACTTGCGCCTGGCTTATCTATCCTGCTCTGTCCTGCCGGGAACCGGTCCACATAATTTTGTCAAAGACAATTTTCACGTGAAATTTAGTAATTTCACAGAATTATTTAGCCTCCAACCAAAGAAGATGGAGGCTTCAGCATTTGTTATGGAAGTACAATTTGATATCGAGTTTAAGGAAAACACCCCCAAGTATCTCCAGATCATTGATTCCATTATTCACGCCATTAGCAAAGGCAAATTGAAGCGTGGCGATAAAATTCCCTCCATTAACCAGTTCAGCGAAGAATTTCTGCTTTCAAGGGATACGGTAGAAAAAGCCTACCGCCAGCTGATCCGGGACGGGATTCTCACCGCGGTGAGGGGCAAGGGCTACTACATCAACCGGGTGGATGTGGAAGCAGCCATCCGGGTACTGTTGCTCTTTAACAAAATAAGCAATTATAAAAAACAGATTTATAACGGATTTACCGATGCCCTGGGCCGAAAAGCTTTTGTGGACCTCCACATCCATCATTGCAATTCCGGATTATTCAAAAGCCTTATTCAGAACAGTGTGGGCGAATACCATTATTATGTGATCATGCCGCACTTTTACGCGGGCCTGGAGGACGCCATGGAAGGCATCAGCCTGATCCCGCCCGAAAAGCTCATTATTCTGGACAAAGACATTCCATTGCCGGTCAACGACGTGGCCTGCGTTTACCAGGATTTTGAAAAGGACATTCTCTACGCCCTGAACGAGGCGGTTGATCTGATAAAAAAATACCGGAAGCTGGTCCTGGTCTTTCCGGCCATTGTTCCCTATCCGAAGGAGATCATCAAAGGGTTTCGTTTGTTTAGCATGCAACACAACATGGAGCATGAAATTATTCATGAAATTGAAGAACATACGGAAATAAGGCGCGATGAAGCCTATGTGGTGATCGAGGAAACCGACCTGGTGAACCTGATCAAGAATTGCAAGGAGAAAGGGCTGCACGTAGGCAAAGACCTGGGCATCGTTTCCTATAACGACACACCGCTCAAGGAAATTCTCCTGAATGGAATTACAACGGTCACAACCGATCATGAACTGATGGGCGAAACAGCCGCCCGTCTGATCCTGGAAAACCGCCGGGAGAAAATCAAGAATCCGTTCTACCTGATCCGAAGAAAATCCTTATAAACCGTGCTTCCGGCACATTTCCCGGATGAATTTCAAGCCGTTTTCGGCCATATCCCAAGGTTTGGAAAACTCCCGCCATACGCCGATGGAATTGGCGAAGTCGGGATCGTTCCGGGTGAACCCCTCAATGGTAAGCCAGCCTTTGTAGTTGATCCTTGCCAGGGCCGAAAACGTTTCATCCCAGGGAACGTGGCCACTCCCGGGCGTTCCCCGGTCGTTCTCACTGATGTGCACGTGATCCAACACCGGCGCGATGGTTTCGATGGCCGAAGCCAGTTTTTTTTCTTCAATATTGGCGTGATGGGTATCGAACATGGCCCGGACATTGGGATGGGCGGTTTTATTTACCAAATACAGGAGCTGGTCCATCGTGTTGCACAGGTAGCATTCAAATCGGTTAACCGCCTCGGGGGTAAGCACAATACCCGCCTGGGCAGCATGGTCTCCTGCTTTGCGGAGTATTTCCGCACTCCAGTCGTACTCCCGCTCGGTAGGCGCCTGTTTTGAAAAAACCGTAAAGGCCGAATGGAACGGCCCGCAGATGATTTTCGATCCCAGGTCGTGGGCACGGTCGATAGTCCATTTGATCTTATCCAGGCCTTTCTCCCGCACGGCGGGCGATTCGTCAATCGGGTTTACATCGGGCCCGAGGACAAATACCGACGTGGTCTCCAGACCGAGCTCCCGGGCAAAATCCCCCATGCGCCGGTAGGCCGCTTCATCGGGCGCTGCAATCAAAAATTCGACCCCATCGTAACCCAGGCGGCGAAGCCGTTCAAGCTTGGGTTTTAATTCGTCCGAAACCATGGCCGACCAGGCCAGTACATTAAATCCCATTTTATTCATTCCGCTTTCTTCTTTACAATTTCCCCGGGCATGATCAATGAATCCCAGCCCGCCAGATCGGAAGGTCTTACGTTTGCCTTATACCCGTCAAAACTGAATTTGGTGGGCTGGTAAGGACCGACAAAATCCACGTTGTTGTTTGGCTTAATCGCCTTCTCCATTCCGACAGCCCAGAAGCACGCATTGATTACCATCCGGCGGAAGCCTTCGTTCTTCAGGTCTTCCGAAGCACCGTGAGTTGTGGCAAATACCCGGCCGCTGCCTCCGTTTTCGAGTTTATACTGGCGGACCCACGCCACGGGCAATAGCTCCTTGGTCTCGTCCGCCGGCGCATCCGGCTCCATACCGTTCAGCACCTGTCCGCGCGCCAGGACCGTCGCGCCCATTTTTTCCGGATAGGCCGTGTAGCCTCCGCTTTCCACGAACATATCCGAAACACCCCGTAAAATCGGGTGTGCTTCCTGCCCTTTTTCGATTACCAGACGGGATGCCTGCTCGTGGTTGGTACCGTAGTGGCTCACCCAGGTTTCACCCAGGATCAGTTTGCCAAAGCCGTTCTTCCATGCAGACCGCGGCCCGTTGTAATTATAGCTGTAGTGCGCCCAATCGGCATTTTCCAGGTTACTGAACGCATGCGTTGCGGTGCGAAAACCCACCACGGGTCCTCCCCGTTTCAAATAGTTGTCCACATGGCGCATCTGTTCGTCGGGAAGATTTAGAAAACGTGTAAAAATCACCAGAAGATCCGCATTTTCCAATACTTCCAATCCCTTCAGGTTGGAACTTCCCGGCAGAATATACCCCTGCTCATCCAGGCCGAAAAGCACGGTGCAATGAAATCCATGCCGTTTGGCGAGAATACGCGCCAGGGCCGGAAGACTCTCCTCTGAACGATACTCATGATCGGACGCGATAAAGACTAGGTGCTTGCCTTTTCCAGGACCCCGTTTCCCTTGGTAATCAACGCGGTACTCCTGCAACTGCTGGCCCGATGCCGCCTGGAAACAAACCAGGATTCCCCATACGGCGGCCGCAAGCAGTTTGAAAGCGGTGGTTTTTTGTTTCATCCTTCTATTGATTTATGACCTCCCGAAATTCTCACTTCTTTCTACCTCCAAAGTATGACATAATGCAAGCAGGACTATCCTGCCCTGTCCTGCTTTTCCACCGGGCTCCGGATTACCCGGATCAGTCCCCGCTGCCGGTGACCCGCAGGATCCCCTTCATCATCCGCCAGTGTCCCGGAAAGGTACAAATAAATGGGTAATTTCCGTCTTGTGCGGGCGCGGTGAAATTCAGCCGGAAGGTTTCATCGGACCCGATCAAGGGCGTCCAGAAAAGTACGCCCGGGTTCTCGGGCACAAAATGACGTTGGTAACCGTCTTCCGACAGCGCCATTTCGTCGGCCGCTTCCCCGACCGCCTCCCAGCTTCCCGGTTTTACGATCACCACATTATGCGCCATCTGATCGTTGTTGGTGAAGATCAGGGTCACCGTCTTTCCCGCTGGGATTGGGATCGTATCCCGATCGTAACGCATTTTACCGGGCAGGGCGGAAAGATGGACAACTACCTCTCCCGGTTCCGATTCGGGTACCGGCGAATTGTTCGTGGATGCCTGACCAGTATCGATTGACCGGTCCGGTCCGGCGAAAAGCGCCGGATTGGCGGCTCTGAACTGTTCAAAAGCCGCAACGCCGGTGAGGGAACCGATCTCTTCCGGTGAAAGGGGGGCTACGCCGTATCGGGCATGACGGGGGTCCTGGGTGATAAAACCGGGAACCTGCAATTGCTCCAGTGAAAGCAGGGGCCGGAAGAGAAAATCCGCCTTTTGAGGCTGATCCGACAGGAAATCAGGGTCTTCCCGGAACATCTTCATCCAAATGGGTTTTAGGTGTTTAAACGATTCAATCAAGGCATACCCGATGTAATCATCCACCGGCAACTCGGTCGCGGCCAGCAAAGCGCCCACCGCGGCTTCACTACGCAAATGGCTCAGGCCAATAATCGCCTGCAACCGCACCGGGGGGGCGGGATCGGTCGCCAGTTTTGCCAGCATCGCTTCCGCCTGAGGCAGTTCAGCTGCCCAATAATGGAGAACACGGGTAGCTGCCGCGCGCAAATGGGGATCCTCGGATCCAAGAACTCGTTTTAAAAGCGCTTTATCCGGCCGGTTGAACTGCTGATACACCCATAGGCCTTCAAGCAGATGCTGCCCGTATTCCGGATCGTTTGTATCCAATGCGCCAATCCAGTTTTCGAGTGCGGGCATCACTTCGTTTACCGGCAACTCGTTCAACCGCGTACGCGCCCGGTATCTTTCCCGGTCTTCATGTACTTTCAGGCGATCCAGGAGTTCCGGGATACGCAGTTGGGTCAGGTCCAACACCTCCAGCGAAGGGGTACCCTTGTGTGTGATACGCCAGATCCGGCCCCGGGACTTGTCGCGCAGCGGGTCGCGGAAACCCTGTTCCCCATGCTGGATAATCGGATCATACCAATCGGCCACATAGAGCGCGCCGTCCGGTCCGAATTTCAGGTCCACCGGCCGGAAGTTTGGGTCTTTGGATTGTAAGATCGGTTCGGTTTCATCGGCAATGATCCCACTTCCCTCCCACCGGGGGACGTGTTGCCGCACGCCCTGAAAACCAATAAAGGTATTGAACAGGACGTTACCCTGCACATTTTCCGGAAACGCCCGGCTGGCTACCACTTCCATGCCGCAGGTTTTCGGTTTCACCGGGGTGGTAAGAAAATCGCGCATTCCCATGTGCTTTTTAGGGTAGTCGATCGCTACGGTTAATGGAAGGGCGAAATAATTCATGCCCGTAGACACGTCCGCGATTAAATGGGTCCCGTTCCGGGTAAATACCTGACCCCAGGGATTCGCATAAGGATATGATATGTAAGGCTCCAGCTTCATGGTCCGGGGTTCGTACCGCCAGGTAGTTCCATAAGCTCCCCTTCTGGGTCCATAAGGCGTTTCAATCTGGGAATGTAAAAAGGTGCCCATGTGCATGTACAAGGCCCCGTCGGGTCCCCAGGTATAGGCGCTCAGGGTATGATGAGAATCCTCTGTTCCGAATCCGCTCATCAGCGTTTGACGGTAATCGGCCCGGTCGTCGCCGTCGGTGTCTTTCATAAACACCAGATCGGGTGCCTGGGTTAAATAGACGCCGCCGTGCCCCAGTTCGAATCCCAGGGGAAGATACAGGCTATCGGCGAACACGGTATGCTTGTCTGCCCGTCCGTCCCGATCGGTATCTTCCAAAATAACCAGCCGGTCGTTGGGCGGATCGCCGGGTAAATAATGCGGGTAGGAAGGCATACTGGCCACCCACATCCTGCCCTTCGCGTCGAATGTGAACGTCACCGGATTGGCAATCGGAAAATCCAGTTCCGAAGCGAAGAGCTCCACTTGGTATCCTTCCGGCAGTACAAACAGGGATTTGGCTTTCTCCAGTTCTTTTCTGGCTTGCGCAGGATCCGGCGTATGATCCGATGCCGCGGTTCCGCTGCCTTCGAAGCGGATGATCTCCCGGATCTTGGCCCGATCCGGCGTGGTCTCCGCTCTGCTGCCTTCCCAGATTACCTGATCAAGGCGGGACACCATACTATCGATCACCAGCGATTCGGCCGGCAGGGTCTGGCCTCCGGCCCATTCCCGGCGTCTGCCATATATGTATTCGCCATTCTGCGCTTTACTCCGGTAAAAGAAATGCTGATTTTTGGTTGCGATCGCCTGCCTCAGCAATTCGGAGTGGGCGTCTCCGGTCCAGCTTTGCACGGGCAGATCCAGAGCGGCCGCCATGAACTGGCTCACCAGCCGGTATCCCTTTTCATTCAGGTGGATTCCGTTGCTTGTTATTGAATCCGGGCCACTGCCCAGGCGGGCTGTGGCATCGTAAACATCGATGAAAGGAATAGCCAGTTCGCGGGCCACTTGCCGCATTCCTTTCACATACAGACGCAGGTTCCTGTTGTGCTCAGTCGGATCGGGGAGCATACCACCCAATGCCTCGTGAGCGATGGGTGAAACCAGTACAAGCTGGGGTCCGGAAGTACCGTTGTATTTTTGCTGCTGCAGATGCGAAAGCAGGTTCTTCAGATCGCGCTTAAACACCTCCAGGCTGTCCGGGCCATCAAATGCCTCATTCAAACCGAAACAAGCGAAAATATAATCGGCTTGCTGCTGCCGCAGGTGTTCGTCCAACGTACCGAAATTCATAGGCCGTACCTGCAGATTCACTTCATCGGCGCTCCAGGCAAGATTCCGGACCCGAAGCCGATGGTCCGGAAAACTTTGGTAAAGAAGTGTCTCAAAATAATTGTGCTCATGTAGGCGCTCGGCAAACGTATTACCGATAAACACAATGCGGGCATCCTGTTTCGGATCCAGCTTAAAAACCGTTTCGATCTTGCCGCAGGATAGCAGCAATAACAGGCTCAGCCAGGCAAAGGGGACTTTAAATTGCGGGTGATTCATTCGATCTTGCTATGTTTTGGATTAACTACTGTGGCCGGCCTACCAATCCGGGTTTTGTTCCAACTTCGGATTTTTTTCGATTTCCCGTTGCGGAATAGGCATAAAGTACATTTTCTCCTGGAAAATGTAGGGGCCCTGTGTCACCGGCTTGGTTTCGTACGTATAGGAACCGTCGTCATGCCGGGTGATATGCATGGCATGAAAGCGCTTCCCATTCAATTTTTCAATGGCCGTTTTCCATCTTCGCAGGTCCCAATAGCGTTTTTGCTCGAAAGCGAGTTCAATGTACCGCTCGTGCCGGATCCGTTCCCTCATTTCTTCTTTGCTGAGGTTATCTGGCAACTGATAAGGATTTAAACCGGCCCGCTCCCGGATACGCTCCACCGCCTCGTAGACGCTTTGATCGGGTGCCGCCAAGGCTTCGTTCCGGGCTTCCGCGTAATTGAGCAAAACTTCGGCAAAACGAAGTTCAAGCCAGTTCTGATCGCTCCCTGAGCCGCCATAATAATCCTTGTTGCTTTCATCCGTCCCTTTCCGCATTAAATAGCCTGTTATGGTGGCATAGGGTTGATTAATTCCATCGATCGGCGCTCCCACATACATGTACACCGGCAGCTCCTGGAATCCAAAGGTTGAGCCATTGACAATCAGCGTTGCATCGAAACGAGGGTCCCTATTCTGATAGGGATTAGCCGGATCGTATCCCGACCCGGGTTCACCGATCGCTTTTCCATTTTTCATTTCAAAAGCATCCACGAACTCCTGCAGGGGACTTCGACGAACAGCATCTTGCCGGGACCTGGAATCAGGCATGGCCCAGGAATCCCATCCATGCTCTCGGTACGGCCGTAGGAATTGGACACTGAACACCTCTTCCCGGTTATTCTTTTCCAGCATAATGGTACGGAAATCTGGATGCAATCCGTATATCCCCGCATCAATCACTTCTTTATTGATTAGTGCCGCCTTTTCCCATCTGCTTTTGTCTCCTGTGGGGTTATATAAGGGGCTGGCCCAGAAAAGGCAAACTCTGCCCAGAAAAGCTTTTGCCGAATATTTATTGGCTTTCCCCACGTCAATGTTCACATCGCCATACGTTTCGGGCAACAGATCGATGGCCGATGTCAACTCGCTGATGATGAATTCAAAGCACTCATCGAGGCTTTTCCGTTCTACAAACAAATCGTCAGCAAGCGATTGGGGTTCCGTAATAAGAGGGACACCTCCATACCTTTTTACCAGGTTAAAATAATGCATGGCCCGAAGGAACTTGACCTGACCCGTCAGTTCAGACCTGGTCTCCTCGTCCACTGGTGCGCCGTCTGCTTTACTCAGAAACATATTGGTTTTTCTGATGGCCGCGTAGGAGTAGTCCCAATTATCCATGGGATTGTTATCGGGGAACCACTGGCCTTCTACCACGTTCCGTGGAGCGCCGCCCCAGTAGCTTCTGGATTCGTCGGCGATGTTGTCGTAGAGGTCGTGATCAAAAGAGGGCACATCGGCGTATAATTGATTGACAAACAACTGCATTAAAGCAGGGTCTTCAAACACATCTTCTTCCGGAATGGCATCGGGAGCCTGCCGGTCAAGGAACTCATCCTGACAGGCCGTCAGGCAGGACAGCCCGGTTAAAAACAAAATAATGTGGCGTGTTTTCATTTCTTAATCTTATTACAGGTTAGAACGTCAGGTTTATTCCCAGGTTGAAGGTCCGCTGCTGAGGGTAATAGGTACCGTTGGGATTTTCTATTTCCGGGTCGAACATTTTAAGCTTATCCAACAACAACAGATTGGTACCGGAAAGATAGATCCGAAGACGGTGTACGCCGAGGTTTTTTACCACCTGATCTGAAAACGTGTACCCGACATCGGCCGACTTCAGTCGAATGTAGCTGGCATCCCGCAAATAGAGGCTGGAATTGAGTGAGTTATTCGGATGTGCTCCCTCCCAGGGCCGGGGATATCGCGCATCGCGGTTTTCGGGAGTCCAGTAATCCAACAGGTCCACAAAGGTGTTCCGGGATCCGTTCATAAAGAAATCACGCGCCATGCCACTTAATAACCGGTTGACTTTGGTGGCACCCTGGAACAACACAGCGAAATCAAAACCTTTGATAACCCCACCGAAAGAGAGGCCCCCGATAACTTTGGGAGTGCTGTTATCCATCGAAATAATCGTCTGGTCGTTGGCATCCACTTTCTGATCGCCGTTAATATCTGCATATTTCACATCTCCTGGGCGCTGCCCTCCGTTGAATTGGGGGTAATGCATTTCCACATCTTCTTCCGACTCAAAAAAACCAATGGCCTTATACCCGGTAATAAAGCCTAACGGTCTCCCTGTCTGCAACAAATAGTCCGGTATGTTGGCAGGCTCGTCGAGCGTAATCACCTTGCTCCTGGAAAAGCTTCCGTTCAGGGATACGTAGAAATTCAGGGCGCCCACCTGGTTCCGATGGGTGAAGGCTAATTCGATGCCTTTGTTATCTACTACCGCGTAGTTTTCCGCCGGCAACCCGGCGCCCAGGGTAGCAGGCACAGACCGGATACGTTTAAGTAGGATATCCGACGTGCGCTTATAGAACAGATCCGCGATAAACTCCAGTTTCCCGTTCCAAAGGGTACCTTCCAGACCCAGATCAGCAATAGTAGCCGTTTCCCAAGTCACGTCGGGATTGGGCAGGATCCCCGGTGCGATACCGGTAAGCGCTTCGTTTCCGGAGACAATGGTTGCAGCACGGGAAAAAGTCTGCAAATACTGGAAGGTGGGTACCCGCCCATTGTATACATTCCGGTCATTCCCTACCTGTCCGAGGGAAGCCCGTAGCTTCAGGTGATCGATGAAAGCGAGATTTTGCATATAAGGTTCCTCGCCCATCCGCCAACCCACGGAGACGGCGGGAAAAAACCCGTATTTCCTGTTATCGGGAAATGCTACCGAGCCGTCACGACGGAAAGAAGCCTCAAAAAGGTACCGCTGTTTATAGGCGTAATTGACACGAGCCACCGCGCTGCGACGGCCATCATTGAACGATCCTCCACCGCCATCTTTCTGTGCTTCCCCTCCAAAAATAAATTCATCCAGGCCTTCCGCCGGGAAGTTGGTACGAAAGGCGTAAAAGTTATTGGATTTGGCGTCAAACTGCTCCAGCAAAAACAAACCGCTGAGTTCATGGTCTGCAAAGCTCCGCGTATATTCAAGCGACAGGTTCAACGTGGTTGTATTGTACTCGTCCAAGCCCTGATAAAGCGCTGTTTTCCCATTCCAGCCGCCATAGGGATAAATCTCCAGCGTATTCCCTTCTTCGTCCTGGCGGTTCATCAGAATGGGTACGTTGTAATTTTTATTGTTTGCATATTCCCTGCCGAACGAAGCTTTGCCCGATACCGACATTCCCGGCAGAAACGGAAGCGCTTGCTTCAACGAAAGCGTGGTCTGCAGAATATTCGTTTTTGTATTATTATAACCCGTTTTGATCTCCTCAACGGGATGTTGTTCGTGGGTATAATAGATTGTTCCGTCCGGATTGTAGGCCAAATCCATCGGATAGGCTGCTACGATGTCGTCAAAAATCGCTTCGGGCGAATAGGCGCTTTGCCTGCTGTCCCGGGTGGCAGCGTCGAAACTCGCAGAGATCGTCAGGTTGTCGTTTATGTTCGCGTCCACATTGGAACGGATGGAATAACGCTGAAAATTGATCCGGTCGTACATTCCGTCCTGGTCCAGGTACCCCAGCGAAAGATAGTATTTAATGGCCTCAGATCCGCCGTTTACGCTGATATTCTGTTGGGTCTGGAAAGACTGATCCTTAAGCGTAAGATCATACCAATCCGTCTCCGGGATTACTCCTCTGCGGATATCCTCCAACTCCTGGTCACTGTATTGGGGAGGCTTTCCCATATTCTCCACCGCCACATTTTTAGTCACCGCGTATTGATACGCATTCAGCACATCGGGATACCGGGTCGGACTTTGCAACCCTACGAAACCGTTATAATTGAACGTGGGTTTGCCTTCGCTGCCCCGCTTGGTGGTTACCAAAATCACCCCATTTGCAGCCCGTGAACCGTATACAGCCGTCGCCGAAGCATCTTTTAATATCGAGATACTTTCAATCTCGTTCGGATCGATATACTGAAAGTCGCGGACAATTCCGTCTACCACGATCAGCGCACTGTTATCGCCAAAGGTACTGGCGCCACGAATGGAAATACTTGAACCGGCACCGGGTTTTCCATTCCCCTTCACTGCAATCAGCCCCGGCAGCCTGCCTACCAGCGCATTGCTCACATTCGTTGCCGACGACTTGAGGATTTCATCGGCTTCGATGGTGGAAACCGAACTGGTCAATGTGATTTTTTTTTGGGTACCGTACCCCACCACGACAACCTCCTCAAGGGCTTCCAGGTCCGGCATCAAGGCGATTGTTATCGTCTCTCCGACTTTCACTGTTACCTCTTGGCTCAGGTATCCGAGAAACGAAACAATCAGGACCACTTCCGGTTCGTCTACGGCAAGTTCAAAATTCCCTTCCGTATCGGTGGCCGTGCCCTTCAAGGAGTTTTTAATCCGTACCGATGCGCCGGGAAGCGGATCCGTCCCATTCGTTACTTTCCCAATGATCAGATTCTGGACCGCTTCCCGGTCCTCAGGGAGCTTATCCGCCGAACGGACCACCTCCGACGACTTGAATTCTTCTTCCTCCGCAAGGATGGCATAAACTTGAGGGGAAACACGTTCGAACCGCAAGCCGGCAGACCGCAAAATACGGTTTAGGTTTTCCTCCAGTTGAAGAGAGCGGTCCACATCCAAACGGGTTGACTTCCCCTCCAAGGTAGCGGCATCGTAGGAAAAAAAGACCTCGTGCATGAGTTCCAGGTCCTTGAGTAGGGTCCGTAGGTCCCGGGCATCGGGTTCGCCCTTTAGGCGCGTACTTTGCAATCCCCACTGGGCAGTCACCATACCGGGAAGCATCACACCGATAAGCAACAAGGTAAATGTCCAGCTTCGTGTAATTGTTTTCATTTTTATGTTTATTTAGGTTGTTCTTCCTTGCGGCGAAATTCCACCCTGTTCCCATTGCATATGGCATCCAATTGATAGGTCTTCATCAGGGCCTTTAACAAAACCTGTGCGTTATCTGCGGGAAAAGTACCGTTGAACAGCCGGTTGCCCATCAGGGAATCGGGAAAGGAAACAGCCAGACCGAACTGATCCTCAATCTGTTGGCATACTTCCTTAAGGGGCGTATTGTCAAATAGAAGCTTCCCGTTTACCCAGGAAAAATACCGGGACGGATCCACCCTGGTTTTCATCGGGTGGCCCTCATTTCCTACTTTTGAAACCATTTCTCCCGGTACCATCCGGATCGCCGCCCGGTTTTCATATTGCAATTGCACGCTTCCCGAGTTCAACACCACGCGCTGTATTTCACCTCTTGCAAAAATATTGAATTCGGTCCCTAACACGCTTACCTGCATCCCTCCCGGAGTACGGACAATGAAAGGCCGGTCATCCACCGTATGGACCACGGAAAACACAGCTTCTCCCCGGATTCTAGCCTGCCGCTTGCGGGACCACCATGGATCGTTAAAACGCAGGGAAGAGTTTGAGTTCAATACCACACGGGAGCTGTCTGGCAGTATAATATGTTTCTGTTCCCCGTACCCCGTCGCATACGTACGTTGAGAAGAGCGGCCTGAAATCCATATCGTTAGCAGTGCAGCCAGGACTACACTGGCCGCTGCAGCGAGCGTCCTTTTCCAGTTTATCTTAAGCATCCCACTTCGTCTTACAGTGATTTGCCTTTTTTTTTCAATGGCATCCTGGAGACGGCTCCATTCCGTGTGGATCTCGTGTTCGTGCAGATCGTCCTCAAATTTCATATGAGTCGTTTAGGAGGTCTCTGTAACCCATATGAATAAGAGGGAAGGTGTGCTGTTTTTGTAGTGTCGCTTTGAAAAAAAATCAGGTAGACCAGTTTAGGATTCCGGTGGAAAGAGGTGCTGCAGAACCTGCCACATCCTTGCTTTGCAATTCTTTCCGCAAACTCTTGATGCCCTTGGACACCAGATCCCGCGCGGTTTGATATTCTATACCCATTACATTCACAATCTGGTCGTAACTCAATTCCTGGCCGTATCGGAGGTAAATCGCTTCCCGGCGTCGATGGGGCAACTTATTAAAGGCTTCTTTGAATCGGCTATCGAACAGGAGCTGGGATTCCCTGATAACGAATTGGTCTTCCACCGAAGCTTGTTTGACTTCCGGGATATCGTCATTGGACAACCTGCTTGCCTGCGCGACTTGTATAATCCGTCTCCGGAAAGCTACCAAGAGATAGTATTTAACCTGTTTTACCGAAGGCAGACGCTCCCTTCGCTCCCAAAGGTCGAGGAACATTTCATGCAGACAATCCATGACCACTTCTTTATCTGCAAAAATGGTGAAGCCGTAGTTGTAGAGTGGACGATAATACCGGTGATACAGATTCCCAAACGCCTCCATATCACCCGTTCTGAATGCGTCCCACAATTGGTCAGCCGTATCCATGCACCCAATATGTCCAATTAGAGGACACCTGCCATCCTGTGCTGTCCTGCTTAAATACCTATACTATAGGGTTTTCGGTATTTCTTTCCAAGCAATTTATTGGCGGCGCGGTTATTGGAACGCTCTTTAACGGGATCCCATTCCAGCGGGGTACCTAGCTTGTAGGCGATATTGGCCACGTTGCAGATCGAGGCAGACCGATGCCCTATTTCCACATCGCAAACCGGCAGCTCCCGCGTTTTGATACACTGCAACCAATCCTGATAGTGATTATCGCTTTTATACAGGCGCGTTTCCGTTGGCTTAATGGTCTGGGAGGCGATGGACGCCGGATTGGTTTCCAGAAAGGACCGACTAACCTGAAGCTGCCCTTCGGTGCCGTTGAACTCGACCGCCCAGCCCCGATCGAAATCTTCGTGGGTCATGACGACCCCGTTTTCATAGTGAAATTGCATCCCCCGCTTGGCGTTCCGATCCGGGGGCGGCACAAATGCCACCGGCCCTGAATGATCCATCTGAAGAGCCCACTGGACAATGTCAAACATGTGCGCCCCCCAATCCGAAAGAATCCCCCCGCCGTATTCTTCGTAATACCGCCACATGGGGAAACCATCGAACGATGGCGGAGGAGCCATAACCGCGTTAAAGGGACGGGCAGGCGCCGGACCCAGCCAGGCGTCCCAGTCCAAACCTTCCGGACCGGGTTCGGCGGGAAGGTCGCAGGGAACAGCAGGGTCCCCGACATTCACCCTGACCGATTGAACTTCCCCAATGTATCCGTTCACCACCAGCTCGCATGCATGCCGGAATCGTTCCCAGGAGCGTTGCATGCTGCCGGTCTGCAGGATCCGCCCGTGTTTGCGGGCTGCATTGGCCATGGCCCTTCCCTCTTGGACCGTATGCGATAAAGGTTTCTCACAAAACACGTCTTTTCCCGATTCCATGGCCGCAATGGCCGGGATGGCATGCCAGTGATCGGGAGTCACAATGACGACCGCATCCACTTTTTCCAGTAATTCGTGATAGTCCGTGTGAGCGGTTGTCGCGTTGTAGGAGGGCCTGCCAAGCTTTTCCGCATACCGCGCATTCAATTGCTTTACAAAACGATCCAGTTTTTGCCGATACACGTCGCAGGCGGCGGTCACCCGGCATTCATCCAGTTTCAAAAATTGTCCGGCAAGGCCATGGCTTTGCTTGCCGGTACCGATTATTCCCAAGGTTATCTGATCGTTGGGTGCGGTGAAGCCCTTGCCGAGCACGTGTCGGGGAACGATCGAAAACAGGGTGGCCGAAGCCAGCGTGGATTGCAGGAACGTCCTTCTTTTCATTCTACCGGAGGTTTAGGTTTTTATTGCATAAATCTTAAAAGAGACCCAGATGCATGGCAGCCCCCAAGGCTGTACCCTCGTGAAACCCAAGCGATTCAATGGACAGTCCGGGAAACTCCCGCCGCAGCATGGCGATGAACAGAGGGTTTTTACTGAAACCGCCATCTATATACAGTGTCTGGTGTTTCCCGTCGGTGCCGGCCGCCAGGCGGACTGCCCGCGCCTGCTTCTTTACCAGCGCCCGCATAAGGGTGGCGTACGCATGCCTGAACTCTTTAAACCGGCGCATATCCCATTGCTCGAAATCCTCGTCCAGTCCGTTGAGTTCCAAGGTGCTCCATTTTTCGACTTCTTCCCGGTCCCAGCCTATTATTTTGATTGCCGCGGGATGAAAGATGCTTTCCAGGCGCTTGAGCATTTCATCGTGATAATGTCCCAGGAAAAAGCGGGAAGCACGAACCGTCCCCCCCTGGGGAGTCATGAAATTCAGGCAATCCGCACGGAGCAGTTCCGGACTCAGCGCTTCGCGGGCATAGGGGTTGAGTGTAATACCCCAGGTACCGGTAGACAGCAGCATAAATGAGCTGGTTGCCCGCTTCCGATAGGGAATAAGCGCGGAAGAACTATCGTGCAGACCGGTTCCAATGGGCAGGTAATCGCCGCGGAACGGAATGGCGCCATTGAAGGGATCGGTCACCAGCGGGGGAAACAGCACATCCAGCTTCTCTTCCCTGACCCACCGGTGGTACTGGCCGGCGCTGAAATCCCATAAGCCCGTGTGGCAGCCCACGCTGGTATACTCCGAGCAAAGCTCCCCGCCAAGCAAATAGGAAAAATACTGCGGAAGGTGAAGCGAATACCTGATCTTCCTGAAAAGTTCCGGCCGCATGTATTTCAGCCAATAGAGCTGAAGTCCGGAATTCAGCATACCCAGCGGAGGGGAAGCGGTTTCGGTCGAAAACCGGATCTCATCCCCGTACTTGGCCCGAAACTCCGCAAGCAGCTTTTCAGGAAAAGGCTTGAGGTAATTATAGAGCCGGCCAAGGGGCTTTCCCTTTTCGTCCAGGTGCACAAAACTTGCACCGTAGGTTGTGAAGTTAAGCGCCCGGATGTCAAAACGGCGGTCGTCTTCCAGCTTCTTCCAGGTAGCCTGTACCCAATCGCTCACCTCCGCCAGATTTTCACAGGGGAAGCCGTCTTCGTCCGTGATTTCGTCAAATTGCCGGGAAAAAGAGTGTACCACCTGGTATTGCTCGTCGAAAAGCAATACTTTTTTATTCGTTTTACCTATATCAAATACTGCAATACAAGGAATCATCGTGAATTAGCTACAATCCGGTGGCTTGCGACGACATGCCCCGTTCTTCAATCAGCCGCCGGCGGATGTTCAATTCCCGGAACAGCCCAATGGGGTCCAACGCGCCGCCCGACCGCAGCATGGCTTCTCTCACAAGCGGCCGGACATCGGTCCGGAACGCATCCTGAAGAAGCTGTTGTGCCCCCACCGCGTCGTTCTCCTGTTGGGCGACGGCCAGCGCCTCCCGGTCAATGAGCAGCGCCTGCGCGTAGGCGATCAGGATCGCTTCGACCGATTGCAGAAGATCTTCCAGCGGATCTTTCACATTATGGCTGGCGTCGATCATCCACGCATACGCATTGCTATCGCCTCCGGCAAGCCGGATTCCATCCACCAATTCGTTAAAGATAAGAAAAAGCAGATAAGGCCGGATGCTTCCCACGGTAAGGTCGTCGTCGCCGTACCGGGAATCATTGAAATGAAAACCGCCCAGTTTTCTTTCGTTGATCAAAATGCCTACGATCTGTTCCAGATTGGTATTGGGCAGGTGATGTCCCAGATCAACCAATACGTTGGCCTTTTCGCCCAATTTGGTGCAGAACAGGTGAGACGTTCCCCAGTCCTGGATTACGGTCGAATAAAAGTTGGGTTCATACGGTTTATATTCCACCAGAAACTGCCAGTCTTCGGGCAGGGCTTCGTAAATTGCCTGGAGGCTTTCCAGCGTCCGGTTGAATGCCCCTGCGAAATTCTGCTGCCCAGGGAAACAGGATCCATCGGAAAGCCACAGGGAAAGCGCTTTGGAACCCAAAGCCATTCCGTGCCGGATCACTTCAAGGTTATGTTCCACCGCCTGACGCCGGACAGCGGGGGCGGTATGACTGAGTGACCCGAACTTATAGGAAAGTTCCTGACCGGGCTGATCCTGAAACGTATTTGAGTTTACGGCATCGAACCGGATCCCGAACGCAGCTGCCTGATTTCGGATCCTGGCCGCGTCTTCTGGAATATCCCAGGGGATATGCAGGGATATCCGTCCGCTGCTTCGGTTCAGTGCATGCAACAGTCCGATGTCTTCGATCTTCTGCTCCAAGTTGCCCGGTTCGCCTCCTCCGGGGAATCGACCGAAACGGGTTCCGCCCGTTCCGAGGGCCCAGCTTGGAATCGCTACCTGAAAATCCTGTAACCGGTTGATTAGTACCTGTGTCCGGATTCCCTTATCGGAAAGCTCTTCTTCCAGCCGGGCTAGCTGTCGTGCATGTTTTACCCGGAACCGCTCATTGAAAGCGTCCAGCGCGTCTTTCTCGATGATCATCCCGCAAAGCCCTTTTATCTGACGAAGGTGGCAGGAATCCCACCGTCCACATTCAATACGTTGCCCGTACTCTTCTTCAAAAGCCCGCTGACAAATGCGAATACCGCCCCGGCAATGTCCGCGGCAGAAATCGTCTCATTCAGGATGGTTCGCTTGGCATAGTAGGCCGGCAGTTCGTCAACGGTGATCCCGTACGCTTTGGCCCGGCCTTCCGCCCAGCCGCTTTCCCAGATTTTGCTGCCTTCGATTACGGCGTCGGGATTGACTACGTTGACACGCACCTTGTCCGGGCCCAGTTCGGCGGCAAGCAAACGGGACATATGCAGTTGGGCCGCTTTGGCGGACCCGTAACCCACGTTATTGGGTCCGGACATGAGGGCGTTCTTGCTGGCAATATTAACAATATCGCCACCCATCTGCTGCTGCTTTAAAATGGCGGCCCCTTCTCTTGATACCAGGAATTGTCCTTTCACAAGCACGTCGTACAGGATATCCCAGTCTTTCTCGGTCGTTTCCAGGAGGGATTTCGAAATGGATAATCCGGCGCAATTGACCAGGATATCCACTCCACCGTATTGCAGTTTGGTGATCTTGAGTGCTTCAGCCACTTTCTCGGCGCTGGTTACATCGGCGGGCGCAATGGCCGTCACATCCTTGCTGAATAGTGCATCAAATTCGGCTTTGGTATCGACCAACGCATTCTCGTCAATGTCTGACAACACCACGCAGGCGCCTTCGGCCAGAAAGCGTTGGGCAATGGCCTTCCCGATCCCGCCCGATCCGCCGGTTACAAAGGCTACCTTTCTGGAAAGCGGCTTTTCCTGGGGCATCCGCTGCAATTTCGCTTCTTCCAGCAGCCAGTATTCAATATCAAAGGCTTCCTGTTCGGGCAGGGAGACGTAAGAGGAAACCGCCTCGGCTCCCTTCATCACGTTGATCGCGTTGATGTAAAACTCAGCCGAAACGCGGGTAGTCTGCTTGTCTTTGGCAAAGGCAAACATTCCCACTCCGGGATACAGAATGATTACCGGATTGGGATCCCGGACCGCGGGGCTGTTATCCCGCTTGCAGCGGTCGTAATAGGCTTGGTAATCTTTTCGGTACGCCTCAAACTGCGGACGCAGGTGATTGACTATTTCTTCGGGCGAGGCCTCCAGTTTCTCCAGAGGCAGATCCAGGACAAGCGGTCGGATCTTGGTCCGCAGGAAATGGTCGGGACAACTGGTACCCATGGGCGCCAGGCGCTCCAGGTCATGGCTGCCGATGAATTCGAGCACGCGGGGATCGTCGGTGAAATGACCGATCATGGCGCGTTGTTCGGAAGCAAGCCCACGCAGGTACGGGATTAAGCGGGCGGCCACGTCCCGCCGCTTGCCTTCTTCCAGGGCGGCCACCTTTTGCCCCCCGAAGACAGGTCGTTTCTTACCATAGTGTTCTTCCAGGTAAACAGCCGCCTTTTCGATGGTTTCCAGCGTGTTCAAATAGGATTCGTAGGCGGTGTCTCCCCAGGTGAACAAACCGTGTCCCCCGAGCATGATGCCGCGAATACCCGGATTGTCCCGGACCGCCTGTTCCATCTGAAGCCCCAGGTCGAAGCCCGGACGCTGCCAGGGAACCCAGGCCAGCTCCCCGCCAAAAAGTTCGCGGGTAATGGCCTCGCCGTCTTTTGAGGCACAAATGGCAATGATGGCGTCGGGGTGAAGGTGATCCACGTGCTTGAAGGGCAGGAAGGCGTGCAGGGGGGTGTCAATGGAAGGCGCCTTCGAATCCAGGTCATATATGCAATGGTTGAACAATCCCACCATTTCGTCTTCAAATTCAATGCCCCGGTACCTCTTTTTAAGGTCGTGCAACCGGTCCAAATAAAGGCCGGCCAGCCCGTTCCGTTTGAGCGTCCCGAGGTCGCCGCCGGAACCTTTTACCCAGAGTACATCCACTTCGTTTCCGGTCAGCGGATCGATCTCCCGGGTTTTACAGCTTGTATTTCCGCCGGCGTAATTCGTAAGCCGAAGATCGGCCCCCAATAAATTGGAGCGGTAGAGCAACAGGCCGATTTCGTCATTTTCCAAAGCCTTCGCTTTGTTTTCATCCCATAGGTAGCTTACGTGTTTAAACTTTGTATCCATTGTAAAACATGATTTTAATAAGTCAGGGAATTGCCGTATCCAACGATCACCACCGATAGAATGATCACGACAATTCCGGTTAATATCGTGTTGAATGTTTTTCTGCTAACCCCCGCCCATTCTTTCAGAGCCATTCCCCATAAGTTGGATGCCAGGATGATAAAGGCCATATGCAGTATCCAGGAACTGGCTCCGTTCCCCAATTTGCTTTCCCCCATTCCGTAAAAGAAAAACTGAAGAAACCAGGTCGTGCCGGCCAGCGCGGAAAACAGGTAGTTTCTTGCGAGCGGCGCGTTTGGGTTTACATAGTCCCGGAATGTTCTGTTTCGCGCATTCAGCATGAGACACCAAATCAGGTTGGTGGTGAGGCCTCCCCATAAAATAATCACAAAACTCACGTTATTCCGGAACAGGGGGTTGGCTCCGGCCAGTTCCGCCGCCTGGGCCAGGGGTTTACCCGCTTCGATCCCGTAATTGAAACAGGCGCTGAGGATCCCTGATACGATGGCTACTACCAGCCCTTTTCTTACCGAAAACTCGTTCCCCTGCCGCCTGTGCTGAGGGCTGTCCAGTTCTCTTTCCTTGCGGACCCCCGCTTTTCCGCATAGGTAAATCCCCAGCAAACAAACCGCCACACCGGCCAGCACCCATCTGCCCCCCACGTGATGGAGCATGGCCGAAAACGTACCCTCGGTTTCTGTGGTAAATACATCGCGGTAAATCGGCGGAAGAAGGGCTCCGAAGGCGGAAGTAAAACCCAGTGCCACCGATTGGCCCAGCGATACCCCCAGGTAGCGTATGCCCAAACCAAAGGTAAGGCCCCCGATCCCCCAGAGGAAGCCCATGGCGTAGGTCCAGAAAACCACCTCGTCCGGGGAACTTCCGATGATTGCCATTAACCCGGGAACGGTTAACCAGGCTGCAATAAAAGGAACGATCATCCAGGAAAACAGTCCGCCCACGATCCAGAAGCTTTCCCACGCCCAGTTTCTGACCTTTTTAAAAGGTATGTAGAAACTACCGGATGCAAAACCTCCGATGGCATGAAAAATAACTCCTAAAACTGCTCCCATATACTACTGGTAATTCTCAAGGTGTAATGTTAAGAAGGAATCGGATGAAAACTATCCTGTTCTGTCCTGTGAACAGCGCTTGTTACCCTCCATTCTTTAGCCCGCGAAGGTAGGCGATCAGGTTGAGCAATTGGTTCTTTCCCATTGCTTCACCCAGTCCGGAAGGCATCAGGGAGTGTCCGTATGGTTTTCTGGATCTGACCTCGGAACGCGCTATCTGATGGGTCTGCCCTCCGATGACGCGTAATGAAATTCCGCTTTCGGTTTCGCCCGTCAGATAACCGGTCAGCGTGCGTCCGTCCCGGAGCGTAACGGTGTACCCTTCGTAGCCAAAATTGATCCCTTTATCGGGATGAAGAATCGCGTCGTAAAGCCCCTCCTCCGAAAGCTTGGCGCCAATGCCCGAAAGCTCCGGACCGAACGCGATCCCTTTTCCGTTTACGACATGGCAGGAACTGCACCAGGCGGTATACACGGCAGCTCCGGCTGAGGCGTCGCCCCGGAGCCCGAGCAAGGTGCTGACCGGAGGAAGCGCCTCGTCCCCTTTTTCCTCCCGGTAGAAAGCCCGTGCTCTTGCCAGAACGTCCGGCCGCCAGGCGGAGGAGAGCACTTCTTTGGCCAACGTATCGAACAGGGGAGGCAATTCATCCGATTCGGCTAGCCGCATGAGTCTGTCGCTCCCGGTCCAGGTTGCTCCCAATGAACTGACAGCCTGCCGGCGCAACGGCGCGCGGTAGGCCTCATCCAAAATGATCCGCTCCAATTCCCCAAATACCCGGTCGTCATCTGCCTTGGGTAATAGACGGATCAGAATCAATGCATGCCGCTCGTCCGCTTCCATCGCGGAACGGACCACATCCATCCGATCCATTTGGACGATCGTAGTCAGGGCACGTTCCCGCATTTCCTGTTCGTAGGTGGTGTCCAGCGCGATTTTCAGCAGCTCGGGGGATTTCTCCTGAAGATGAAATCGCGCAACCAGCTGGATGTATTCCGGTTTGCCCTGCAAAACGCGCAAGCTTTCCTCCATGGTTTGCTTCATGGCCGGGGTGCGCGAAAGCCTGTCCGGGTCGACCAGCATCAGCGCATAGGCGGCTGCTTCCGGGCTCGTCCCCTGTCCGCGTAGGAGTGAAAGAAGGGCTTGGTTTTTTTGCGAAGCCGGACTGAACTCGATCGCGCGGAAGAGCTTTCTTCTTTCCCTGTCTCCAAGCCTTTCGGCGGACGCCATGTCAACCAAAAGCGGCAGGGCTTTTGCCGATCGGGACCGCCAAACGATTTGACGCCCCTCCGGCGTGGCGGGGTCGCCGCCGCTTTCCAGCCAGGCTTCAAAACAGGCATCCGGGTCGTTGGCCGCGGCGATGCCCAATGCTTCCAAATACCAAGGATCACTCCCGTCGTAATGGGCCGCCAGGCGCGCCCACAGGGCGGGCCGTTCCGGTACGTTGAGGTAATGCAGGCCAATCAGCGCAGCACGCCGGACCTCCGGAGAAGGATCGTCTGCCACGCGCTGGAGTACCTGCGCCAGCTCCATGTCCATTTGCCGGGCAGCGCGAATGGCCGTCGCACGGATCAACCCGTCGTCATCCCCGAGGGCCAGCTCAAGATACTGTGGCCCGTTCTCCGGGAGCTTGGCAAGCAGCCACAAGGCCCGCGCGCGCAGCCGGGGATCGGAAGGCGACGAAGCTGGATACGCGCCCGAAGTAAAAAGCTCCTTTAACGCCGGTTCCGCTTGATTACCCAGGACATGCAATGCGGTCCAGCCAAGATACCGGAGGGATTGCGCCGGACTGGCCAGGGCCGCGATCGCCGCTTCGGGCGTTTCGACCGAAACCCTTTCGGGGCGGTAGGCATGCCCCCGGGGAGCGATCCGGTAAATCCTTCCCCGTGCCACGTCGCCGGCACGATGCCCGCCCACACCCGGGTCATACCAGTCGGCTACCATCAGCGAACCGTCCGGAGCGGGACAAACGTCCACGGGACGGAACCAGTTATCTTCCCTTGAAAAAAGCAGATCCTTCCGGGTGGCCTCAAATCCTGCGCCGGCGGCACGAACCGGATAAATCCGGATAGCACCCTGTCCGGCTTCCGCGTGGATCAGCTGTCCCTGGTAACCGGCAGGCAACAAACTTCCTTCATAAATACACAGTCCCGAGGGTGATCCGGCTCCATTGACAAGCAGGTTGGGAACTACTCCGGGATCGTCCTGATGCCAATGCCTGCGCGGAACGGAGTCCTCCCGGTTGATCCTCCACTCGGTCCAGCGCGCGCCGGTCAATTCATCGGTATAGCCGTAATTGCCGTACTCCATGACGAAATTGATGCGGGTACTCCGGTTCCCGTCGTCGTCGTTGTCGGATTGCCAGACCCGGCCGTAGGAATCCACCGCCAGCTCGTATGGATTCCTGAAATTATGGCCGATCACTTCCAGTTCCGACCCGTTGGGATTACAGCGGAAAGCCATACCTTGCCGATAAGGCGCGTCGCCTGCACGGATAGTCCGTCCCAGCGGGTCAAGCAGGGCTTGTCCGTCGGGACCCAGCAGTGTGTGCCCCTCATTTCCGAAATTAAAATATAATTTTCCGTCGGGGCCGAATACGAAGGCATGTACGGCATGATCATGCTGCAGCCCCCCGATGCCGGAAAAAAGCAAGGTAGTTGTGTCTGCTTTGTCGTCCCCGTCGGTATCGGTCAGCAGGTAAACGCCGGGACTACAGGAAACAACGACCTGATTGCCCAGTACCGCGATACCCATGGCCGCATTGATTAGGGTATCCTGAAAGAACACCTTGGCCGTATCGGCCTGGCCGTCTCCGTCCATGTCTTCCAGGATCACAATCCGGTCGCCTTGCTCCCGGTAAGGATTTTCGGTATTAAGCCAGTTCCGGTAGTTCCAGGCCTCGGTAACCCAAACCCGGCCCCGGGCGTCCACGTCGATATTGGTAGGATTACTCAGGAGCGGCTCACTGGCGAAAAGACGGACTTCGAGTCCGTCGGCAACTTCCAGCGTGGCCAGCGATGCCTCCGGTGAGTTCTTCCGGTCTTCCGCGGAACCAGCCGGATCAGACTCACAGGCAAACAAAACAAGAATAGCAGGCAGAAGTAAAATGTAAAAATGACACTTATTCATATGCAAAGGTTTAGGCCGCGTAATACCTTATGCAGGAACCGGGAGCCCTGCCGGGGAGGTTTCTAACACCACCTCATCAGGGCACCCGCACGAGTTTCGGTTATAACTTGCGTTTTACCTGAACTTCTTCGTAGCCTTCAATGATATCACCCACTTTCACATCATTGAAGTTCTGGATATTCAAACCGCACTCGTATCCGGCGCTTACTTCCCGCACATCGTCTTTGAAACGTTTGAGGGAGGCCAGCTCGCCGGTATACACCACAACCCCGTCCCGGATCAGACGCACGTTGGTGTTCCGCGTAATTTTGCCGTCCAGGACCATGCATCCTGCAATGGTACCCAGTTTGGAAACCTTGAATGTCTCCCTGACCTCCAGGTTACAAACAATCCGTTCCTCCACATCGGGCGCCAGCATTCCTTCCATGGCCGACTTGATTTCCTCAATGGCCTTATAGATAACGGAATAAAGACGGATATCGATTTCTTCGTGTTCCGCCAGGCGGCGCGCCTGGGGCGAAGGCCGGACCTGGAAACCGACAATGATCGCATCGGAGGCCGAGGCAAGCAGTACATCGGATTCGGAGATCTGACCCACCGATTTGTGGATCACGTTGATCTGAATTTCTTCGGTCGACAATTTCAGCAGGGAATCGGCAAGCGCCTCCACGGACCCGTCCACATCGCCTTTCACGATCAGGTTCAGTTCCCTAAAGTTGCCGATGGCCAAACGACGGCCGATTTCATCCAATGTAATATGTTTCTGGGTCCGCAATCCCTGTTCACGCTGCAATTGCTGACGACGGGTGGCGATATCCCTGGCTTCCTGCTCGGTTTCCACCGCATTAAACCGGTCGCCCGCCTGCGGCGCGCCCTGCATTCCCAGTACCTGTACAGGGGTGGAAGGACCCGCCTTTTCAATTTTCTTTCCGCGTTCATTGAACAGCGCTTTGACGCGGCCGCTGTATTGGCCGGCCAGAATGGGCTCGCCCACGGTTAAGGTCCCGGCCTGAATAAGCACAGTGGTGACGACCCCGCGCCCTTTTTCCATGGCGGCTTCGATGACCGTACCAATTGCCTTTTTCTTTGGATTGGCTTTCAGGTCCTGAAGTTCTGCTTCCAGCAATACCTTTTCCAGCAGTTCATCCACACCCATACCCGATTTGGCGGATATTTCCTGGGCCTGGAATTTTCCACCCCATTCCTCCACCAGGATGTTCATTCCGGAAAGCTGTTCCCGGATCTTATCCGCGCTGGCTCCCGGCTTATCCATTTTGTTGAACGCGAATACCATGGGTACCCCCGCGGCCTGCGCGTGGTTGATGGCTTCAATGGTTTGGGGCATCACGCTGTCGTCAGCCGCAATCACGATAATCACCACATCGGTCACCTTGGCACCGCGCGCCCGCATGGCGGTAAACGCTTCGTGTCCCGGGGTATCCAGGAAGGTGATCTTGCGGCCGTCATCCAGCACCACTTCGTAGGCTCCGATATGCTGCGTGATACTGCCTGCTTCGCCGGCAATGACGTTGGCTTTCCGTATATAGTCCAGCAGGGAGGTCTTTCCATGATCCACGTGACCCATCACGGTGACAATGGGATGGCGGCTTACCAAATCTTCCGGATTGTCCTCTTCCTCCAGGAGATCATCCTGATCATCCGCGGTAATGAATTCCACATCGAATCCGAACTCGTCAGCAACAATGCTGATGGTTTCGGCATCCAGCCGCTGGTTAATGGAAACAAACAACCCCAGGCTCATGCAGGTGGCTATGATCTGGGTGACCGAAACGTCCATCAGGTTGGCCAATTCGTTGGCAGTCAGGAATTCCGTTACCCGGAGCACCTTGGACTGCAATTCCCTTTCCTGCTGTTCTTCTTCCGCCACGCGGGCAATATCGTCCCGCTTTTGCCGGCGGAGACGGGCACGCTGCGCGAATTTGCCGGATTTTCCGGCCCCGCTCAATCGGGCCAGGGTGGCCTTAATCTGTTCCTGTACCTGTTTGTCATCCACTTCCTCCCGCTCTTTGCCTCGGCGATCCCGCGACCCGGTTTTACCCGGTTTGTTATCTTTCGTCTGATGCTGTCCCGCGCTTACCGGAGCAACCGTTCCCCGCTCGCGGCGCTTCCGTTTCCGCTTCCCTTTTTCCGGTTGTCCCGAGGAGGAGGCTACCGGTTTCGATTTTCTTTCCGCAGGGAGATCAATCCGGCCAATGACTTTCGGTCCGCTCAGGCGCTGCGCCGTAGCGCGGATTACTTCCCGTTTACCGGAATCTTCTTTTTCCTCCGGCGAATCGGCTGTGGGTTGGTCATCTGCGGTCTTTTCCGGAGAACCGGCTTTTTCCGCTGCCTGGGTTTCCGCTTCGGCCTCATCGGCCGCCTCGGCTGCGGGTTCGGCCTCGGCTTGTGGGGCTTCGGGTTCAGGCGCTGTCTGTTCCGGGGTGGCCGGATCCTGCACCTGCTCCGCCGGTTGTACCGGAGTCTCCCCGGCCTGCGTTTCAGCGGCTTCGGCTTGTTCGGCCTCTTCCGCTTTCTTTGCCGGGCGGGGCTTTTTGCCCAGGCTATCGAGGTCTATCTTACCAACTATTTTGGGACCGCTGGTCCTTCCGGCCGGTTCAGGAGCCGGAACCTCTTCCTTCTTCGCTTCCTGTTCTTCGGCCGGAGCTTCCTTCTTCTGCTCGGGTTCGGCTTGTCCTTTCCCGGCCAGGGGTTTCTCGGTCTTGGTAATGGTGGTGGAGGAAGCGGTGTTCTTTATTAGAATTTCTTCCTGTTCTTCATCATCCCCGTTGGGCTTGGCCGCTTTCACCTCGTCAATGGAGACATCCTCCCGGCGCGCACGGCCAATATGGATCTGCTTCGCTTCCTCCTTGTATATCTTGTCGGTCTGATATTCCTTCAGGAGCAGCTGATACAGATCGTCCCCAATCTTCGTATTGGGTCGTGCCTCAACGGAGTATCCTTTGTCGCCGAGGTAGTCGACGATCGTTGTAATACTGACGTTAAGTTCCTTCGCTACTTTAAGTAATTGATATGTTTTCTTGTCTTCAGACATTAGCAAATTGATCTTCCTTTTTATTCTTCGAATTCTGCCCGCAAGATCGACAAAATATCCCGGATTGTTTCTTCCTCCAGGTCGGTTCGTTTTACGAGTTCTTCTATCGAAAGTGCGAGCACGCTTTTGGCTGTATCCAACCCGATTCCCTTCAATTCATCAATCATCCAGCCTTCGATTTCGTCCGAGAATTCATCCAGGTCCACGTCTTCATCGTCTCCCTCGGATTCACGGTACACATCGATCTCATAACCGGTCAGCTTTCCCGCCAGCCGGATATTGTGGCCACCGCGTCCGATGGCAAGCGACACCTGGTCCGGTTTCAAATATACCGAAGCATATTTAGTTTCTTCATTGATCTTGATACTATTGATCTTTGCCGGACTCAATGCGCGCTGAATATACAGCTGAATATTGTTCGTATAATTGATCACATCAATGTTCTCGTTGCGGAGCTCCCGCACAATCCCATGGATCCGGGAACCTTTCATCCCCACGCAGGCCCCCACCGGATCAATCCGGTCATCGTAGGATTCCACCGCCACTTTGGCCCGTTCACCCGGCTCCCGTACGATTTTCTTGATGGTGATCAGCCCGTCAAATATTTCAGGAACTTCCAGCTCAAAGAGACGTTCCAGAAACTCCGGAGCGGTACGCGACAGGATAATGCGCGGATTTCCGTTGATCATTTCCACTTTCAAAACAACCGCCCGGATGGTCTCGCCCTTCTTAAAGAAATCGGCGGGGATCTGTTCGGTTTTGGGAAGGATCAGCTCATTCTTCTTTTCATCCAGCAGGAGAATCTCCTTCTTCCATATCTGGTATACTTCGGCCGTAATGATTTCCCCTACCCGGTCTTTGTATTCCGTATAGATCGCGTCTTTTTCCAGTTCAAGGATTTTGGAGATCAGGGTTTGCCGAGCAGCCAGGATAGCGCGGCGCCCAAAGTCTTCCAGCGTGATCTCATCAATGTAATCGTCACCTACCTCCAGGCTGTCATCCAGTTTCTTCGCTTCGGACAGCTCAATTTCAAGCGCATCATCCTCAGAAAAACCGTCGGCCATGACCTTGCGGGTCCGCCATATTTCAATATCGCCTTTATCGACGTTGAGGATAATGTCGCAGTTCTCATCGGTGCCGAATTTCCTCCTGAGCATACTCTTCACCACTTCCTGCAGCACACTTTCCATGTACGGCCTGTCTATCTTCTTTTCATCCTTAAAATCCTTAAAGGAATCTACCAGATTGATATTGCTCATAATCTATGAATACAAAGAATACAAATTTTTCAGTTAATTGTCACTTTCGCTTCCGCTATTTCTGAAAATGGAAGTTCGGATTCGACCAGGATAAATTTTTTCCGGTCCGTTTTCCGTTTTTCCTCCAGCAAAATGCCCTCTTCCCTTACCTGCACCAACCGGCCTTCGCGCCGGGTGCCGTCCTGCATTTTCAACGCCAGGGTACGCCCTGTGTTTTTAACAAACTGCCGGTTCAGCTTCAAAGGCATATCCAAACCCGGGGACGATACTTCCAGTGTGTAAGCGTGATCGATAAGATTTTCTTCCTCGATGGCGCGGCCCAGGTGCCGGCTTATGTCCGCGCAGGCATCGATGGATACGCCGCTGTCCCCGTCAATGAAGACCTGAAGCCGGTTTCCATGCAGCCGCACTTCCACAATAAACAGATCGGTTCCCGCGATCTTTTCTTCTATCAGCTCCGTGATCCGACGAATGTTGTCCATTCCCTCCCTGTGTTACGCGCTACAGTACCGCTAATAAAAAGAGGGGACGCCCGTCCCCTCCTTCCAGTTCCAAAAACGAGTGCAAATATAATAAAATATTTCTATAATATTTTAAAGTTCAACGCTTTTTGAGTGCTTTTTTCGCTGCAGCCTCTACCGCCGGAGAGGGGTCTTTTGCCGCCTTTTCAAACAAGGTTTTGTTTTGCTTTCCTCCGAAATGTTCGGCAAGGGCTTCTACGGCAAGCGCACGGACCAGGGACTTTTCATCTTCGGTTGCCAGCCGGACCAGAACGGGACGCGCCTTCTCTTTGTATTCAGGGGAAAACCGGCTTACCAGATGAATGGCTCCCAGCCGGATGGCCCAGGTAGTTTCGTTATCGAGCGCGTCCAGCATCACTTCCTGCACCCGCGGATCCGCCGCCGTTCCGACCAGGTGTTGCAGCGCGCGGTATTTATCCATGTACAAGGGCGCATGGTAATATTGGAATACCCACTGTTCCAACGGCTTGTCTTCCCGGACCCGGGCAAGCAGCATCTTTTCCGCGTCCATATTCACCAGCTCCGGCTCCCGGGGCATATCCAATGTGAAGGTTTGCACCTGCTGATCAATAACCAGCTGTTTTCGCTCCACCTTTCCATCGAGGTAGAAATCAACCGCAAGCGGCAACTTGTACAGCGGCCATTTCGATAGGTCCTGGGTCTGCTCCGTGCGGATAACGACTTGACCTGCCTCCGCATTCCAAGAAATCTTAAAATTCAGCTCAGGATGCCCTTTATCCAGCATCCATTGATTAAAAAACCAGTTCAGGTCTTCGCCGGTCACCGCCTCAAAGGCCATTCGCAAATCGTGGATTTCCACGGTCTGGAAACGGTGGTTTTCCAGGTATTGCCTGAGGGCCTCGAAAAACGCTTCATCGCCCACATATTTCCGAAGCATATGTAGCACGCGGCCCCCTTTCTGATAGGTCACCACATCAAACATATCCTCCCGGTGGGGCACTTCGAAGCGAATTAAATCCTTGTCATGCGAGTCTTCGTCAAAAAGGTAGTACGCCAGGTCGTTGAAACCGTGCACGTCGGCTTCGGCCCGGCCGTATTTGTACTCCAGCCAGAGGTATTCGCCGTAGGTTGCGAATGCCTCATTCAACGGCAGGTTGGACCAGGATTCACAGGTGACCAGATTCCCAAACCAATGGTGGAACAGCTCATGGGCAATGATGTCTTCGTGATTTTCATCGAGGTATTCCCGGTCGGTCATGTTCATGCGGTCGAAAAAGACCGAAGCGGTGGTATTCTCCATGGCCCCCGAGACAAAATCCCGGACGACGATCTGAGCATATTTGCTCCAGGGATAATCCACACCGAGTAATTCCGAATAGAATTCCATCATTTCAGGCGTATTCCCGAAAACAAGCGACGCATAGGATTCGTATTCGGGCTCTACATAATAATTCACCTCGAGATCGCGCCACCGGTCCTTCACCACGGCAAAGTCCCCGACGGCGATCATAGTCAGGTAGGTCGCATGCGGAAGCTCCTGCTCCCATACGTCGGTGCGGGTGCCGTCGCCGTTTGCCTTTTCCGAAACCAGGCGGCCATTGGAAAGGGTGACGTACTTTTCGTCCACAGTAAGGGCAATCCGCTGCGTATGGTTTTCCTGCGGTCCGTCTATGGTAGGAAACCAGGCCGAATTGGCCTCGGTTTCGCCCTGGGTCCAGATTTGGGAAGGCTTCTCCGGATCCCGGTCGCGCGGGTCAATGAAATACAATCCTTTTTCTCCCGTAATCGCCTCGCTGCCACCCGCTTCGAGCCGGTCCGGCATGGCGGTGTAACGGATGAATACCTGGTAGGTTTCCTTCCGCGTGTATGCGCGATCCAACCCAATGCGGATTCGCTGTCCGTCGTAGGAATAGTCCAAAGGGGATCTCCCGCCGCCGGTCACCAGGGCCACCTCGTGCAGGCGGAATCCCTTGGCATCCAGAATCAACGAATCGGAAGTATAAAAATAGGGCTTCAGCTTCAGGGAGGCCTGACCGTGGACGAAGCTGCTGTCCCAATTGAAGGACAGATCCAAATCGGTGTGCAAAAGATCCGTTTTCCGCGTATAGCTCCCCTGATACCGGTCGTGAGCCGTGATCCCGGCGGTATCTTCGGAAATGTTTTCCGTGATGGTAATGCCGGGCAGCAACACATGTTTCTCAGGCAATTTCCGGGCAGCACAGGATACCAGCACTGCAGCGGTCAGGACGGGCAACAGGATTTTCCTCATATTCGGCAATTCTAAGGTTGTTCTTCCAACAGCCCGTTGATCAGGCGCGTAAATTCATCCACGTAAATCTCGTAATGGGCACCCGTTCCCGGCCCCTTGAATCCGGTATGCACCTGCCTCACTTCTCCCCGCCGGTCTAGAACGATGGTGGTTGGGAACGCCATGAAGTTCCGGAGGGAGGGCATGCTTTCCTCCACTTCCGAGCTCGTGTATCCGGTGAGCAACATTTCGTACTCCACATCGAAGCGGTCGGTCATGCGCCGGACCAGTCTTTTGTTCAGCTCCATGTCGTTCGTCCGTTCGTAGGCCAGTCCAATCACCTCAAACCCCTTATCCCGGTATTGTTTGTGAAAGTCACTCAGAAACCGGGTTTCGTCCAGGCAATTGGGACACCAGGAACCAAAAAACTGGATAACCACGACTTTCCCCTGAAATTTTTCGTCCCCAAGGGAAACGCTGTCCCCTTCCAGGTTTACATAGGTAAAGTCCAGTTTTTCATAGCCCTCAGCCAGGTAGGTCAGGGAATTGGCATCGGGAAGTTCAGCGGTGGGATCCTGATACGCAGTCCAAGTCCTGACCCCGCTCCGGCCGGAATAAAACATGCCCGCAGTAAGCGTGGAGTCGTCCGCCACCGTAGCGGTAAACAGGGTAGCGTACCCGCCGTCAAACGCCGACAGCAATACCTGCTTCCCGCTGACCACCCCCTCCAGGAACCGGTAATCACCATAGGGGGTAATAAACGTGCCGGTGAGCCGGTTGCCCTCTTGGCTGAACTCTCCGATCGCGGAAAGGGTATCCCCCTCCCGCACAAATCCAGCAGCCCAACGCCCCGAAAGATTCACGGCAGGCGCTTCGGGAGACTCCACGAAACGGTAATTCACCCCGTGAACCGCGCGGAAGGGCATGACCGCGTCGCGGTCCGCAAGATGCTTAATCCACGAACCGGTCAGGGAATTGCCTTGGAGACGCGATTTGAATTCCGAATCGAAAAAGGGCATGAGGAAGTTGACCGAGTCGCCCTTGAAGGTGATTTCATCGACCCGAAGCCGGTTATCCCCATTGATGATTTCAATATAGGACGCGCCGTCCTCGCTACCGACCTCAAAATTGAAGGGGATCTCTTCCCCGCTGTCGGTGGTCAGTGTGGCCCGCCAGATCCCTTCCGGCAAGCCGCTTTGTTTTTCGGACGGGCCGCCGCAGGATGTCATCAACAGCAAGCCCAGTAGAAAAGCCGCAGCCGGCACGCTGCGTATTTTATTTCGATTCATTTCAGTATTTCCCTTGATATAATAATTTTCTGGATTTCAGAAGTCCCTTCGTAGATCTGGGTGATCTTCGCGTCCCGCATCAGCCGCTCCACATGATATTCCTTAACATAACCGTACCCTCCGTGAATCTGTACCGCTTCCACCGTGACCGCCATCGCGACTTCGGACGCGAATAATTTCGCCATGGAGCCGGCCGTTTTGTAGGATTTCCCCTGATCCTTCAGCGAAGCTGCTTTCAGGCAGAGCAAGCGTGCAGCCTCGATCCCGGTAGCCATATCGGCCAGTTTAAAACGGATCGCCTGGTGATCCGACAGGGGTTTGCCAAACGCCTGCCGCTGTTTGACATACGTCGCGGCTAATTCAAACGCCCCGGAGGCGATACCCAAAGCCTGGGCCGCGATGCCGATCCGCCCACCTTCCAGGGTCTTCATGGCATAATGAAAGCCCGCTCCTTCTTCTCCCAAGCGGTTTGCTTTGGGCACTTTCACATCGGAAAAATGCAGGGAATGGGTATCCGAAGCACGGATTCCCATTTTATTTTCTTTCGGCCCGATGCTGAATCCTTCCATCCCCTTTTCCACGATGAAGGCGTTAATCCCCTTGTGGCCGCGGCTTGGGTCGGACTGCGCGAACACCAGGTACGTACTTGCCGTACCGCCGTTGGTAATCCAGTTCTTGGTGCCGTTCAACAGGTAATAATCGCCCTGATCAATGGCGGTAGTCTGCTGACGGGTCGCATCCGATCCCGACCCGGGTTCTGAAAGGCAAAAAGCGCCTATTTTCTCACCTCTGGCTAAAGGAACAAGGTACTTTTGCTTTTGTTCTTCGGTCCCGTATTTTTCCAGCGCAAAGCAAACCAGGGAGTTGTTCACCGAAACCACGACCGATGTGGAGGCATCGATTTTCGAAAGTTCTTCCATGACCAGTACGTAGGATATCGTATCCATCCCGCCGCCACCGTATTGCGGATCGGTCATCATTCCCAAAAAACCCAGCGCTCCCAGTTTTTTTATTTGTTCTGCCGGAAAAATCTGTTTTTCGTCCCGCTCGATCACACCCGGCAACAGCTCCTTCTGTGCGAAATCCCGGGCGGCGATCCGCGTCATCTCCTGTTCCTCTGTAAGTGTAAACTGCATTATTCGGTTATTTGATTGGTTTGATCGTTACAGCTATGATGCCAAAGGTAAGAAACTGTTTGATTTTCGGCGGGAAACCGCAAGGCTACCCGAACGGCCAAATACGAACAAATTGAACACCTTGCTTAAAGCAGTGCATTTTTTTCTTAAAATTGCCAAAGGGAAAGGGGTTCCCTTTTGCAAGTAAAATCACGTGATATGCCCGAATTAGCGCCAAGACTGCAACATACTGAAGAATATTATTTTTCCCGGAAACTCCGGGAAATCGAAGAGATGAATCAACAGGGAGATCGTGTAATCAACCTGGGGATCGGAAGTCCCGACCTGCCCCCTCATCCGGACGTAATCACGACCCTGTGCGAACAGGCGGTGAAACCCGATGTGCATGCCTATCAAAGTTACCGGGGCTCACCCGTGTTCCGGGGGGCTATCGGCGATTGGTATCGGCGGTTTTACGGAGTTACGCTGAATCCCGACACCGAAATCCTTCCCCTGATCGGTTCCAAAGAAGGCATCATGCACATTTGCATGACGTACCTTTCCGAAGGAGATCAGGCCCTGATCCCGAACCCGGGTTATCCGACCTACCGCTCCGCGGTGGAATTAAGCGGAGCCACCTGCTTGGAATACGGACTCTCCGAAGAGGGGGGCTGGCTTCCGGACCTGGAGCAATTAGCCCGCCAGGACCTTAGCCGGGTCAAGCTGATGTGGGTAAACTACCCACACATGCCTACCGGAACCCGCGCGGGGAGCGCGTTTTTTGAACGCCTGGTGGACTTTGCGCGGAAATACGACATCCTGCTCTGCCACGACAACCCGTACAGTTTCATATTGAATGAAAAACCAGAGAGCCTGCTTGCGGTAGAAGGAGCACGGGAGGTGGCGCTGGAATTGAATTCCCTGAGCAAGTCGGGCAATATGGCCGGCTGGCGAACCGGCATGCTGGTGGGAAAGGCGGAATTCATCGGGGAAATACTACGCTTCAAAAGCAACATGGACTCGGGCATGTTCCTGCCGGTACAACTTGCAGCCGCCAAAGCCCTGAGTCTGGGCCCGGAATGGTATGAGCAATTGAATGCCATTTACCGCGCCCGCAGGGAAGCGGCATTCCGCTTGCTTGACCTGCTGGGGTGCAGTTATCAGCTGCAGCAGGCCGGCATGTTTGTCTGGGCACGGATCCCGTCCGTCTATGCGGACGGTTACGAACTGAGTGATGAAATACTCAGCTCGGCCAGAGTTTTCATTACCCCGGGGGGCATTTTTGGCAGCATGGGCCGGCCATACGTTCGGATCAGCCTATGCGCCACGGAAGAAACGCTGGGGCAGGCGATTGATCGCATTAAAAAAACAAAATGACTGTAACAATTATCGGAATCGGACTGATTGGCGGATCGCTTGCCCTGAGCCTAAAGGAAAAAGGCATCGCCGCCAGCATTATCGGCGTAGACAAGAGCCCGGCGCATATCCAAAAGGCGCTGGATCTGAAACTCATTGACCGTTCGGACACACTTGACCAAGCCGTCAAGGTTTCCGACCTCATTTTCCTTGCCGTTCCGGTTGATGCCATCCTTGAAATACTGCCCCGGGTCCTGGACCAGGTAAAGGACCAGGTAGTGGTTGATCTGGGTTCCACCAAGTCAAAGATCCTGGAAGCCGTTCGCGATCATCCCAGGCGCGGCAGGCTGGTTGCTGCTCACCCCATGGCCGGAACCGAGTACTCGGGCCCGGAAGCCGCGCTCAAGGATCTTTTCAAAGACAAAACCATGGTGCTCTGCGACGTCAAAAAAAGCGACGAAGACGCGTTTGAAATGGTGGAGAACCTGGTTGATTCCCTGCAGATGCGCTCGGTCTTTATGAACGCCACCGAGCACGACGTCCATACCGCGTACGTGTCTCATATCTCACACATCACCTCCTTCGCCCTGGCGCTGACCGTGCTGGAGAAAGAAAAAGAAGAGGGGCATATTTTTGAACTGGCCAGCGGTGGGTTTGAGTCCACGGTACGTCTTGCCAAAAGCTCGCCCGATATGTGGGTACCCGTTTTCAGGCAAAACCGGGAAAACGTGCTGGATGTGCTTGAAGAGCATATCCGCCAGCTGAAGAACATGCAACACCTGCTGGAAAAGGAAGATTACGAGGCCTTTTACAAATTGATCCAACGGTCCAACAGGATCCGGAAGATTTTACGATGAATCGGACGAGTCCCGTTCCTGACGCTTCCTTTTGTAAGTTTCAAAGAAGACCGCCAGCATACTGACCGCTCCAAGGATCAGAATCAACAGAATCTGTGCGGAAGTATGGCTGATGGTGGCGTAGGCCAGCCCGGCTTCCCGCGATAAACCGAAAAAGGTCAGTCCTTCGGAAACCATCCAGTGGTATGGTCCAATGCCTCCCTGTACCGGAGCGGCCATGCCCAGGCTACCCAGAGCCAGAATGACGGCGGCTACCCCCAGATCCAGAAACTCAGTGGATTTCAGCACTTTGAATCCGAACCAAGAAGCCAGCAGGTAAAATCCCCAGATCACGGCGGTATAGGTCCAGAATAAGGTGCGGTTTTCCATTTTTGCAATGGAAGTAAACCCTTTCCGGAAGCCTGCCAGCATATTGATCATTTTACGGAAGAAATTCCAACGCAGCAGCTTGAATTTATTGCGTCTGAAATATGAGCGGATGCCCAGATAAATCAGCAGAAAAAACCCGGCGATGATCCCAATCACCGCCGCCCCACTGACTGTTCCGGCAAACAGGGCCTGTATCCGTTCAATAACAAAACCGCTGATCAGATCGAATTCGAGCAATACGGCCAGTGCAGTCACCAGCAAAAGGCAGAACACATCGATCAGACGCTCGGTGATGACCGTGCCGATGAGCGCGTTCACAGGCACTTTGTCTGTACGGTTCAGTACGCCGCATCGGGTCACTTCGCCCATCCGGGGGAGCGCCAGATTAGCCAGGTATCCGATAATTACCGCATGGTAGGTATTGGTTAATTTGGGTCGGTAACCCAAGGGACGGATCAGCATCTGCCACCGGATAGCCCGGAACACATGGGCAAGCCACACCGCCAGCAACGACATGAACACCCAGAAATAATCGGCATCACGCAGATCGGAGATAATCCGGTTCATATCCTGGCCGTTGAACGCGAGGTATAGCAACAGCAATCCAAACGCCAGCAGCAAAAGATACCTGAGAACCGCGAATAACCTGGCTTTATTCTCCAAAAGACTATTTAATTAAGCGATTGTTCTCGTCAGGAAAGACGATGCTTGGTTTGAATTGTTTGGCTTCCTCGAAATCCATCGTGGCATATGAAATGACGATGACCACATCGCCGACCTGCGCCTTCCGGGCGGCGGGCCCGTTCAGGCAGACCATGCCCGAGCCACGCTCTCCTTTGATGACATAGGTTTCGAAGCGTTCGCCATTATTGATGTTGACGACCTGAACCTTTTCGTTCGCGATCAGGTTTGCGGCCTCCATTAACTCCTCATCAAGGGTAATGCTGCCTACGTAATTCAACTCGGCCTGGGTAACCCGGACCCGATGTATCTTTGATTTAAAAACCTGTATCAGCATTTCGATGCAAATTTAGGAATAATTTCCTGGACCCGATATGAATGTGACGCGCCGCATCCCACGCGCCACTCCCCATATCCCAATGTTATTAATGTTTTATAAACAGATTATCTATCAATCGTGTTTGCCCGATACGGACAGCGACCAATGCGATGACCCTTGAAGCCTCGTTCCAGTCGGTCACCGGCCGGAGTGTATCGGCGTGCGCGATCTCCAGGTATTCCACTTGGATCAAGGGGGACGATCCGAGCAATTCCAGCCCCTTATCACGGGCCTCGGCAGGGCTCATTTCATTTGCCAACGACCGGATCAGAAACAAGGCCTTGGACAACAGAACGGCTTCTTTGCGCTCCTCAGGCGAGAGATGGATATTTCTCGAGCTCATGGCCAGTCCGTCGGCTTCCCGCTGCGTAGGACAGCAGACCAGCTCCAGGGGAATGGAAAACTGCCTGACCAGTTCCCCGATCACCAGAAACTGCTGATAATCCTTTTGTCCGAAATAAGCGCGATCGGGGGCAACCAGATCGAACAGTTTCTTCACCACCTGGGTCACTCCCTGATAATGTCCCGGCCGGAATTTTCCTTCCATTACCCGTTCCAATTCACCCAGTTCCATGTGCCAGGATTCCTCTTCGGGATAGATCTCTTCGGCATCCGGCATGAAAAGCAGGTCGCATCCCGTTTTGGTCAGTTTCCGGATATCGCTTTCAACCGGCCGCGGATACCGCGCCAGGTCGGAGGGGTCATTGAACTGGGTTGGATTGACAAAAATACTGCACACGGTCAGGTCGTTTTCTTCGGCGCTGCGCGTAACCAGCGAAAGGTGCCCCTCATGCAAAGCTCCCATGGTGGGGACCAAGCCAATGGAGGAAATACCAGACCGTCTTTCATTCAAAAAACGGGTAAGCTCCGCACGGGTTTTCAGGATATCCAACACGTCTTCAAAATAAGCGGCAAAAATGATAAAAATCCCTCAGATTCCATTGCCATTTTGCATAAATCATTGATTTATCATAAGTTATTCGTATATTTGCACCGGAAATCTGTTGTTTCATTGTTCTATAAATAGTTTTCATTCATTATGACAAATAAGACCAAGATCCTTTTCCTTTGCCAGGAAATGGCTCCCTATTTGGAACTTACCGAAATCTCAAAAATTACCAGACACCTACCTCAGGCCATGCAGGAAAACGGATACGAGATACGCGTACTCATGCCTCGATTCGGCTGCATCAATGAAAGAAGGAATAAATTGCACGAAGTGATCCGCCTATCGGGGATGAACATTGTCGTGGACGATAACGACAACCCGCTTATCATTAAAGTAGCTTCGATTCAAGGTGCCAAGATGCAGGTATACTTCCTGGATAATGAAGAGTATTTTCACCGGAAACAGGTATTCCACGATAGCAAAGGAAAATTCTTCGCCGATAATGACGAACGGACAATTTTCTTCTGCAAGGGTGTGCTGGAAACCGTAAAGAAATTGGGATGGGCGCCGGATATTATCCACTGCCATGGATGGATGAGCTCCCTGGTACCCATGTATGTAAAAACGGCTTACAAAAACGAGCCTACTTTCAAGAACTCTAAAGTAGTTTATTCCGTATATGGAAATGATTTTGCCGAAAATCTGGGCGAATCGTTTTATAAAAAAGCATTGACCGGACCGATGACCGAGCAGGAGGCCGAGTCGTTCGGAAACGGGAACGCGGTGGCACTTCACCTGGGCGCGATCAAATACGCCGACGGAGCGATCATCGCATCGGAGGAAATTTCCCCCGAGGTAGAAAAACAGTTGAAAAATACACGGATCCCGGTTTCTACAATCACTTCTACCGAAAACTTCGAAGACTATCCCACTTTTTACGACCAGGTTCTCGAAGAAGACATGGCTGAAGTGGAAGCGTAAAACGATAGCATCATTATATGAAAATAATCTCACGGAGCATATTGCTGCCGATAGCAGGTCTTCTTTTTTTTCAAAGTTGCGATAACCCGGCCCTCATCGGCTTTGAAGACCAGCAGTTTCAGAACGGAAATGTAATCGACACGGCTACCGTGCTTACACAGACCGTTCAGGTCCCGCGGACGAGGACGGACAACAACCAGCTTCTCAGGGATATACGAGGTTTTTTCTTTAACCCCATCACCTATCGGACCGTCGGACATTTCAAAGACCCGGTATTCGGCTCTACCGAAGCCAGGGCGTTTACGCAGGTTTTTAGTACAGGAGGGCACTTCGGCACCAATCCGGTATTGGATTCGGCGGTACTCATTCTAAAGTACCCGCCCCTGTCGGGCGAAGCCCTGTACGGAGACACCCTGAGCAGGGTGAACCTGGTGGTGAAGGAACTTACCGAAGAAATCGTGGACACGGCCGCCTATTATACCGACCAGCTCTTTGAAACCGGGCAGGTCATCGGCTCCAGTGAGTTTGTCGTGAACCGGAAAGACAGCATCATGCTGCAGGCCATCGTGAAAAACGGACCGGACAGCCTGATCAAATCCCCGCCCCAGCTTCGGATCAAGCTGGATGCGGCTTATATGACCTCCAAATTGCTGAACATCGATACCGCCATCCTCAACGATCAGGAACGGTTCCTGGATTACTTCAAGGGGATCTCCCTCAGCATGGATTCGACCTCGCTTAGCAGCAACGGGGCGCTGATCAGCTTCAACCTGTCTTCCGAGGAGGCCTCTGAAATCCGTTTGTATTACCGGACGAACGATAATGCCGATACGCTCAGCAAATCGTTCCCGATTAATTCCGCGGCCGCCCAAACCTCCTATATCCAGCACGACTACAGCGGTACACCGGTGGCGGATGTGCTGAACGGCGCCGATGACGGTACGCTCTATATCCAATCCATGCAGGGGCTGCAGACGAGGCTTCATTTCCCCTATCTCAAAAACCTGGCAGATAGCGGCGCGCTGAGCATCAACAAGGCCGAGCTCATCCTGACTGTCATTCCGGGCTCCGCTTCGTCCTACCACCCCATTCCGCGTATCATGATGCATCAGGGAGCGGGAGAAAACGGATTTATCAGGCACATTCACGATACATACCTTAATCCGTCGGTAGCAACGCTGTTCAGCGGCGTGTATCAGAAGAACAATAATTCCTACCGGTTTAATATCACACGGTACGTACAGGCGATACTGAATGACGAAGCGGACGACGACAGCCTGTTTGTAAGCGCCCTGAATACCGTGTATCAGAACGACCAGGTTATGGGGTCCATTCACAGTGTCAGTCACGGCGGCCGGGTACTGCTCGGAGGAGACAGCCATCCCGATTACAAGGCGAGACTGGAGATCGTATTTTCCAGATGAGCAAATCGGTCATTACAATATATGACATTGCCCGATCACTCGGAATTTCGCCCTCTACCGTTTCCAGAGCGCTTAAAGATGACTCGATAATCAGCATCGAAACCCGGAAAAAGGTGAAACAGACGGCCCGGGAAATGGGCTACCAGCCCAACTCCATCGCCTCCAGTCTGCGAAATAAAAAAACCCTGACAATCGGGGTCATCACCCACCGGATCGACCGCCATTTTCAGTCCAATGCCATAAGTGGAATACAGGACAAGGCACACGAGCACGGCTACAATATCATCATCTGCCAGACCAACGACGACCCGACGCGGGAACTTAAACAGTTCCAGGCCCTGTTCTCCAGCAGGATTGATGGGCTGATCAGCCAGCTGTCCATGTACACACGCGACTACGAACACTTCAACCTGTTCCTGGAGAACGATATTCCCGTGGTACTTTTCGACCGGGTTCCACGCGATTTGGATGTGCAGAAAGTAGTCAGCGACGATGTGGCGGGAGGCTATAAGGCAACCGAACACCTCATCTTACAGGGCTGCAGGAGAATTGCCCACTTTACCGGGGCCCTGAGCCTGAATATTTATGAAGACCGGCTGAAAGGGTACAAGGCTGCCCTGGAGAAATACCAAATTCCCTTTGACCCGGAACTGGTCCATGAATTTTATCTGAATACGGATAATAGCTGGGAGGTTGCCCGCAAGGTATTGAAGGACAAAAAAAATCGACCCGATAGCATCTTCGCGGCAAACGACACCTCCGCCATTGCAAGCATCCAGGTGGCAAAAGAATTGGGTATCGGCGTCCCTTCTGAACTGGCGGTGGTTGGATATGCCAACGATCCGAGCGGACTCATTGTCTCCCCCACGCTGTCCACCGTAGACCAGTCGTCCTATCGGATGGGACAGATTGCCACGGAATTGCTTTTAAAACAGATCGACTCCAATAAGCCGGGCCGGAACAGGCCTCATCGGACGAAAGTGCTCCCGGTGGAGCTTATCATCAGGGAATCCTCTTCCCGCCGGCTCCCGTAGCACGCCGTTCCCGGGATCCCGGGAACGGGCATGAAGGGAAAAGTTTATTTTGCTTTCGCGTACCGTTCGGCTACCGCGTTCCAATCAATTACGTTGAAAAAAGCAGCGATGTAGTCGGGGCGGCGGTTCTGATATTTCAGGTAGTAAGCATGCTCCCATACATCCAGGCCAAGAATCGGCGTACCCTGTACTTCGGCCACATCCATCAGCGGATTGTCCTGATTGGGGGTCGATGTCACTTCGAGCTTGCCGTCTTTTACGATCAGCCAGGCCCATCCTGAACCGAAGCGGGTAGCAGCAGCCGCGGAAAATTTTTCTTTGAATCCGTCAAAGCTACCGAATGCCTCGTTAATGGCCTCGGCAAGTTCTCCGGAAGGATTGCCTCCGCCGTTGGGTCCGATCACGGTCCAGAAAAGCGAGTGGTTGAAGTGGCCGCCTCCGTTATTGCGCACCGCCGCGCCATACTGGGAAACATTCTTGCAGATTTCTTCAATGCTGCCTGCTTCCTTGCCTTCGAGGGCCTTATTCAGGTTGGTGACATAAGCCTGATGGTGTTTTCCGTGATGGATTTCCATCGTCTGCTTGTCGATATGCGGTTCCAATGCATCTGAGGCGTAAGGTAACGCCGGTAGTTCAAAAGCCATAGTGTTTCTTATTTATTAGTACAACAATCTATTTATTTCTTTTCCCGCGGAAAAAATCCTGGATCAGGCCTCCGCATTCCGCCTCCAGCATTCCGCCGCTGACCACGGTGCGGGGGTGCAGAATCGGTCTGTTCAAAGTGCTGAATCCCCGTTTTTTGTCGTAGGCGCCGAAGACGATCTTTCCGATCTGAAACCAGTAGGAAGCCCCCGCACACATGACGCAGGGTTCCAACGTGACATACAGCACACAATCATCCAAATATTTGCCCCCCAGGTATCCGGCAGCAGCGGTAAGCGCCTGCATTTCCGCATGCGCCGTGACGTCGTTCAAACGTTCAGTCAGGTTATGTCCGCGACCGATGACCCGATTGCCTGCTACAACCAATGCGCCCACCGGAATTTCGTCTTCCGCGTAGGCCTTCTCAGCCTCTTTCAAGGCTTCCCGCATAAAATATTCGTCGGAATAGATCTCAATCATCAAACACCTTTTCAAACGGATGGTTTTGCTAATATATACTTTATGCATCATTGTGGAAAACTTGGCTCGCACAATTTGAAGAACACACCGTACTTTTGCCGATTCAGAAAAGAAAAAAATCTACACTTTTTTCCGGATTTTTTGTTTTAAAAAAAGGCGAAATCTAAGTAATCAACATTATAAATGATTGAGGTGCAATTGGTTGCACTTAAAATGTGACTAAAAATCTAAAAATCGGATTTGAATTTTTTTTTTTTAAGCTTAAATTGCTTGAGTCGTGACGCCCAACCGGGACGGTCCCGGCAAGCAGGTCGGTTAGGGAAAAATTATCTGTTCAACTTTTAAACTTATGCGGATATGAATGAAGCGATCACCATGGACGAAGAAGTGTTTACAGCGGAGGAAGTAAAGCAGGCGGCCCTCGAGTATTTCGGTGGCGACGAACTGGCTGCCACCACTTGGATGAACAAGTATGCTGTCAAAAATGAGCAGGGACAGTTCACCGAGAAAACACCTGCGGATATGCACCGACGGATGGCCCGGGAATTTGCCAGGATGGAGAAGAAATTCGATGAATTGGCCGAGGGTCGCTCCAAAAGTGCGCTTTCTTCCTATGGAAAACGCCGCATCGGGCTGTCCGAACGAAAGATCTTCGACCTGTTTGACCGTTTCCGCTACGTGATTCCCCAGGGAAGCGTAATGGCCGGGCTTGGAAACCGCTACATGATCGCTTCCCTATCCAATTGTGTGGTCGTTCCCCCTGTTTACGATTCATACGGCGGAATCTGCTATACCGATGAGCAGCTGGCGCATCTTTTCAAACGCCGCTGCGGCGTAGGGGTGGACATTTCCGGGCTGCGCCCCAAGAATGCGAAAGTCTCCAACGCAGCCGGCACCACCACCGGCGCCATTACCTTCATGGAACGCTTCTCCAATACTACGCGCGAAGTGGCGCAGAACGGACGGCGGGGCGCCCTGATGCTCACCATTGACATTGCGCATCCCGATGTGGAGGATTTTGTGACTATCAAACAGGATTTGAAAAAGGTAACCGGAGCGAATATTTCGGTCCGCTTGTCAGACGAATTCATGCTGGCGGTCATGAACGACACCGAGTACACCCACCGGTGGCCGATTGACTCACGCCAGCCCGTACATAAAAAAACGGTTAGAGCCCGGGAGTTATGGAATACCATCATTCGCTGTGCGCACAATACGGCCGAGCCGGGTCTCATTTTCTGGGACCGGCAGCACCGCTATTCCACTTCGTCGGTCTATCCCGAGTACAAAAACAGTTCTACCAATCCCTGCTCCGAGATCGCGATGCAGGGCGGTGACAGCTGCAGGCTCATTGCGCTGAACCTGTTTGGGTTCGTCAAGAATCCCTTTGGCGCCGGCGCCCAGTTTGACTATGAAACGTTCTACGAAACCGTGTACGAGAGCCAGCGTCTGAGCGACGACCTGGTGGAACTGGAATTGGAGCACGTACAGCGCATACTGGATAAAGTTTACGCCGACGAGGAGCCTGATTTCATCAAGCGTACCGAAATAGAGACCTGGAAGCTGCTTTACGAAACGGGAAAGAACGGACGCCGGACCGGACTGGGTTTCACCGCCCTGGCCGACACCCTGGCTGCGCTCGGACTGCATTTCGACAGCGAAGAAGGCATGCAGGTAATTGACCGGATTATGCGTACCAAGCTCGAAGCGGAATTTGACAGCTCCATCGACATGGCCATTGAACGAGGCAGCTTCAAAGGCTTCGATCCGGCGATCGAAAACGAATCGGAGTTCGTGAAAATGATGCAAGAAGAATTCCCTTCGCTATACAGCCGCATGATGGAGCATGGCAGACGCAATATTTCACTTTCCACCGTCGCCCCCACCGGCTCCCTGAGTCTCCTGGCAGGCACCTCCTCCGGACTCGAACCCGTATACCTGTTATCCTACAAACGGCGCCGGAAGGTAAATACCAGCGCGGAAGGAGCCAACGTGACTTTTGTCGACGACATGGGCGACTCCTGGGAGGAATTCACCGTATATCACCCCAAAGCGAAGCAGTGGATGGAGGTAACCGGGAATCCGAACATCGAGGAATCCCCCTATTACGGTTCCACGGCACCGGAAATTGACTGGATCAAACGGGTTGAGATTCAGGCCCTGGTACAGAAATACATAACCCATTCCATCTCTTCCACCATCAATCTTCCCTCGGATGTGAGTGTGGACAAGGTGGGGGAAATCTATCTGGAATCCTGGAAAAAAGGCCTGAAAGGAATTACCGTGTACCGGGATGGTTCACGGACCGGCGTACTGGTGGCAGACGACAAGGGTAAAGAAAAGCCGCAGGACGCACCCAAAGAAAGCGCCCAGGAAATGGCGGCGCGACTGACTGAGACCCAGGCCCCCAAGCGTCCCAAGAAGCTGGAAGCCGACGTAATCCGTTTCCAGAACGATTACGAAAAATGGATCGCGGTTATCGGAATACTGGATGACCGACCGTACGAAATCTTTACCGGGAAAATGGAAGATTCATTCAATCTGCCTGCTTACGTTGAAAAAGGCTGGGTGATCAAGGAAAAAGATGAAAACGGGGAATCACGGTACGACTTCCAATTCCATGACAAGGATGGCTACCGCACCACCATCGAAGGCCTTTCCCGCTCATTCAATAAGGAATTCTGGAACTACGCCAAGTTGATCTCCGGGGTATTACGGCACGGCATGCCTATTAACTACGTGGTTGATCTGGTCAATAACCTGAGTCTGTACGATGAACACATCAATACGTGGAAGAACGGGGTGGCCCGTTCGCTGAAACGGTACATTCCCGACGGCTTTGCCGGAAGTGACCGCAAATGCAGCAGTTGCGGCGACGAAGACGGCCTGATCTACGAAGAAGGCTGTCTCAAATGCAAAAGCTGCGGATATACCAAATGCGGTTGATCTGAGCACACTTATTTTACCGGCGGCGGTTTCCCTGGAGACCGCCGCTTTTTGATTATGAAAAAACCGATCAGCTGGAACGATTTTGAGAAACTCGACATCCGGGTAGGAACCGTGGTGGAGGTTCAGGATTTTCCCAAAGCCCGGAAGCCCGCCTGGCGGATGGTAATTGATTTCGGCCCGCTGGGCCTGAAAAACACCTCTGCACAGATCACCACCTTATACGACCGCGAAAACCTGCTTGGAAAACAGGTGATCGCCGTGGTCAATTTCCCTCCAAAACAGATTGCCAACTTCCTCTCCGAATGCCTCGTGCTAGGCATTTATTCCGAAAGCGGTGATGTGGTACTGCTCACCCCGGAACGCACAACCGCCAACGGCATGCAGGTGGGCTGAGTGCTCAGGCTGCCCACGCCGAAGCGGAGTCCGATGCGGAAATGGCCTTGATTTTGCTTAATTTTACGTTAAGCCCAATCAGCAAAAAAATACCATATGTCCGAAATTTCTGCAGAAGCGACTTCCGTGGTGCTCCGGCCCCTTCGGAAAAGCGATTACAAGGATTTGAAAGCCGCCATGATCGAAGCCTACTCCGGCATGGGGGGCAGTTATTGGGACCAGGACAAAATCAACAAACTATTGCGGATTTTTCCCGACGGGCAATTCTGCGTGGAAGTAAACGGCAAGGTCGTGGCCTGCGCGTTGTCCATCATTGTGAACTATAAAAAGTTTACCGACCGGCACACCTATGTCCAGATCACCGGCAATTATTCCTTCAATACACACGATCCCAACGGTGATGTCCTTTATGGCATTGACGTCTTCGTTCATCCCGATTACCGGGGGCTGCGGCTGGGCAGAAGGCTTTACGACGCCCGGAAGGAACTTTGCGAAAGGCTGAACCTGCGCGCCATTGTGGCCGGCGGGCGAATTCCGAACTACGAACAATACGCCGCGGAACTGTCGCCCCGGGAATACATCGAAAAGGTAAAGCTCAAGGAAATCCACGATCCCACCCTGAACTTCCAGCTTTCCAATGATTTCCACGTTAAGAAGGTGCTGAAGGGGTATCTGAAAGGGGACACCGAATCGATGGAATACGCTACCCTCCTGGAATGGTCCAATATTTACTACCAGGAGGACCAAAGTGTGCTCGCGGCCGCTACCACCGCCCGCCTGGGCCTGGTGCAATGGGAAATGCGTCCGATGGCCAACATGGACGCTTTGTTGGAGCAGGTTGAGTTCTTTGTGGATGTGGTCAGTGGCTACAAATGCGACTTCATCCTGTTTCCCGAATTGTTCAATGCACCGCTCATGGCCGAATTCAACCACCTGGGCGAAGCCGACGCGGTCCGGGAACTGACCCAATTTACAGAACCCATCCGGAACCGGTTTATCGATTTCGCCGTCGGATACAACGTCAACATCATCACCGGAAGCATGCCCATTCTGGAGGACGGGGCGCTGAAGAACATTTCCTATCTGTGCCGGCGCGACGGGACCTGGGACTCCTACAGCAAGATACACCCCACCCCCATCGAGGTGAAGAGCTGGGGAATGTCCGGCGGCGACAAGTTGAAGGTGTTTGATACCGATTGCGGGAAAATCGGCATCCTGATCTGTTACGATGTGGAATTCCCCGAACTTTCCCGCATCTATGCCGAACAAGGCATGCAGATCCTATTTGTACCGTTTCTCACTGATAACCAGAACGGGTATACCCGGGTGCGGCATTGCGCGCAGGCCCGCGCCATTGAAAACGAATGCTATGTCGCCATTGCGGGCTGCGTGGGGAACCTGCCGAAGGTAAACAACATGGATATTCAATATGCGCAATCGGCGATATTTACCCCCTCTGATTTTCAGTTTCCCACCAATGCCGTAAAAGCGGAAGCAACTCCCAATACGGAAATGACCCTCATTGCCGATGTGGATCTCAACGTGCTGAAGGAACTGCACCTTTACGGAACCGTGCGCACGCTCAAAGACCGGCGAACCGATTTATACGAAGTACGATGGCTTAAAAAATAGAAGAAAGGAAAAACTCATGGCAAAAAAAAGCACGAAACTCACCCAGATTGGGCTTGAGAAAAAGGATTCCAAAAAGTTAGGTGACAAGCTGAACGAATTATTGGCTAATTACCAGGTGTTCTACATCAACTCCAGGGGCTTCCATTGGAATATTAAGGGGGACAAGTTTTTCGAGCTTCATGCGAAGTTTGAAGAACTGTATACCGATTCGCAGTTGAAAATAGACGAGATCGCCGAACGGGTGCTTACCTTGGGATTCACCCCGCTGCATTCGTATTCCGATTTTCTGAAGAACTCCAAAGTGAAGGAAGTAACCAACGTGTCCAATGACCGGGAATGTGTTCAGCACATCGTGGACGGCTTCCGCCAGATCCTCAATATTGAACGCGAAGTGCTGGAAGCGGCCGACGAGGTTTCCGATGAGGGCACCAGCGACCTGATGGCCGGTTACATCCGCGAGCAGGAAAAACAGGTTTGGATGTACAGCTCGTTCCTCGGATAGCCGGCCCGCCCCGGTTCCGGCAGCCCGCCGGACACGTCAATTTTTCGTATCTTCGCGGCATGAATTACCTCATGCTGCCGCTATGACCGTACAGGAAACCAATGAGAAGTGGGTCAGTCTGGTCAAAAAGATCGCCAGCGAATTCGGCACGGAAAAGCCGGATGTGAAATCGATGCTTTTTCTCATCGGGGTTCAGGAACTGGGCAAAGGCCCGCGCCGCTTTTCCAAAAGGCAAAAGGAAGAATTAATGCACATTGCCAACTGCCGGCTTTTCAGTGAATTGGGATATTATGAGCTGGAAGGACTGGACCAGGATGGGTGGCCCCATTGGAGAAATGTCAAAAAAATCCCAAATTACACCGTTTTCGAACAGGAACTGCTTATCAAGCAGTTGATTGTTCATTATTTTGAAGAACAAGGCGTTATCTAAACCCATGCAACGGAAAATTTTCCTGCTTTTTGCCTCTTTTCTGATGCTGACCGCATGCGGTCTTCCGCTGCTGTCCAAGAAAAGCGGTCCTCAGCCCCATTATATCGAGTTGAGCACCCCTTACGGAAACAGCATTATCCGCTTATATGATGAAACCCCGCTTCACCGGGACAACATGCTGCGTCTGGTGCGGGAAGGCTTTTACGACAGCCTCCTTTTTCATCGTGTGATTGAAGACTTTATGATCCAGGGAGGAGACCCTGAATCGAGGAATGCCGCCCCGGATCAAAGGCTAGGCACAGGCGAAGCCCCCGGTCCGCGAATCCCGGCGGAATTCAGGGATTCTCTTTTCCATAAAAAAGGCGTCCTTGCCGCGGCCCGGGATAATAACCCGGAGAAGGCCTCCAGCAATTGCCAGTTTTACATCGTGCAGGGCCAGGTGTTCACCGACGAGCAGTTGGATCAGCTCGAACAGACCCGGCTTGGCGGACGGGAAATTCCCGAATGGCAGCGCCAGGTTTACAAGACCCTGGGCGGAACCCCGCATCTGGACCAGTCCTATACGGTCTTTGGCGAAGTGGTGCAGGGAATCGGGGTGATCGATAAAATTGCCGCCGTGGAAACCGATCCCTTTGACCGTCCACGCGACGATGTCCGGATGAGTATACGCGAGCTAACCAAACGGGAGGTTCGGCGTCTTGAATACGGGATCAATCCCCGATAGAAATGTAGCATTTTCTCTTTTTTCCGTGAAGATTATCAGTTACAACGTAAACGGAATCCGTTCCGCGATGAATAAGAATTGGCTGGCCTGGCTGCAGGCCACCCGGGCCGACATTGTCTGCCTGCAGGAGGTAAAAGCGGAGCCCGGCCAAATCCCCGAGCAATTGCAATTGATCGAATCGCTCGGTTATCATGTTTTCTGGAACCCTGCCGTAAAAAAAGGTTACAGCGGAACCGCCATCCTGAGCAAAATCCAGCCGGAGCAGGTGGAATACGGTTGCAATATGGAAATTTACGATTGCGAGGGCCGGATCATGCGGGCCGACTACGGTGATTTCTCGGTAATGAGCGTGTACTTCCCTTCGGGATCCAGCGGCGAGCACCGCCAGGCCTTCAAGTTCCGCTTTCTGGATGACTTTCAGGAGTACGTCAACCGGCTGAAATGGGAATGCCCCAACCTAATCATTGGCGGCGACTACAACATCTGTCACCGCCCCATTGATATCCACAACCCCAAGTCAAACGCAAATTCCTCGGGATTCCTCCCTCAGGAACGGCAATGGATGGAAGACTTTTTTAACAGTGGATTTACCGATACCTTCCGGTATTTCAACCCCGACCCCCATCACTACACCTGGTGGAGTTATCGCGCCAACGCCCGTACCCGGAATCTGGGCTGGCGCATCGATTACCTGTCGGCTTCCTCGGAAATGAACGACCTTCTGAAACGAGCCGCGATACTGCCCGAAGCTCGCCATTCGGACCATTGTCCGGTTTTGCTGGAACTGAAATACTGATTGGAACGAACGCTTCTTATAATGCTTCTTATAAGGTAGCCCATCTGAAATCAATGATCCCCGATGGGGTGATGCACTTTTTAAGGGGCACGTCCAGCGGGCCGGAGTCCGCGATTCTTTCCACCGGCTCAAAAAAAGACACCCCGATGGTTTCCACGTCCGGACGGCATTCCATCAGAAAGCGGTCGTAAAAACCGCGCCCGTATCCCACCCGCTGCCCGGTTTCATCCACAGCAATCAGGGGCACCAGCGCCATGTCGATGGATTTAATGGCTACTTCTTCTCCTGAGACCGGTTCAGGAATGCCGTATCGGCCCACCTTCAGCTCCACTTCTTCCAGCGCATAATGAGACATTACATTGGTCTTGAAATCGGATTTAGGCACCACGATCCGGATCCCGGGCTGGTTTTCCTTCACCCACTCGATCAACAGTTGGGTATCCACTTCGTTCTTTTCGCGGATGGGCAGATAACTGTGCAAATAGCGCACTTCCGAAAAATTTATCCGGGTAAAATGTTTCAGAATAGCTTCGTTTCGCCTTTTAAGCTCTTTCGTTGACAGGGCCAGCCTCTTATCCAGGTATTCTTTACGAAGCAGGTGTTTTTCGTGCGCCATCATTGTACGAAAATATTAATTTTTTCGGTCTTAAACTGTAACTTAGCGCGCATGAGTACTCCTATTAACGTTGGCCTCGCTTCTTTTGGCATGTCCGGAAAAGTTTTCCATGGGCCCTTGTTGCGGTCCAATCCAAACTTCAAAGTGGTATCGGTCATGCAACGCACGCCCCGGGGGGCTGAAGAATTTTTTACAGGCTGTCGCATTGTATCCCAATTTTCCGACCTCTTATCCGATCCCGACGTGGAGCTGGTTATTGTGAATACGCCTGATCAAACCCATTATGAGTACACCCGGGAAGCGATTCTGGGCGGGAAACACGTGGTGGTGGAAAAACCCTTCACCATGACCGTAGCCGAAGGAAAAAAACTAATCCAACTGGCCGAGGAGAAAAACGTCTTGCTCACCGTTTTTCAGAACAGACGATGGGACGGCGGAGCGCTTACCATCCGGGAAATCCTGAAAAAGGGCTACCTGGGCCGAATTGTAGAGTTTGAATCGCATTACGACCGGTACCGGAATTACATTCAGGAAGATACCTGGAAAGAAGATCAGGATTCCGGGACGGGCACCTTATACGGACTTGGATCACACCAGATAGACGAAGCCCTTTATCTTTTCGGGATGCCCGAGGGCGTCTGGGCTGACCTTCGCATCATCCGCACCGGCGGAAAGGTCATTGACTATTATAACATGATGCTCCGCTACCCCGAAGTGTCCGTTATTATCCGCTGCAGCTATTTAGTGAAAGAGGAAGGACCCCGCATTATTTTGCACGGCACCGACGGCAGCTATATAAAATACGGAATCGATCCACAGGAGGAACGTCTGAAAGCAGGGCGTATGCCCGATGAGCCCAATTGGGGCTACGAAGACGAAAAGTACTGGGGAATACTGAACCGCGAAAAGGACGGAAAGACAATCCGGAAAGCCTATAAAACGGTCAACGGGAATTACCCGGCTTTTTACGAAAACCTTTATGAGGCGATCCGCAAAAAGAAGGAACTTGCTGTAAAACCCCAGGAAGCGTTAAATGTTATCCGGGTAATCGAGGCCGCCATAAAGAGCAGTGCGGAACGAAAGGAAATTCCGCTTAAATAAGGAAATTGCTATGTATAAAGCTGTAGTTTTTGACGTGGATGGCACGATGGTGGACACCGAGGATGCCGTGGTGGAGGCAAAATTAAAGATCCTTGCCGGCCAGGGCCGCACCATGGATCCGGCCGAAATGCTGAGGAAGATCTGGGGCAAACCCCGGTACAAATCGTTCGAGCTGCTGGGAATCGATGATACGCCTGAAAACCACGCGAAAATGACCCGGTACATGCTGGAGTTTTCCTACCTGATCAAGTTTTACGATGGAATCCAGGATACAATCCGGCAATTGCATGCCGCGGGAACGAAATTGGGAATTGTCACCTCGCGCATCCGCGAAGAGCTCAGCTACGACATCATTCCGGCCGGCCTGATCCCGCTGTTTGAGACCACCATCTGCTATGAAGATACAGCGGAACACAAACCGCATCCCGAACCGCTGCTGCTATTTCTGCAACGGACAGGGTTTTCGGCCAATGAGGTACTGTTCATTGGCGATACGGTGTATGACATGCAATGCGCCGATGCCGCCGGTGTTCATTTCGGACTGGCTTTGTGGGGGACCACCGAACCGGATAAGCTGACGGGCGAATACCGTCTGAATCACCCTTCGGAAATACTTACCGCCCTGCAGGTAGGAGTCTGAGACAGCAGCCCCGGAAAATTAATCTTCTGCGTTTTCCAATAAGGTGACGTTCACCTGATGAACCTCACCTGCCCCTACCGTGATGCCGGTGGTATCGAAGGGGGCGTATCCGCTGGCCGTGTCCGGAATAAAGCGCATGGCGTAATTTCCTGCAGGCACTGCCTTTAACATGAAATTACCCAATGTGTCGGTGTAGGTCCCCAATGTGTCGGTACCGGCCACCGCCAATACCGCCGTGGTGATGTTCCCCGGCGTTACCACGCCGCGTACGGTTCCGCCCGTTGGGTCCGGGGGCACTACCCGGATGACGGGTTTCAGCAGGTATTGTCCGCTGTTTCCGGCTTCCACAATGGACCTTGCCGCGTCAAAATCCAGCAGTATTTCGTAAATATCGTTTTCACGCAGATCCTGGTTGATCTTGATCTTGATTCCCGACTGCTGCGCGGAAGGTGTTTTAAGCTCGTATTCCGTCCCCGCGATCACCACCCGGTTATCGTCTCCCAGTACCAGACGAAGGTGTCCCAGGTGTCCCGAAGGCACGTTGGCATCCACCAGAAGGGTGTCGTGGCCATTTACCAGCTCCAGGAGATTATAAGTCCCCCTGCGGACGCCCTCAATCCGCTCCCAGCCTTCTTCCCCTACGGAATCATCGCCCGCGCGATGAATCAGTACATCTTCAATTTCAATGTACACCGCGTCGTAATTGCCCGGCGCATCGGTAAGCCGTACCTGAAGCTGCGCGTTTCCGTTGACCCGGTCTTCGTTCAGATCCGAGCATCCTCCCAGAATAAGTCCGGCCAGCAAGGCCATTCCCGTATTTCCAATCAAATTCTTCATATCGCTTTCTTCGTATTCTCTTTCGTTTTAACCTGTTCACGGGAATACCAATCAAGTTTTGGGCCATACCGGGTCTGTGCCCATGAACCGAAAGGAAAAAAGGCTGGCCTCATTTTTGGCGGGAAAATATCAAAAAATCGAACAGATGGCTTATAATTGCATTATGATCCATACTTTAAACAAGAGAAGCATGAAAAAACTATTCTTTTTGGTCCTTATATGCCTCACCGGTGGGCAAACATTTTCGCAGGGAATCAATATCCCGGGCCTGCAGCACCCCGAGAGCGTGGCGTATGACGGCGAGTTTTACTATGTCTCCAATATTGGTTTGGAACCCAATCCTACCGCGGAAGACGGCGATGGATTCATCACAAAGATCTCCGCGGACGGCTTGATCGTTGACCGGCTGTTTCTCCCCCGCAGGGGAAAGCTGAATGCGCCCAAGGGGATGAGTGTGATCGGGAAAATACTGTTTGTGACTGATATCAATAAAGTCTACGGCTTCACACTGAATAAAAAGCGGAAGAAAGTTTTTGAAATCGAGATACCCGAAAGCAATTTCCTGAATGACCTGGAACCCTTGAATCAACACGAGATCCTGGTGTCCGCTCCGGATGTGGATGCTATTTTCAAGATTGACATCCTTCAGAAAACCTACACGAAGCTCAATATTGAAGGTTCGGTCAACGGCCCCAATGGTCTGGATTACGACGAAGGCGATAACACGCTTTACGTAGTGGGCGTTGGGACCAACAACCAGGCCAACGGAAAGATCGGAAAAGTAAAGCTGGATTCAACCAGTATGCGGTATGAGATCCTGAGCGACTACCAGGGTCATCTGGACGGCCTGTTCATTTATCAGAATACGCTGGTATTTACCGATTGGATCCAGTTCGGCGAGCGGGCCGGCGCGCTTAAGCGGCTGAACCTGGGCACCAACGAAGTCACGGAAATCGTGGGCAAAATAGAAGGTCCGGCAGACATTTATTACAATTACGAAACCGGACAGCTTTGGATGCCCGTAATGATGGGTAACCGGGTATTCCGGATGGATTACTAGGAAAGTTAAAGAATGTTTCGTTCTTCGTAGGGGGTCAAGGTGCGGAGGCCCCTTACGAAGGAACGTTTTAATCTTTCGCGCGTTCCGAATATTCTCCGGTGCGGGTATCTACCCTGACCTTATCGCCCTGATTGATAAACAGGGGCACTTTAATCTCCTTACCCGTTTCCAATGTGGCGTATTTCATCGCCCCGGAAGAGGTGTCCCCTTTCACAGCAGGCTCGGTATAGGTTACTTCCAGTTCCACATGCGAGGGCGCTTCGGCTGAAACGGGCTCTTCGTTCTCATCAAACGCCACCGTTACCTGCATTCCCTCCGCCAGGAACTGCGCAGCGTCTCCAAAAAGCGCTTTCGGCACGGGAATCTGCTCAAAGGAGTCGTTGTCCATGATCACGAAGCTATCGCCGTCATCGTACAGGTATTGGTAGTTTTTGGTCTCTACCCGGGCGATTTCCACCTCTTCATCCGGGCGGAAGCGGTATTCCGCGATCTTGCCTGTACGGACATTCCGCATTTTCGCCTGATAGAACGCCCTGAGGTTTCCGGGAGTCCGATGCACGTATTCGGTAACGACAACCAGTTCTCCGTTGAACCGCAGCATGTTCCCCGTTTTTACTTCCGATGCTTTTGCCATTGCTATTGCGTTTAAGGAAGGCAAAGATAAAAAATGATACGAATCGGCCCAAACCGGCTGTTCAGCCCGGTTTCAGGATTTGAAATCCGTAATGGAAATCTGCTCGGGGCAAAAGCGGTATTCGTGTGGCTGATTGGAACAAATCACCAGGGTACGGCCCGTTGCGAACCGTTCAACAAGGGCATGGTACCATTGGATCCCCTGCTCATCGAAATTGGCTGTGGGCTCATCCAGGAGCAATAGCGGAGTATCCGAGCAGACGGCAAGGGCAAGCTTCAGACGTTGCTTCATTCCGGATGAAAAATGGCGGATCTGACGATGGCTGAATTGCCCGAAATTCAAAATGCGGGTAATCTCCTCTGCATCGAGCCCGGGAAGGTATTTTTTGAATCGAAAATGAAATTCAATGCTTTCACGGAGGGTGAACTCCTCCACCAGCTCCAGGTAGGGTGCGGCCATGGAAAGATGCTCAAATACATCTTCCGTGGCAAGGGTCCCGTTTCCGAGCCGGTAAACCACCCTGCCCTCGGAAGGGGTCAGGCTGCCGGCAAGCACCTGCAGGAAAGTGGATTTCCCTGAACCATTGGGACCCAGCACCGCGTAACGGCTTCCTTCCCGGATCCGGAAATCCATGTTCCGGAATATCCAATCCCGATTAAAGCGTCGGCCCAGCTTATGTAATTCAATTTCCATGCTCCATCGCCGGCTGCCTGTCGGTTCTATTGGAAAAAGCCTTTCATGATCCCCCGGTTTGAATTGCGGACGAAATTTACGATTTCGTCCCTTTCCTCGGTGGGTTCGATTTCGGCCTCGATGATATCCAGGGCTTTGGACGTATTGTTATGCTTGACAAACAGCAAACGGTAGATTTCCTGAATGTGATTGATCTTTTCGGATGAAAAACCCCGGCGCCGGAGTCCAACGGAATTAATCCCTACATACGATAAGGGTTCCCGCGCTCCTTTGGTATAGGGCGGCACGTCTTTCCTGACCAGAGACCCCCCAGAAAGAATGACATGGGCGCCGATGTTCACAAACTGGTGTACCGCGGTAAGGCCGCTTAAAATGGCCCAGTCGCCGATGGTGATGTGACCCGCCAGGGCGGTGGCGTTCCCCAGAATAACCCGGTCGCCCAGGATGCAGTCGTGCGCCACATGCGCGTAGGCCATGATCAAACAGTCTTTCCCTATTTTGGTATACCCCAATGCCTTGGTGCCCCGGTTTACCGTCGCGCATTCCCGGATAGTGGATCCATCGCCGATGTAAACGACCGTATCCTCCCCTTCGAATTTGAGATCCTGGGGGATGGCGGAGATGACCGCGCCCGGAAATATGCGGCAGTTTTTCCCGATCCGTGCGCCGTCCATGATGGTCACATTGGACCCAATCCAGGTCCCTTCCCCGATTTCCACGTTCTTATGGATGGTCGCGAACGGCTCAATCACCACATTGTCGGCAATTTTTGCCTGTGGGTGAACGTAAGCAAGCGGTTGTATCATACGTCTTTCTTTCTAACTATCTGCGCCATCATTTCCGACTCCATCACAATGCGCTCCCCTACATAGGCCACGCCTTTCATCTGGCAGATCCCGCGCCGGATTGGAGCCAGGAGGTCGCACCGGATCACCAGTGTGTCCCCCGGAAATACCATATCGCGGAAACGGGTATTGTCTATTTTTAGAAAATAGGTCCAGTAATTATGGGGGTCCGGAACCGTGTTCAATACCAGAATCCCACCGGTCTGCGCCATGGCTTCCACCTGCAATACCCCGGGCATGACCGGATTGCCCGGAAAATGTCCCTGGAAGAAATCCTCGTTCATGGTCACGTTCTTTAGGCCCACCACATGGGTATTGCTCATCTCCAGAATCTTGTCGATTAGCAGGAAAGGAGGCCGGTGCGGAAGCATGCCCATGATCTGATTCACATCGAAGAGCGGCTTGGCTGTCGGGTTATAATTCGGTATCCGTTTTTTGGTCCGGTCCTTCCGGATAAGGGCCTTTATTTTCTTGGCAAAGGCAACGTTGGCCGCGTGGCCGGGTCTGGCTGCCATGATGTGGGCCTTCAACGGCACCCCCACCAGGGCCAGGTCGCCCACCACATCCAGCAGTTTATGCCTTGCAGGTTCATTCTGATGGCGTAAACGGATGTTATTCAGAATACCTTCCTTCGCCACCGAGATCTTCTCGCGGTTGAAAAGTTTGGCCAGACGCGCCAGTTCGGTTTCGCTCACCTCCTTGTCCACCACCACAATGGCGTTGTTCAGGTCTCCCCCCCGGATCAGATTATTGTTCAGAAGCATTTCCAGTTCATGGAGAAAACAGAAGGTCCGTGAGGAGGCGATCTCCTTGTTGAACTCGGAAATGTGCATGATACTGGCATGTTGGCTGCCCAGCACCTGGGAATTGTAATCCACCATGACCGTTACCCGGTAATCGTCCTGAGGCATGGCCACCATTTCAACCTTGCGGTCGGGTTCGGCATAATGAACGTTCTGGGGCAGCGTATAATATTCGCGGTCGGCTTTCTGTTCCTTTCTTCCGGCCTTTTCAATGGATTCAACGAATACAATGGAGCTACCGTCCATGATCGGTGTTTCCGGTCCGTCCAATTCAATCAGCACATTATCCACTTCACAGCCCATCAAGGCCGCCAGCACATGCTCCACGGTGCTTACACTGGCGTCGTTCTGCGAGAGGGTGGTGCCCCGGGACGTATCTGTTACATTATCGACATCCGCATCAATCAACGGACTTCCCGGCAGGTCTACCCGTTGGAATTTGTAGCCATGGTTTTCAGGAGCCGGCCGGAAGGTCATGTTGACCTCTCTGCCAGTATGCAGGCCCACGCCAGATACGGTTACCGGAAACTTAATAGTATGCTGCTTTACATTCATCACCGAAATAAGGTTTGATCCTTTTGCGTCACGCCGATCTCCGCAAAGCCCGCCTGGGATGCAATTGACGGAGTAAAGAGACCTGTGACGAAAAATTTTCGCCAAATATCAGAATATCTGGAAAAGATACGAAATGTTTAATGCTTTTTACGCTTCTCCGTCGCTTTCACCGCCGGTTTGTTGCCGGAGTTGTTTTTCAAGTTGGGTAATCTTATTTTCCAGTTCGGGCAGTCTTCTGTAAACGGCCTGGATCCGGAGCGATTCCCGGAAACCCAGCGCAGGCGACCCGTTCCACTGCTTTCCTTCCTCGGTGATCGATTTGGAGACACCTGATTTGGCATTGATCTGCGTTCCCTTTGCCAGGGAGATATGGCCCACAACCCCTACCTGGCCGCCGATGACCGAGTTTTCACCGATTTTGGTGCTCCCGGAAATGCCGGTCTGCGAAGCAATCACCGTATTTTTGCCAATTTCCACATTGTGGGCTATTTGAATCAGGTTATCCAGTTTCACCCCTTGCTTTATGACGGTGGACCCCATGGTAGCCCGGTCTATTGAATTGTTGGAGCCGATTTCCACGTCATCCCCGATTACCACGTTCCCGATCTGGCTGATCTTCGAATAAGACCCGTCTGCCTGGGGCGCAAAACCGAAGCCATCACTGCCAATGACGGTGCTGGAATGAATGATCACCCGCTTACCGATCAGGCAATCGGAATAAATCTTTACACCCGCGTACAACACGGAATCGTCGCCCACCACGCAATTGTCGCCAATATATACCTGCGGAAATACTTTCACATTGTTTCCCAGCCGGACGTTTTGCCCAATGTAGGAGAACGCTCCGATATAGCAATTTTCACCGATCTCGGCGGAAGGGCTTACAAAACAGGGCTCTTCACGGCCCGTTTTATTCAATTTGCTGCTGCTATACATTTCCAGCAGGACCGAGAATGCGCTGTAAGGATCGCTGACCCGGATGAGTGTACTTTCAACCGGCTTTTCCAGCAACAAGTCCTTGCTGACGATCACAATGGACGCTTTGGTAGTATAGAGGAACGAAGCGTATTTCGGGTTCGCCACAAAGGTAAGCGCTCCCTCCTGCGCGTCCTCAATTTTTGAAACGGCGGACACCACGGCCTCAGGATTGCCTTCGACAGCCCCGTTCAGTAGTTTTCCAAGTTCAGCCGCGGTAAATTTCATTGAAGTATTATTTGTGCTTGTGTTTGAATACGCGTATCGTACAAAGGTGAATATTTTTTAAGGAAAAATACAAATTTGCGCCATCAGCCGGTAAATAATTGCTTCGGGTAACAACAGTAATGTTTTTCAACCGGTTTGCTAAGCGCCTTGATATTGAAATTATCCGAAGCATCGGTAATGTCCGCAAGGCTGCCGTCTTTTATGAGAATATCGATATTTTCCGAAGTTTCCCGATAAGCGCTGTTTCTTAGTTTTCCCCGAAAAACAAGCCACTCGGTTTCCGGTCCGGACAGGTCCATTGTCTTTGCACAAGCCCGACGCAATTCAGCAATCCGCTGCTTGGAGGGCATGCTTTTCTGTATTTCAATCCGGAGCAATTGCCGGTTGATCAAGCCGCCGCAAAGGAAAGACAGTACCCGGTCGGGATGTTGGGCCCAGGCTTTGACGCTCACGGTGATGTCGTGATCATCTAGCTGCAGAAAGGCATCGAGGTATTGGGGATCGGAAAGAAACTCCTCCCGGGAAACCCGGTGATGAAGAAAAAAACCGAAAGCGGATGTACTGAATAAGGACTCCCCTTCCAAAGCGAGCTTGCGGGCCCGATGCAGCGCCTTGATCAGCATTTGCTCAGCGACCACCACGGTTTTATGCAGATAAACCTGCCAATACATCAGCCGCCGAGCCACCAGGAATTTCTCGATGGAGTAAATCCCTTTTTCCTCCACCACGAGCTGATCGTCTTTCACATTGAGCATCTTGATGATCCGGTCAAAACCGATCACACCTTCCGACACCCCGGAATAAAAACTGTCCCGGTTCAGATAGTCCATCCGGTCCATATCCAGTTGGCCGGAGACCAGTTGATGCAGAAATTTCTTTTTATGCGTTCCTTTAAAGATGCGGATTGCTAATGATAAGCGGCCCCCGAACTCCTCGTTGAGCCGATCCATAATATGGGCAGAAATATCCTCATGTGAGACCCCCTCCACAATCGTATGCTCCAGGGCATGCGAAAACGGCCCGTGTCCGGCATCATGCAGCAGAATGGCAATGGCCGCCGCTTCGGCCTCCTCTTCGGTGATACGGTGTCCTTTCCCCCGCAGGGTTTCCAGGGCCATGCACATCAGGTGCATCGCCCCCAGTGCATGATGAAGGCGCGTATGAAGCGCCCCGGGATAGACCAGGTGAGCCAGCGCCATTTGTTTGATCCTTCGCAGACGCTGCAGGTAGGGATGGGACAGCAGGTCAAAAATGATATCGTACGGAATACTGATGAATCCGTAAACCGGATCGTTGATTATTTTTTTCTTGTTCTGTGTCACATTCGGACCTATTGGCAGCAAATTTGTTAAAATAAATCAGAAATAAAATAGTAACATGCAGGAAACAACGATTTTATGGGCCGACGACGAGATCGACCTGTTAAAACCCCATATACTTTTTCTGAACGACAAAGGATATACCGTAAAAACCGTAACCAATGGAAGCGATGCGCTTGATGCCATAAAGACCGACTACTTCGACCTCATCTTTCTGGATGAAAACATGCCGGGACTCACCGGCCTGGAGACCCTGGCCGAAGTAAAGAACATCAAGGCCGACCTCCCGGTGGTTCTAATCACAAAGAACGAAGAGGAACCGGTGATGGAAGACGCCATTGGCGCTCAGATTGACGATTACCTGATTAAACCGGTAAACCCGAAACAGGTTTTACTGACGATCAAACGCATCCTGGATAATAAGCGGCTGATTACGGCGAAAACCACCTCCGCCTACCAGCAGGACTTTATGAACCTGGGATTGACGCTGAATGACAACCTGTCGTTCGAAGAATGGGTAGACGTATACAAGAAACTGGTATACTGGGAATTGCAGCTTGAACGTCTGGATGACACCGGCATGCTCGAAATCCTGACCCAGCAGAAGGCGGAAGCCAACATGCAATTTTCGAAATTCGTGGAAAGGAATTACCTGAAATGGGTCCAGAATCCCGGCGAGGCACCGGTTATGTCACACAACCTACTGGGCTCCAAAGTATTTCCTCTTCTGGACGACATACCTACCTTTTTTGTGCTGATCGATAACCTGCGATACGACCAGTGGAAGGTAATTCAGCCGATAGTATCCGAATACTTCCGTTTCGAATCGGAAGAATGCTATTACAGTATTCTGCCCACCGCGACGCAATATGCTCGAAATGCGATTTTTTCCGGCCTGATGCCGCTGGATATGGAAAAGCAGTACCCCAATATCTGGCAGAACGACGAAGACGAAGGGGGAAAGAATATGTTTGAGGAGGATTTTCTTTACTCGCACATCCAGCGTCTCCGCAAGTCAATCAAATTCAGCTATACCAAAGTACTCAATTACGATGCCGGCCGTGAAATGATGGAGAATGTTCACAACAACCTGGGGAATTCCTTTAACGCGATCGTCTATAATTTCGTGGACACGCTCTCCCACGCCCGGACGGAAATGGAGATCCTGAAGGAACTTGCTTCGGATGAGGCGGCCTACCGGTCCCTCACCCTTTCATGGTTTGAACATTCCCCGCTTTTCGATGCGCTCAAACGCATTGCAGACAAAAAAGTACGACTCATCATTACGACCGACCACGGGACCATCCGGGTAAAAACACCCAGCAAAGTGATCGGCGACCGCAATACCAACACCAACCTGAGATACAAGACCGGCAAGAATCTCGCCTTCGAAGCAAAGGATGTCATGCATATTCGGAATCCGCATGAAGCGCTGCTGCCCCGCCAGCATGTCAGTTCAAGTTACATTTTTGCCAAGGAAGATGAGTATTTTGTATATCAGAACAATTACAACCAGTTTGTTCAATATTATCTGAACACATTCCAGCATGGGGGCATTTCCCTGGAGGAAATGATCATTCCATTCGCTGTTTTTACCAGCAAATAGACCAAGGCTTCTTCGCCTAGATCCCCTTTCCCGTTTTTGGGGCAGCCGGACGAAGCGACATTTTGATTTGGGAGGGCGGGCGCAAAGCACCCGGGATCCCCCCAAATCGCTTGAGCGAGTACGACCCCTTTCCCGTTTTTGGGGCAGCCGGACGAAGCGACATGTTGATTTGGAAGGGCGGGCGCAAAGCGCCGGGATCCCCCCAAATCGCTTGAGCGAGTACGACCTCCTTTCCCGTTTTTGGGGCAGCCGGACGAAGCGACATTTTGATTTGGGAGGGCGGGCGCAAAGCGCCCGGGATCCCCCCAAATCGCTTGAGCGAGTACGGCTGCCCCAAAAACCGTATTTTTACCCCATGCAAACCCTCCAACTCGAATGCAATACCCTCGATGAATTGCCCCGGTGCGCCCGTGAGCTTCTGAAATTTGCCGGAGATCAACGCATTATGTTGTTTTACGGAGAAATGGGTGCAGGAAAAACCACCCTGATCCGGTCCATCTGCCAGGAACTTAGAGTAACGGGGCCGGTTTCCAGCCCCACATTCGCATTGGTCAATGAGTACGACAGCCCGGCCGGACCCGTTTTTCATTTTGATTGCTACCGCCTGAAAAACGAGCAGGAAGCCTACGACATCGGGATGGAAGAATATTTCGACAGTGGCTGCTACTGCCTGGTGGAGTGGCCTGAAAAAATAGAAGGCCTGCTCCCTGAACAGCATATTAAGATAGTATTGACGTCCGACAAAAATTTACGGAAGATAAAACTCCGGAATTTTACGTAAATTGCGTGCTATGAAATCGGGCTTTACGGAAGTTGCCAGGCAGGCCATGTTGATGCCTCAGGAATCGATGCTGGAGGTAAAACATTCAAAACATGAGTTATTTATTGGGATCCCCAAAGAAACTTCCTATCAGGAAAACCGCATTGCGCTCACCCCGTCCTCTGTTGCCGTGCTGGTTAACAACGGGCACGAGGTAATTGTTGAAACCGGGGCCGGTGAAGCGGCGAATTTCCCCGACAAGGAATACAGTGAAGCAGGCGCCCGGATCATCTATAGCCAGAAAGACGTTTTTCAGGCAGACATCATCATGAAAGTCGCCCCGCCCTCCCTGGCGGAGATTGAACTGCTGAAAACAGAGCAAACCCTGATTTCGGCATTGCACGTTTCCACCATGAAGGAATCCTACCTGAAAGCGCTTATGGCTAAACGCATCACCGCCATTTGTTATGAATACCTGCAGGACCAGGGAGGCATTTTTCCAGTGGTCCGGTCAATGAGCGAAATTACGGGTAATACGGCCATCCTGATTGCCGCGGAATACCTCAGCAATCTCAAGAACGGAAAAGGAATGATGCTGGGAGGTGCCACCGGTATTCCTCCCTGTGAAGTGGTGATCATTGGAGCCGGTACGGTTGCCGAATTTGCGGCCCGCGCCGCGCTTGGGCTGGGTGCGGAAGTAAAAATATTCGACAATTCCCTTTATCGACTCCGGCGCTTGCAGGACAACCTGAACACACGGGTATTCACTTCGGTTGTACAACCCAAAGTGCTGAGCAAAGCGTTGCAAACCTGTGATGTGGCAGTAGGCGCCATGCGGTCGGTGAATGGCCGCAGTCCCTGCGTGGTTTCAGAAGAAATGGTTTCCCAGATGAAGGCCGGATCGGTGATCATCGATGTAAGCATTGATCAGGGGGGATGCTTCGAAACCTCCCGGGTCACCAATCACGACCATCCGACGTTCCGGAAATACGATGTCATTCATTATTGCGTCCCCAATATCGCATCGCGCGTATCCCGGACCGCTTCTTACGCGCTCACCAATATCTTATCACCCGTTTTACTTGCCATCGGGGAAGCCGGAGGCATTAAAAACATGCTTTGGGAAAAATCCGGGCTCCGAAGTGGCGTTTACGCCTACCAGGGGCACCTTACCAATAAATACATTGCCGGGCTGTTTGATATCCCTTATAAGGAACTGGACCTATTGGTAGCCGCCCGGTTGTAGGAGGAATGCCAATCCGCGTTACGCTTCGTGGTAATAAAGCGACCAGGCACCCTGATGATATTCCAGCGCGCTCAGGCTTTCGATCCAGTCTCCTGAATTCAGATACAGCAGGGAACGGCCGCTGCTTTCGACCGGTTTTATTTCGGGGAAATGGTTGTGTCCACACACCACATAATCCATTCCTTTGGCTGCAGCGGCGTCAATTGCTTTTTGCTGAAAATCATCCATCGACCGCACTTTCTTTTTAACCCAGCCTTTGAGTGCTTTCGAAAAACGGACCTCCCGGCCGGTCAACGGCGTCCACAGCGCGTTCACCGCTTTATTGATCAGTACGGCCGCGCCGTATGATACGGTTCCGAGCTTGGTTACCAGTTTCGACTTCATCGTAAAGTCGTACACATCTCCGTGAATAAACCAGGCTTTCTTCCCCTGCAAGTCCAATTCCAGTTCGTTTACCAAACGGAACCGGAGCAGCGAGGAAAAAGTGAACCGGCGCAGCACATCGTCGTGGTTCCCGGGTAGATAATAAAGATTCACCCCCTGTTCCAGATAATCCCGCAGTTTTTCCAGTACCAATTGATGTGATTCCGGCCAGTAATAGGTGTTTAACTGCCAGAAATCGATGAAGTCACCGTTCAGCACGAGCGTCTCCGGCCTGATTGAGCATAGATACTGATATAATTTTCTGGCCTGGGCTCCGAATGTTCCCAGGTGCACATCTGAAATTACGACCAGTTCTACGTTGCGATTTTGCATTGCCGCCAAAAATAGGAAGAAATCAATCAGGGAAATAATCTTTGATCCCGCGCGCTTGCCGGGGCCCGGTTTATCAGTAATGCTCCCGGACTTCGAGCAGCAGGCGTTCCATTTCCTTGCGAACCGCACGCACCGGGGCGATAAAGTTATTGTTCATAAACGAAAAGATAAGGACTTTACCGCTTTTTGCCACCAGATAACCGCTTAAATTATGCTGGTTGGAAAGTGTCCCGGTTTTGGCAAAAAGGTATGGCGGATCCGCTTTGAAATAATGGGCAATGGTTCCCTGCTGACCGCCGGCGGCCAGCATCGGGAATAAACGCTCCCTGGGAAACTCCGTATACAAACGCGACAAGACCTCCACCATGCTTCTTGGCGTGGCCAGATTATACCTGGAAAGACCTGAACCGTCTACCCAAACAACCGAATCGGGCAGGTTTTGAAGAAAGTGCTTCCGGGCATAGTCGATCAGTTCCTTGCTGCTCAGGGTATCGCCCAGCTGCGACGAACAAACCAACAGCATCTGTTCGGCAATGAAATTATCGCTTTCCTGCATCATCCGGCTTAACACGGTATCGAGCGGGAGGCTGTACACCTGGGGCGCCCCCGGCGGGAAAAGCCGGCTGCCGACGGAAACGGTGCGTCCGGTCCTGCTTCCAAGAAAAGAAAGCACCAATTCTTCCGAAGGCCGGAACGGGATCCGCTGGAAGTAGAAACCCGGAACCCGACCCGCGGGATACCGGAACCTGTTGCTGCCGTAATCGCGTTCGACCCGGAATTCTGATGAATCCAGGGTGGGGTCAAGATGCACCCAGGGTGCAATCGCCGGAGGATATACCTCAAAAACCGGCACAGCAGGGATACCCGCGTCCGCGGTATTCAGACGCGCTCCCGTATCGAGACGGATTCCCCTGTACAACGCGGTATCCGGCCGGGTGCGGAATTCGGCCGCGTTATCGTGAAACGGGAATGCGGATCGTTCGGGTTGAAAGGCATAGGAATAGTCGTCCCAGGCCCAACCAGGACCCCATTCGGCGTCCTTCACCGGCCGGGGGCAATACACCAGGTGGCGCTGCGGTACAGCCTTCAGGAACTCCAGCACACGGGTACTTTTAAGGAAGGTATGCATCAGGGAAGGGTCGCCCGTGCCTCTGAAATACAGGGTGTCGCCGCTGACCAGGTATTGAAGACCGGGGACCGAATCTTTAAGCATTCTCAGCGAGGTATAAAAGGTCAGCAATTTGATATTGGACGCCGGAGTAAAGTGCCGGTCGGCATTGTAGGCAGCAAGCGACTGCCCGGTCCCGGCATCGGCGATCAGCACACCCGTAAAGTGCCCACTTAAAATCTTTGAATCGGCCACCATTCGCTGCAGTTTTGCATCGTTGATTTGCGAAAATGCCGGACAGCAACAAAGGGCCAGGAAGCACAGGAGCAAATTTTGCATGGCTTTAAAAATAAGAAAGTAATTTCTTAAATTGGTAGTATGTCAGGCCGCGGATTTTATATCATTTTTATGACTTGGCTGCTGCTTGTCCCGCTTCCCAGTCTCGCGCAGCGACCCTTTCAATTTACCAATAAAAACAGGCAGAAAGTCAAGCTGCCGTTTCGCCTCGAAAGAAACCTCATCATTGTACCGGTATACATCAACGATAAAGGTCCGTTCAATTTCATACTCGATACCGGTGTGAGCATTCTGATCATTACCGAGCCTTCTTTGAAGGATTCGATCGGTCTGAAAGGAGAGCGTTCCATCAAGATCCGGGGTTTGGGCGAAGGCGAAGATCTGGACGCCCAAATCATATCCCGTATGAAGGTCCGCATCGGCAAGACCGTGGCACCCCACCTGGCCGGAGCGGTCATTGAGGAAGAACATTTCCACCTTTCCAATTACATCGGACTTCCGATATATGGGATCATCGGGTATGACTTCTTCAATAGTTTTACCATCAAAATCAATTACGTGACCTCCCGGCTGACACTTTATCAGCCCGAGCGGTTTAACCGGGTAAAATTTCTCAGCCGGTATGAAGCGGTCCCCATACTGCTCGAAGATCAACGTCCCTACCTGATCAGCCGGATCCAACTCAACAACGGAACTTCGATCAGTTCCAAATTAATCATAGACAGCGGCGCCGGACATCCCATCCTGCTGGATCCCAATTCCGATCCGCAGTTACGGATTCCCGACACCACCGTTTCGGCGATGCTTGGAGTTGGACTGAACGGACCGATTCACGGGTACCTGGGCCGGCTCAATTCGCTTCGGCTCGGCGATTACGAAATTGTCAACCCCATCGCCTCTTTTCCCGATTACGACACCCTGCTCTACACTGACTACGACATTCCCAGAAACGGAAATATCGGGAATGAGGTACTGAAGCGATTCAACGTCGTGTTCGACTATCCGTATTCTGCGCTGTATCTCAAGCCCAACAGCCGCTTTGACGATCCTTTTGAACACGATATGAGCGGAATGAGCCTGATGAGCGGCGGAGATGTGTACAGGCGGTATTTCATTGCGAACATCGCGCCCGGCTCCCCCGCCGACGAGGCCGGTCTGGAAATAAACGACGAAATCCTATCCATTAACCTCCAGCCCACCAGGGAAATGAGCATTTCGGAAATCGATAACCTGCTCCGGTCCCAGGACAAGCGGAACTTGCTGCTGGAATACGGCAGAGAGGGCCAGACCAGCATGGTGGTCTTGGTGCTTCGACGGCGCATCTGAGCAGTTTCTCATCCGGACCCTGCGAAATCTAAACCAAACACCTCATCGGCTCAGTGGCAGTTGGGAGTCAAACTCCTATAACTTACCTTTAGCCTAGTAATCAACGCGACGGTCATGCAAACGTTTGAGGATTCGATGCTGAGGAGGACGGTGCTATCCGCGGCCATGCTGCTTGCCCGAACCGATGTGAATGAAAGCGCCAATCACGAACACATGACCTTTACAATGAAGGTTGACGGTGTGAATCAACCGAACTATCAGGCCTTGATCGTAAAGGAGGAAGACAACGGGGACCAGTTCTTCAGCATCTTGGCTTTCCAGAGAGGAGCTGACACACTTAATCTTCAGCCTAGCGTCTGGCTTTCGGTAAACGCAGGAGGCAAGGGCACTTACGCGATCCAGCGTCGATTGAACTACGAAGGTGCATGGGCCCTGTATAACGATTCGGAAGGCGCGGGGTTCAGTTTTTTCAACACCGACCCCAGGTTGAATAAAGGGTTTGTATCCACCTGCGGAGCGATCACGATCTTAGAGATCGACGAGAAAAGCCGTCGGATCTCAGGCAGGTTCCGGTTCAATGCCGTGAATGGAAGCGGAAAAGAAAAAAGTATCTCGGAAGGCACCTTTAGTAATCTGAGTTACTTCGAACAAGCATCATAATCCAAAATGCGCTCTTTCTACATAAAGCGCTCTCTTAACTCTCTATAATTGAAAACGGGGCCCCAAGTCCGGCCCCGTTTTTTTATTTCCCTCATTCTTAAACGGGTCAATCCGTTTCATTGGAATAAACAGCTGAGAGGGCCTTTGCTGTCTCCAGCAGATTCAGGAATTCCGCCCGATACCCCTGCCTGTCTTTCCCCTTGGCCCCCCGGGCCAGACGGATCAGTTGATCGTAGCTGACATTTCCGCGGTATTCGGAATTGCGAAGCAACATCCCGAAACCGGCCACCGACGCAGCCAATCGGAAATTCTCCGAAGCCTTCCCTGGATCGGTACCGCTGTCCCGCAGGACCGCCTCCAATTCCTTGCTCTCCGCACCGTCCGGATTTTTGTAGCGCAACCTGACTGTGAGTACTTCGTTGCGCGCTGCGGCACCGGAAGCCGTCCTGTTTTGGTATTTGAGCGGGATGGCAGGGGCGCCTCCGGCCCCGGCGGGTACGATCTCGTAGAGCGCGGTCACCGTGTGACCTGATCCCATTTCCCCGGCATCCTTTTTATCGTCCTTGAAATCCTCTTCGTTCAGCATCCTGTTTTCATAGCCGATCAACCGATACGATTTCACATAACGGGGGTTGAATTCCACCTGGAGCTTCACGTCCTTTGCGATGGTGAATAAGGTGCCTCCGAATTCCTCCCCCAAAACCTTTCTGGCCTCCCGGAAGGTATCGATGTAGGCGTAATTACCATTTCCCTTATCGGCCAGCAGTTCAAGTTTATTATCCTTGTAATTCCCCATCCCGAATCCGAGCACGGAAAGAAAAATCCCGCTCTCCCGTTCCTTCTCAATTAACCGCTGCAATTCCCCATCGCTTGATATACCCACGTTAAAATCGCCGTCGGTGGCCAGAATGACCCGGTTATTCCCTCCCTTTATAAAGTGGGCGCGGGCCATCCGGTAAGCCTCCTGGATTCCCGCACCTCCCGCGGTGGAGCCTCCCGCCTGAAGCGCATCGATGGCCCCGATCAGCTCCTCCTTCCGATCGCCCGGTGTGGAGTTCATCGCCACCCGCGATTGACCGGCATAGGTCACGATGGCAACCCGGTCCTTGGCTCGCAATTGCGCGACCAGCAACTTAAAAGCCCGCTGTAGGAGCGGCAACTTGTTGGGCGCTTGCATGGATCCCGAAACATCAATGAGAAAGACAAGGTTCGATGCCGGAAGAGCTTCGGCAGGGATCGATTTTCCCTGCACCGCAATGTGTACCAGCCGGTTATCTGAATTCCATGGGGCTCCCGCAATCTCGGTTATCAGCCGCACGGGGTCATTTCCAGTGGGCTGCGGATAGTCGTAGTCAAAATAGTTGATCAATTCCTCGATTCGGACTGCATCCACAGGTGGCAGCATTCCTTGTTCCAGAAAGCGCCGGACATTACTGTAAGAGGCAGCGTCCACGTCGATGGAAAACGTGGAGAGGGGCCGGTTCAACACGTCCCGGAAACCGCTTTCATTAATGGGGCTATAATCTTCGGTGTGATGCACGGGCGGATAAGGGTACGATCGATCCTCCTGGGGAGCCACCCCGAATGTAATCCGGCCCGCAACCGGCGGTTTCTTTGTAAGCACTTCCCGATTGACCGGCTGCTTTGGTGTCAGCACGACATTGATTTCACTTCGCCCCCGCACCGGTACATCCTTCGTCTGATAGCCTGCAAGGCTAAATTGCAATACCGCGTCGCGCCCTTGAATTTCGATCTCGTATTTGCCGTTCGAATCGGACCGGGCCGACCCGGAAGCGCCTTTCACGGTTATTTGTACCCCGGCCAACGCTTGGTGGCCGTCGGTGACCCGACCACGTACCCTGGCACGTTCGTCCGCGCCGTTAAAGCCGCTGGCCAGGTTCAGGGTAAAGATCAGAAACAGGAGTTTTACGTTCATGACTTTGAGGTTTGGTACTATTATTTGGATGCGGCGACGCTAAAAATTCCATATGGGTTCGCTTATTTTTCCTACATTGGTAGGTGGAGGCAATCGGATGTTTCTGAAAATAACAGGCGGTAAGAACAGGAAAGCGCAAAGTGACGAAGAGCTGGCGGCACGATACCGTGAAAGCGGCGATATGAATGTGCTGGGCGAACTATACGGCCGGCACATGGAGATGGTTTTTGCCGTTTGTTATAAGTATCTGAAAAGTGAAGAAGCCAGTAAAGATGCGGTGATGCAGTTGTTCGAAAAACTTTCAACCGACCTGCGGCGTCATTCGGTGAGCAATTTCAGCGGCTGGCTGCACCAGGTTACACGGAATCATTGCCTGATGCAGCTACGCGCCGCCCGGAACAAGTTTCAGGACCAGCTGATCTCACTTGAAAATGAGGACCCTGCGGATATGGAAACCGCCGCATTTCTGCATCCTGAAGACGGGGAACCCCGGGAGAGCCTACTCCAGCGCATGGAATCAGGGATCGCTCAGCTTCCGCCCGAACAACAACGGTGTATCCGGCTGTTCTACCTGGAGCAGAAATGCTATAAAGAGGTGGCTGAAATAACGGGGTACGACCTGAAAAAGGTGAAAAGCTATATTCAAAACGGAAAGAGGAACCTGAAGTTATTTATGGAGGGGCAAAAATGAACAGGGAAGGGAAACATACAGGCCATCTTACGCCGGATATCATACGGAAATACCTGGCAGGTGAACTCAGCAGCGCCGCCATGCATGCAGTTGAAACACATTTGCTGGATTGCGCCTTCTGTACAGATGCCGTGGAGGGTTTCGAACTTTCGGAACGCGCCCAGGTAAAAACCGATCGGACCTTGTTGGCATTGCGGAAAAAACTTAATCAGCGGATCAGGAAACACGAACAGCCCCGCATGATCCGGTGGCCTGCCTGGTCGGCAGCAGCGGCCGGGATTGCGCTGGCCATTGCAGGGTACGTGGTGATCAAACAAAGGGAAAAGGAAGAGCAATTGCTGGCCATACAGCAATCCCAGGCTTTCCTGGAGTCCGGTCCGGGAGACACCCTGCTCATTTTCCTTCCGGAGGCCCCCGAGCCGGTAAGCGATCAGCGCCTCATCGCGTCGAATACGGCCAGCGATCCTCCCGGGCGAGCTTCCGGTTTGGCCCCGGCTCCGACCGCCCCTGATGCGGAATCCGCTGCAGACGAAGTGCTTGCGGAAGATTCCCAGGCCGGCGCATTGGAACCGCAGGATGAAGACCATGCCCCCAAAAAGGCAGCGGCTGAAACCTTGGCTTACGAACGCCTTACGGCCAATGCCCCGGCACAGGAAAAGGCAGCGCGGGCACGCTCCGAGGTGGTGTCCCGTCCGGTGATTGGATCCGAAGCCTACAAAAAGTACCTCACCGATAGCCTGCAATATCCGGCCGAAGCGTTGGAACATCGGATAGAGGGCGAGGTCGTTATCCAGTTCACGGTCCGCCCGAGCGGCAGACCGACTGCCTTTGAGGTCGTTAGCTCCCTTGGATACGGATGTGACCAGGAAGCGATCCGGCTGATAGACGAAGGCCCCGACTGGACGAATCCTGTGATAAAAGGACAGCGGCAACCCGCCCGCGTATCCCAGACGGTGCGGTTCACCCTCCCCGACCGGGAACCGTGATACGATTGAGCCCGAACGCCGAGCGCCTGGCGAATTCCATGCTTTATAGTATATTTACCAAAAATAGGTATGAATAAATTACGCTTTTTACAGGGCGTCTGCGTCATTACGTGGGCCTTATTCACTGCCTGCAATCCGCAGCAATCACAAGAGCACAATCCGAATTCCACCATGGACGTACATAGTTTTGCACAACCCGATGTCGCGGTAGTAAAACACCTGGATCTGGCTATTTCAGTAAACTTCGGTAACCGGATCATCAGTGGAACGGCAGCCTGGGAAATCGAAACCAACGGCGCAGCCGGACAGATCGTATTCGATACAAAAGGACTGGAAATAGAAAAGGTTACTTACGGAAACGGCAACCCCGCGGAGTTCACGTTGGGAAAGGAGGATCCTCACCTGGGCCAGCCTTTAACCATCCAATTGCAGGAGAATACGGAAAAGGTCGTGATTCAGTACGTGACCAGCCCCGATGCGGCTGCCCTGCAATGGCTAGATCCGCAGCAGACAGCCGGTAAAGAATACCCCTATTTATTCACCCAATCGCAGGCAATTTTAGCCCGAAGCTGGATTCCCTGCCAGGACAGTCCGGGAATCCGGTTCAGTTACAACGCGAAAGTTCAGGTTCCCACGGATCTGCTTGCATTGATGAGCGCCGGGAACCCGACCGAAAAATCGTCCGATGGGACCTACACCTTCCAGCAGCCCCATCCCATTCCCTCCTATCTCATGGCGCTGGCTGTGGGTGATATCCGTTTTCATGCCATCGGTAGGAACACGGGCGTTTATGCCGAACCCTCCATGATCGAAGCATGCGCATACGAATTCGCAGACGTGCAGCACATGATGGATGCCGCCGAAGAATTGTACGGGGAGTACCGCTGGGGCCGATACGATGTGATTGTCCTTCCTCCCAGTTTCCCGTTTGGGGGCATGGAAAACCCCGAACTGACTTTTGCCACGCCCACGATCATTGCCGGAGACCGCTCGCTGGTCAGCCTGGTTGCCCATGAACTAGCCCATAGCTGGAGCGGGAATTTAGTTACCAATGCCACCTGGGACGATTTCTGGCTGAACGAAGGGTTTACCGTGTACTTCGAGCGCCGCATTATGGAGGCCATTGAAGGCCGCCCCTACGCCGATATGCTTGCGCTGATCGGTTTTCAGGATCTGAAAAATACCATCCAGCGATTGGGCGATACGGATCCCGATACGCGGCTGAAGCTGGATCTCAAAGGCCGGAACCCCGACGACGGCGTTACCGATGTGGCTTATGAAAAAGGTTTCGCTTTGCTGCGGACCATCGAACAGGCCGTAGGCCGGGAGCGATTCGACGCGTTCCTGAAAAAATACTTCAATAGCCACGCATTCAATTCGGTCACCACCGAAGAGTTTTTGGATTACTATCAGAAGGAACTGATCGGAGCTGATTCGGCCCTTGCCAAAAAAATCAATATCAGGCAGTGGATCTATGAACCCGGTCTGCCCGGAAACCATGCCGAATTCTCTTCGGAACGTTTTGAAGCCGTGGACCAGGCATTGACGGAGCTGGAAAACGGCTCCGCGCCCGCTCAGCTCCAAACCCAAAACTGGAGTACTCACGAATGGCTGCATTTTATCCGGCATCTTCCCGAAAACATGGACAGCGCGCAAATGAAAACATTGGATGAAGCGTTCCATTTCACCGGATCGGGAAACAGTGAACTGCAGGCAGCCTGGTTTCTGCACGCCATCCGGAACCGATACGAAGCCGCCTATCCGGCGCTTGAGGAATTTCTGGTGCATGTAGGACGGCGCAAATTCCTGATCCCTTTATACACCGCCCTTACCGAATCACCGGGAGGGAAAGAAATGGCCGAACTGATTTATCGTAAAGCCCGCCCCAATTACCATTATGTTTCCCGCCAGACAATAGATGAACTCTTACGGTAACAAAGATATGAAAACCCTAAACCTACTCGTAGTCTGCACCATGTTCAGCACCGCACCGCTTTTCGGGCAAAGGCAGAAACCAGAACCCCTGTATGACGAAGCCCAGGTACCGGCCTATACCCTGCCCGCCTTATTAATCACCGAAAAGGGGAAGGCGGTCAAGGACGTAACGCAATGGGAAAATAAAAGACGGGCCGAGATCCTGAAGTCATTCAGTGAACAGGTGTATGGGAAAACTCCAGGGAAAAAAGTTCTCCTGAATTTCGAACAGCAATCCGTGGACGAACAGGCACTCGGCGGCAAGGCCACCCGGAAGCAGGTCCGCATTTTCTTCGGAAAAGAAAAGTCGCGGCATATGGATCTTCTTCTTTACCTGCCGAACCACGTAACCGGTCCTGTTCCGGTATTTCTCGGACTGAATTTTACCGGCAACCAAACCATCCACGCCGATCCCGGAATTCTAATATCAACGCGTCAAACCCGATACGGAAACGATCCGGGTTACCGGGACGGGTATGCCACCGAGGCAAGCCGCGGTCTGCGCGCACGGCGCTGGCCGGTTGAAGAGATCCTTTCGCGAGGATACGGTCTGGCCACGGTTTATTACGGCGACATTCAGCCCGACCAGCCCGGCACATTTAACCAGGGTGTTCACCAATTATTCTTTAAACGGGGTCAGGAAGCCCCCGCGGAAGATGAATGGGGCGCCATCGGCGCCTGGGCCTGGGGCTTGAGCCGTGCAATGGACTACCTGGTTCAGGAGCCGGGCGTAAACCCCCGACAGGTCTGTGTACTGGGGCATTCCCGGCTTGGGAAAGCGGCCTTGTGGGCAGGTGCCCAGGATTCCCGCTTTGCCGTGGTGATCTCGAATAATTCCGGCGAAGGCGGCGCGGCCATCACCCGTCGGAAATTCGGCGAAACCATCCAGGCCATCAACGACCGGTTCCCCCATTGGTTTTGCGGTAATTACAAGCAATACAATAACAGGGAGGACCAATTGCCGGTGGATTACCATCAGCTAATTGCCTTGATCGCTCCACGGCCGGTTTATGTAGCCAGCGCCGTGGAAGACCGTTGGGCGGATCCCAAGGGGGAATACCTTTCCCTTTACCACGCGGGTCCTGTGTTCCGGCTGTACGGGCTGCGGCCGCTCGAAGATCCGGAACCTCCCGGACTGGAACGTCCCGTTTACACCGAAGTCAACGGGTATCACCTCCGAAACGGGAAGCACGATATTCTTCTTTACGACTGGTCCAATTACATGGACTTTGCCGACCGGGTATTCGGCAGATAAACAGGCAGCGTATGCGCCGTGGCCCCAACCTTCGTCACCTGCAGCACCTGATCGCGACTCAGGGCGACAAACCCGCCTACAAGCAACTATTCATGCATTTTTTCCCCAGGATCCGAAATTTTGTGTTGCAGATGACCGGTTCCAACGAGACCGCCGAAGAGCTTGCCGCCGACGCGTTGCTTCAGGTCTGGCTGAGAAGGGAAGAACTTCCGGAGATCGACAACCTTTCGGCCTGGCTGTATGCGATTGCCCGCAATGCAGCCCTGAACGTGCTGAACAAACCCCAGCGGACCAATCTCTTTTTTCTGGATCTGACCGACACGGTGTACCGCTTACAGGTCCGCGATCCCGAACAGGAACTAATCTACAAGGAATCCCTGAACCGCATCAATGAAGCCATCGCGGCGCTTCCTCCCCGGTGCAAAATGATTTTCCGGCTGGTCCGCGAAGACGGATTGTCCTATAAGGAAGTGGCCGGGATCCTGAATATTTCGGTCAATACCATCGACGCGCAAATGGCCATTGCCGTGAAACGGATCATGAAAAAAGCAGGCCTTGCCAAAACCAGATCGGGTGGAATAACCCGGATTATACCCCTTCGAAAAAAAAGTTAATTTTTCTTTAGTAGAAATTTGCTGTTTTCTTTTCTTATGGTAAGCGCATTCGTGTAGCCGAACCCAATATGAAAGAAGAACGCCTCTGGATTTTACTGAGCCGCAGACTTGCCGGTGAGATGAGCACAGCCGATTTAAAGGAGCTGGACCGCCTGCTGGAAACGGGAGCGCAGGATCCTGAAATTTGGGAGCTGCTGAACAATCCGGATCTGGAAGACGCGGTAGAGGAATCGGCCCTGGATGCCGCCGGTGTGTATTGGGCAAAGCAACAGGAGCTGATCGAGGCGCCCTCCGGGGTCCCACTCCGCCGATTGCGGCGGGGCTGGATCCAATGGGTGGCTGCTGCCTGCGTATCCGGATTGATCCTGTTCGGGCTGTGGAAAGGGCTTCCACTGGCTTCGCTGCTCAATACGCCGCAGGAAGCAAACTACGTTGAAATTTTTGCCGGTCCCCAGGAAAAAAAGAAACTGACCCTACCCGACGGCAGCCAGGTAATCCTGAATGAGAATAGCCGGTTCCGGTACAATAAATCCATGAGTTTGCGAAGCGACCGCTTTGCCAGTCTTTCGGGGGAAGCCTATTTCGAGATCACAACCAATCCGGATGCCCCGTTTGTGATTGAGACCTCGCAGATGGAGATCAGGGTATTGGGAACCCGGTTTAACGTCCGTGCAAATGAAGACGACAGCGTAGCGGAAACGACCCTGTTTCACGGTAAAATAGAAGTTACCCTGGCCGGTGAGGAGCAGGATGCCCGACGGGTTCTGCTAAAGCCGGAAGAAAAGCTCACGGTGAAAAACAAAAGGTTCCGCATCGCCTCCCTGCAAACCCAGCCGGATACGGCCTGGTCGCAGACTACACACTACACCATTTCCGACATTGCCAAACCCGCCGGAGAGAATATATACAAGGAAAACGCCTGGGCCACCAGTAAAGTTATCTTCGACGACGACCCCCTGACCCGCGTCGCCGAGTTCCTCGAAAAAAAATACAAGGTCCAGGTGGAGATCAAGGATCCCGGTCTGCTGAAGGAAACCCGGATCCGGGGGGTTTTCCGGGACGATTCGTTGGTAAACATCCTGGAAGCGCTGAAATTCACATCGGGTTTCCGATACACGCTTGCTGACAGCGTGGTCACGATATACTAAAATAAAAACCTAAAACAAGGATATGATGAAAGAACAGACAACCCCCGATTAAACGTGTAGAATTGACAATAAAAAGCGGGAAATGGTACCAGCACTCCCCGCAAATGTCAAGGTTTCTCAAAAAAATCAAACAGACTAAACGTCTGAAAGAGATTGTATTGTCAAAAGTTTCACCTTAACATGGATAAAAATATGAAAAAAATCATAGATGCCAAGATCATCAAAGCCATGAAGTTAACCTTCTATTTAATGCTGATCACATGTGTACAGGCTTGGTCCACGGGCTTCTCACAACATACGATCGTGAACGCCAGCTTCAGGGGAGTGTCGATGGATCAGTTCCTTTCGGTTCTGGAAAGCAAAACACCCTATCGCTTTGTCATTGACAAACATCACCTGCCGGCCGATTACCGGATCACCCTGGAGGCAAGCGAACTTCCGCTGTCGCAGGTATTGGACCGGGCGCTTCGGCCCGTGGGGCTGACCTATAAAGTATTCAATGATCAGCTGATCGCCCTTGCACCTGCTGCGTTCCATTTGCAGGAGATCCGCATCAGCGGTACGGTACGCAATGAAAACGGAGAGCCACTGCCTGGGGTTGCCGTGACCGTCATCGACTCTCCACTGGGTACCCATACGGACGAGCAAGGCGCGTATGCCATCAATGTTCCCCAGAACAGCATCCTCCGTTTCTCATCGATCGGCTATCTGCAGCAGGAGGTTCCGGTAGATCGGTCGCGCGAACTGAACCTGACGCTGTTGGAAGATCTGACCAGCCTGCGCGAGGTAGTGGTGATCGGATACGGTTCCCAGCAGAAACGGGATGTTACCGGGGCTATTTCCTCGATTTCATCCGAAGCATTTGAAAACCAGCCCGTCACCCGGCTCGATCAGGTTTTGCAGGGAAGGGCGGCCGGGGTCCAGGTGATCAATTCCACCGGCGCGCCCGGAGGCGCGGTACGCATCCGGATCCGGGGCGCCAACTCCCTGAGCGGAAGCAACGATCCCCTCTATGTGGTGGATGGATTCATCGGTGCGGATTTTACCACGATCAATCCCGATGACATCGCCTCGATAGACGTCCTCAAGGATGCGTCCGCCACCGCCATCTATGGAAGCCGGGGCGCGAACGGGGTGGTGATCATCACCACCAAGTCCGGGGAGAGTGGACAGACAAAAATCGATTTCGGAACCCGCTTCTATAGTTCCAGCTTAATAAAAAAGCACGAAACGCTGAATCCGGCTGATTTCGCGATCGTCGCAAACGAACGGGAACGGGCGCTCACGCCGGCGGGGGGCACCTACGTGCCGAAATTCACCGAGGAACAGATTGCCCGGTTCAGGCAGGAGGGCGGCACCGATTGGCAGGACGAGATATTCCACACGGCGCCCGGAATGGAATACCAGCTGGGCATTTCAGGCGGAAATGAAAAAACCCGTTTCATGATCTCGGGAAATTACCTGCAACAGGACGGCATCATTATCAATTCCGACTTCAAACGGTATTCCATCCGGACCAACATTCATTCCCAGCTAACCGAAAAACTCACCGTCCGGGCGAACCTTTCCGGCACCCGAAGAGAAAATCACAATACCGGCGGAACCGCTGCCCGGGGTGGCGCCCTTGCCCAGGCGCTTGCATGGGCCCCCACAACCCCGGTACGGGATGAGGACGGCAATTACATCCTTCACGACCCCACAAGTTCCTTGTTTTCCAATCCGGTCGCCATCGCCAAAGAGAATGAAAACCGGGGAGAAAACACCAATCTCAATATGGTGGCAAGCCTGCAATATGAATTCCTGCCCGGACTCTCGCTGAACGTGCAGGGCGGGCTGAATTATCTGAATGCGCAGAACAAAACGTTCGCAGGTATCCCCGCCACCCGTTCCACCGCCAATGCCGCCCGCTCGTCCAATGAAAACATCCTCTGGCAGAATACCAACACCGTCACCTACAGCCGGACCTTTGATGAAGACCACCAGCTTGATGTCACCGGGGTGCTGGAGCTGCAGCAATTTACCGGAACGGGCTTCAATGTAAACGCCACCGATCTGACCTATCCCGCCCAGAAATACGATAACTTGGCACTTTCCGCATCCAATCTGATTGGTTCGGGCTATTCGGGGTGGAGTCTGCTTTCCCAGCTTGGCCGGATCAATTACGCCTACCAGAGCCGGTATTTGCTTTCGGTGGCCCTGCGGAGAGACGGATCGTCCAAATTCAGGGGTAAAAACAAATACAGCCTGTTCCCGTCGGTTTCCCTGGGATGGAATATGACCGAAGAATCTTTTCTGCAGACACAGGAAATGATCAGCCATCTGAAAATCCGCGGTAGTTGGGGACTTACCGGTAACCAGGGGATCGGGCCTTACGGGACCCTGTCGGCCTACGTAACCAATATAGACGACGCGGGTGCCATTTTTGACGGAAACGGCGGGATCACAGCGGGCATTCTGATGGGGAACCCCGGAAACCCGGACCTGAAGTGGGAAACCACCGAACAGCTGAATATCGGAGCCGACCTGGAACTGTTCCATGGCAAAGCCCAACTGACCGTCGATTACTTCGTGAAAGACACCCGGGACCTGCTCATGCTTCGAACCTTGCCCCAGTATATCGGGGGCTACAGCATTCAATCCAATATCGGCGAACTTCGGAATAAAGGCTGGGAATTCTCACTGGGGATCACGCCGGTCAACTCCGGTGATTTCCGGTGGCATGCCGCGCTGAACCTGTCCCTGTTGGATAACAAGATCACCAGTCTGGGCGGCGACCGGGATACCATCCCGCTCAATGAAAACGTCCTGATCCCCGGACGGTCCATGAATTCCTTCTGGGGCTATAAATACCTGGGAACCTGGAAAGCCAGTGAGGCCGCCGAGGCAGCACGTTACGGTCTTGCCCCAGGCGACGCGCGCTACGCCGATACGGACAATAACGGCGCCATTGACGAAAACGACTTTCAGGTAATCGGAAACGGCACACCCCGGACCGCTTTGGGATGGAATAACACCTTCAGTTATAAGAACGTATCGCTGAATGTCTTCCTGCAGGGCTTTTTCGGGTTTGACAAGCTTAATTACACCTATGCATTCGGCATGGTCGGCAGTACCGACGCCAAGGAAATCATTTTTGCCGATATCAAAAAGCGGTATATCCCCGGCGTCAACGAGACCTCCGATATTCCTGCCTTCAGTTCCGCGGGCAGCAACCTCTACACGCAAACTTCCCGTTTCATTGAACGAGGTGATTTTCTGCGGCTTAAAAACGTGAGTTTATCTTATCTCATCCCGGAAACAACACTCCGGAATATTGCAGGAGTACGCTTGTTCGTCAGTGTGACCAACCTGTTCACTTTCACCAATTACAAAGGAATAGACCCCGAGTCCAATTCCAATGCAGTAAGCGGGCTGACCTGGCAGAATTACGGAACGGATGTGCAGCAGGGAACGGATTTCGGATCGTATCCGAATGCGAAAACCTTTACAGCAGGTGTCAACCTTATTTTTTAATCGTCATTAACCAGACACACATGAACCGGATAGGCATGAAAAAAATAGCACTTTTCTCGATTATAGCGTTGCTGACAAGCTGCAGTGATTTTCTGGAAGAAGATCCGCGGGGCGCGATTGTAGGGACCCACGCCATTAACAATGTGGAAGGGCTGGAGGCCGCCCTTACGGGCACCTACAAAGGCTTGTTAAGAACCTGGACCAGAGGCTTTCTGACCTCGGCAATGCAGGGATTTACCATGGGCGGAGATGACCTCACTACCCTTTCGGGAGGTAACAAGGAATGGTTCAGGCAACAGGACCAGTTCAACGTAACTTCGGGCAATACGCATACCCTGCAGATATGGAGAGGCTGTTACAAGACCATTCAGGGAGCCAATAACATTCTGAATAACTACCAGCAGATTACCGGTGATCCGGCCGTGGTCAACCAGATCGCAGGCGAAGCCCATTTTCTGCGGGCTTTGTCGTATTACTGGTTGGTACGCGGTTTCGGCGAAATTCCGCTGATTACCGAATCGGAGTTCAATGCGGAGATGCTTTCCATCGGAAAAAGCAGCGTGACCGCCATTTACGAACTCATTGAATCGGACCTGGTCCAAGCCGAAGAACTGCTTGGAAACACCAAGCGCGATCCGGGAAGACCCAATAAAGGGGCTGCAAAGGCGCTCCTGGCCGACGTGTACCTCACTCAGGGAGGCTGGCCGGTAAAGGATGCCTCCAAATACGCATTGGCCGCCCAAAAAGCCAAAGAGGTGATCGATAACAAGGGCACCTATGGGTTTGGACTGGCCGCTCTGGAAGATCTCTGGAGCGGTACCACCGACGGCATCGGAACGGTGGAAGAAGTCATGTCCTTTCATACTTCAAAAAATTACGCCGGATCAGCCAATGCGTATTACGGCTGGGCCGGGACTCCGGGTGAGGAAGGCGGATGGGATGATTTTTTCGCCGAGATCAATTTCTTCCATGATTTTCCCGAAGGCAAACGGAAGGACATTACATTCCATACCGAATTCACCAGGAACAGCGACGGAAGCATCATTCCCTGGCAGCTTAGCGCCGCAAAACATCCCTATTACGGTAAGCTGAGAACTAATCCGAACAATCATTTCCTTTCGTCCATGCCCGTTCACGTGATCCGGTACGCGCATGTTTTATTGGTGTATGCCGAGGCGCAGGCCCGCGCGGAAGGCAATCCCAATCCGGCTGCTTACGCGGCCTTGAACGCGGTCCGTGAACGCGCGGAATTGCCTCCGCTCGGCGGCCTTTCAGGTGAAGACTTCATTCAGGCCGTCGTGGATGAAAGGGCCTGGGAATTCGCAGCGGAGTTCACCCGGTGGTTCGATCTGGTGAGGCTGGAACTGGTGGAGGAAGCCAATGCGAATAAACATCCGGATGATCTCAAGCCCGTGGGGGCAATCACCAAGGACGATTACACATTTCCGATTCCGGCAGTGGATGCGGATATCAATCCGAATCTGTGATTTCCCGGTAGCGTTTACTTCCAAAATTTTTATCATATTAGCAAGATAGAAATTTTGACTACATGAAATCACGTTGCAGAACGAACGCATACCGGATCTTCGGTTTCCTACTGGCCCTTTTGGTAATTACCGCTTGCGGACCTGGGAAACGGAAGGGAGATCCCAAAATACTCGTATTTTCAAAAACAGCCGGATTCCGGCATAGCAGCATCGAAACCGGAGCCAAGGCCATCGTAAAGATGGGCCAGGAAAAAGGATTCACGGTGGATACCACTGAAAATTCGGCGGTTTTCAATGACGACAGCCTGAAAAAGTATTCGGCTGTAGTCTTCCTGAACACGACGGGGGACGTACTAAATGCCGCACAGGAAGCCGCGTTTGAGCGATACATCCAGGCCGGCGGAGGATTTGTAGGGATTCATTCCGCCACCGATACGGAATACGACTGGAAATGGTATGGCAGGCTGGTGGGCGCCTATTTCGCCCACCATCCTGAAATACAGGAAGCCCGCCTGGTCCGCCATTCCGATCCCCGCTTTCCGGAATTGGACAGCCTGCCGGAGGAATGGCTGCATACGGACGAATGGTACAACTTCCGGGAAGTCCCGGACCATGTAAACACCTTGATCACGCTGGACGAATCCAGCTACAAAGGGGGCCGTAACGGAGAAAACCATCCCATGACCTGGTATCACGAATACGACGGCGGGCGCGCGTTCTTTATGGGTCAGGGTCACCGGGAAGAGTCGTACGCGCTGCCCAGCTTTCAAGCCATTCTGTACGCCGGCATTTCCTATGCGATCGGCGAGAACCGGGAGCTGGATTATTCCAAAGTCCGTACCCTGCTTCCTCCCGACGAGGACCGGTTCAGCAAGGTCATTCTGGGCAGGGAATTGGATGAGCCCACCGAACTGACAATCCTGCCGGACAACAACATCCTGATTGCCGAACGCAAAGGCGGCCTGAAATTCTACAATGCCCAGACCAAAACGCTCGAGGAAATAGCCCGGCTGGACGTATATCATCACACCGACGTCCCGAACGTTAATGTGGAAATGGGTTTCATGGGAATCCAGGCGGACCCGGACTACGGAAATAACCATTGGGTGTATGCCTATTATTCACCTGCCCAGGGGCCTTCGGTAGACCGGCTTTCCCGTTTCAAATTTCAGGATGGCAAATGGGACATGGCATCCGAACAGGTGATTCTGGACGTTCCGGTCACGCGTGATATCTGCTGCCATACCGGTGGATCCATTGCATTTGACGCGCAGGGAAACCTCTATCTTTCCACCGGCGACAACAGCACGCCTTTTGACCAGCCCGGGGTGAACGGCGGTAAAAAGCCGGCGATCAATCTGCATGGGTTCGCTCCCCTGGATGACCGGCCCGGACTGGAACAATACGACGGGCGCCGGGGTCCGGGAAATACCAACGACCTGCGTGGAAAAATCCTGCGGATCAAGGTACATGAAGACGGCAGTTATACCATTCCGGAAGGAAATCTATTCGAGCCCGGCAACGAGAAGGCGCGGCCTGAAATATACGTCATGGGGAACCGCAACCCGTATCGCATTTCGGTGGATCCCAAAACCGGGTTTCTATACTGGGGTGAAGTGGGACCGGACGCCAATGCCGACAGTTTGGATACCCGCGGGCCGCGGGGCTACGACGAGGTAAACCAGGCCCGGGCGGCCGGAAATTTCGGATGGCCCTACTTCATCGGCAACAACATTCCTTATTGGCAATACGATTACAGCACGGGGGAATCGCAATTCCGGTTCGATCCCGAAAAACCGGTGAATAATTCCCGGAATAATACCGGATTAACGGAGTTGCCACCAGCCCAGCCGGCATTTATCTGGTACCCCTACGATAAATCGAAGGATTTTCCCATCCTGGGGTCCGGCGGCCGTACGGCGATGGCAGGCCCGGTGTACTATACCGAATTTTATCCCAAGGCCACCCGGCTGCCGGATTATTACAACGGCAAATTATTCATTTACGAATGGATCCGGAATTGGATCATGGCGGTTACCATGGATGAGAACGGCGACCTCCTGCGCATCGAGCCCTTCATGGAAGGCACCAAATTCTTTAACATCAGCGATATGGAGGTGGGTCCCGACGGCAGGCTTTATTTTGTCGAATACGGAACTGGCTGGTTCTCAAAGAATGAAAATTCAAGCCTGGGTGTAATTGATTACAATGGCGGCAACCGCCCGCCCACCGCTGCGCTGGAAATTGATAAGACCAGTGGAAAAACACCGTTGACGCTGTCATTGAATGCCTCTTCCTCTTCGGATCCCGACGGAGACGCATTGAAATACACCTGGATTATCAATGAAAAGGAAATAACAACCACGAACGAGCCCGAATGGACCACCCGGCTGGACGACCCGGGCCAATACCAGGTTTCGGTACGGATTTCCGACGGGAACGGGGGAACGGCCGAAAGCCAGCCCTACCTGGTTGTTGCCGGAAACAGCCGGCCGGAAGTAAACTTCCGCTTTGAAGGCAATAGTCAGTATTATTTTGAGGACAGACCGGTACGGTACACCGTAGACGTGTCGGACGAAGAAGATGGAAGCCTTACCGATCAGACGATTGACCCGGCTCTGGTATTGGTTCAGAAAGATTACCTGACCAGCCCGGACCGCGCAGCCACTACGCTGGGGCATCAGCAATTCACCGATCCCGCGCTGGAGGCCCGCGCGGTCATGTCCGGACTGGATTGCGCCTCGTGCCACAAAACCAACGAGGTGTCGGTAGGCCCGTCCTTTATGCAGGTAGCGGAAAAATACAAGGGCGACAAGGATGTGGTGGATTACCTGGCGAAAAAGATCATCGGTGGCAGCAGCGGCGTCTGGGGGGAAGTAGCCATGCCGGCGCATCCCGGGCTAGATCCGGGGGATGCCAAGACGATTGCCACCTGGATCAGCGGGCTGGCGGACGACCAATCGGCCAAAGGCTCCATGCCGGTTCAGGGCTCGTTCGTGCCTTCCAAAGAATTCAAATTGACGGATAAGGGGGTTCTGGCGCTGTTTGCTTCCTATACCGATCAGAGCGCTCCGGGCTCGCTGGCCCTTACGGGCGATGCGACCGTATACCTGCAACGGCCTTTCCTGCCGGCATCCGATGCCCACGCGCTGGAGGGTCTTACCAAAGGCGAATACGAAGGCACCGCTTTTGCTCTCCTGGAAGGGAACAGCGGCTCGCTGGAATTCAACGAAATCGACCTTACCGGCGTAGGCGGAGTTAGAATCCACTATTCCGTGCTGGGGGAAAACCAGGAAGGCTGGACGATTGTACTGGAATCGGATGAGGGCGTGATCGCCGAAGGCAGTCTGGGGCGCCGGGAAGCACCCATGAAACCGCAGACAAGGACGCTCAGTCTGAACGCGCGGGGAATGGTTAAAAACCTTCGGATACGGGTCCGAAACGACCAGGACGAAACCGTTCAGCTCGCCCTGGTCAAATTCGAATGGTTGCCCAGGTAGGGCTTTCCCGCTATTCCTATTCCTCCGCCGGCGGAATCTCAGTCAGCGGAGGAACGTTGTTTTCATAGCCGGCGTAGCCTTTGTTCTGATTGATCCGGCCCTGCGTATTGGTATTGATCGCGTCGGCCGGAATGGGCCACAACACGTGGTAGGGGCTCATCGTGTATTCGTCGCCATGGCGGGTTCTGACCCCCTGGTTATAGAACTCGGTTTTCTCCATGATGCGGTCGTACCAGAAATTATTCTCGGAAAAGCTTTCCATATTGTACGATTTACCGTTGTAGGCGGTTTTTCCCGTCATCGCGAAGATGTAGGCCATGCGAGTCAATTCCGTTTTACGCGGTTCTTCCCAGTAAAGCTCCCGGGCCCGTTCATCCAGAATGGTTCCGATATTGACCTCCGCCGCGGTCACCGGGGCCGCTCCCGCGCGCGTTCTTACCGCATTGATGTCCGCGGCGGCTTGAGCCAGCTGATCCTTCCAGAAGTAGGCTTCGGCCCGTAGCAGATAGGTTTCCGCCAGACGGAATACATACCAATCGGTATGTCCACCTGCCGGCTGATTTCGTTCCGGGTCCGGAATATACACCTTGTAGTGTGGCCAGGAATACCAGCAGCGGATGGTGTCGTTGGTAAGGACCGCTCCGCTGGCATTCCGAAATTGCAGGTTTTTCCCGTAATCGGGATCGGGATTTGCCGACCCGGGCGCAATGGCGGGATTATTATAAACCAGATCCTCCATGTCCATCCAGTTTCCCGGGGCGTGCCGCAGATCACCGGGATCAGCCCAGATCATGTGCGTCGCATACCAGGTGCCCCGGGAGCGGCCAATTCCACGGCCGTACTGTTCCACCTGCGGAATAGGCAGCCCGGCCAAATCGCTGGTCCCCTTGTTACCCGTGGGGGTGTTGATCGCTCCGCCCCAGAAGGGAACCGCCTGGCGCATGATCTGAATCCCCCCGTCCATATTCCCCTCCAGGTCAAGCCGGTCGATTACCAGCATAAGCCCTTCCGTATTGGTGGCGAGCGATTTGTTTTCCGGTCGGTGAAGGTCCCAGATCACGTCCTTTTCGGGATTACTGGCGTGTACCCCGAACCGTTCGGTCATCAATGCGTGCGTACCGCCATCGATCACCCGGGTGGCCGACTCGATGGCGTCGTCGAACAAGCCAAGCGCCAGATTAACCTTGGTCAGCAGGTGACTTACGGCGCCTTTGGAAACCGCACCCCGATCAACGACCGCGGGTACCCACTCTTCGGCGAACTCCAGATCCTCTTTCATTTTCTGAAGCACGACCTCGCGCGTAGTGGAATAGAAATCCAGTTTGGGTTTGGTGATTTCCTGCAATATCAAGGGAACATCCCCGAATTGCTGGGTTAAACGGTAGTACCGGTATGCCCGGTGAAAATAGGCGGCTCCCAGCACGGCGTTCCGCTGCTCCTCGGACTCCCATTCAGGCAGGTCGATATTTGAAATCGCTGTATTGGCGTACTTGATCCCTTTAAACCCTTCGTACCAGTACCAACCGATTCGGTTATGATCCACGCTGTTCAGATCGGCATCGGGTGTGATCTGCAGATTCATATTCTGTGCTGGTCCGGATTTATCCGTGGTACCTTCCACGGCGATCTCGGAAAAGATATTCTCGGTAATGATCGGACTGCCGTCGCCGTACCATTCATACCGCATATTCCGCTCGCAGGCCACCAGCGTAGCCATCAATCCCTCGGGCGTATTGAATGTGTTTTCCGGCGTATAGAAAGACAGCTCTTTCGTTTCCAGCCACTTATCTCCGCATCCTGTAATACCAGCCAATGCAAGTGTAAGACAGGTACCTGCGACAAAGATTGGTTTTTTATGTATGGTTTTCATCTGTGTTCAATTTATGTGCGACGATTTAAAGGGTCAGGTCGATTCCCAGCGTAAAGGTCCGGGGGGTTGGCCCGGGTCCTACGCCGGGATCCCATTCGGGGTCCCAAAAATCCCAGTGGGGCGACCAGACGGCGACGTTCCGGATCGTAAAGAAAAGCCGCAGGCTCTCCACACGGGCGCGTTCCAGTAATTGTTGCGGCACGTGGTATCCCAACGCGATATTATCCAGACGTATAAAAGAACGATCCCGGTACACACTGAACCCGCTGGCCGATCCTTCACTCGAGTACAGCCGGGCCCACTCATTGGTGGGGTTCTCCGGGGTCCAATACGGAAACACATAGGAACTGGTCCGGTCCAGAAAACCATCCCGGTTCTTGGCTTGGTTAAAGGCCGTCTTATGACCCCAGTAAGAATAGATCATGAAGGATAGGTCCAGATTCTGGAAAAGCCGGAATTCGTTCCGCACGGTCCATTTGAAGCGGGGTTCGGCAAAACCCTGGAATACCTTATCCTGCCGCGTAAACTGTCCGTCGCCGTTGCGGTCAATGACTTTGAAGTCGCCGGGAAACACCCCGTATTTGGCGGCCTCTTCGGCCTCATCCTGCTGCCAGACACCGTCCACCTGGTAATTCCATATCTCATCAATGGCATGGCCGATAAACCATTGGTTCTCCAGGTCGTCGAGCTCGTTGCCCTCCTCATCGGTATCGCCGTACAGATGCCGGATTTCATTCCGGTTCAGCTGAAAATTTACTGAAGTCCGCCAGGAGAAGTTATCCCGGCTCATGTTCAGGCTGCTGAGACTAAGCTCAATCCCCCGGTTTTTCACTTCCCCCAGATTGTCCCAGACGAAATTGAATCCGAGGATATCCGGGAGCGAGCGTTGCACCAGTAGGTCGGTGGTGGACATCTCGTATAATTCCAGCGTGCCGTCAATTTTGTTGAACAGGGAAAAATCCATTCCCACGTTGAAGGCCGTAGTCCGTTCCCATTGCAATAAGGGGTTTGCCATTTTGTCGACATACAATTGGTTTACCTGATACACCGTCCCGTCCGGGGTTACATGCAGATACGGCCCGGTGGTGAGGTTGGAAAGCGCCGCATAGCGTCCTCCAGGGCCCAGATCGCGGTTGCCGTTGCTGCCCCAGGAGACGCGCAGCTTCCCGTAATTCAGCCAGCTGCTGTTGTAGAAGGGCTCTTCGGAAAAAACCCAGCCGCCCGCGATGGAAAAGAAGGTGGCCCGCGGATTGGCCTTGCCAAAGGCGGAATAACCGTCCCGTCTTACCGAAGCGGTCAGCAGGTAACGGTCCTTGAGGGAGTAGATCAACCGGGCCATCAGCGCGTCGCCCGTACTGTACTGATCGTTGCTGGAAACCCCGGGAACGGTTCCCGATCCGATCGCGTGGTAACCGAGGTCGTCGTGCGGAATGAAGCCTTCGTTGGTCATCGTATTGTCCCAGCTCTGGTATTTTTCAGCATTGGCCAATAGGGTGACGTTCAAATTGTGAATGTCGTTGAATGTCCGGGTCCAATTGAGGATATTGTCCACCTGCCAGTAATATACTTTCCGCTGCTGCCTGGAGACGCGTCCTCCGTCGTTGGCCCAATCCTCGTGTTTGGAGGACTCGTGGTTATACCGCTCGTAGTATTCGAAGCGGGGCGTGAAATTCAACTGGTAGCTTATTCCGAAAGGCAGCGTCACATTGGCAAACAGCGTGGAATTGAGTGTGGTTTCTTTCTGCCGGCGGTCGGTCAGGGAAGGCGCGTAATAGGGATGATTGCCTCCGCTCCGCTCCTCGTTGGGCTGGAACTTGTAAAAACCCTCCTCGTCGAACTCCGATCCCCAGGGCGACAGCACGCGCGCCAGCCCCCAGTCAACCGGCACCTGGCTTTCATCCCGGTCGGCAAATTGGGTATGCATTCCCACCGAAAGAAAATCGTTCACTTTTCCTTCGATGTTGAGCCTGCTGCGGACGGTCTGGAAATCATCGCCGACCACAATCCCCTTGTTATCGAGATAACCCAGCGACATGTAGTACTGCACCCCTTCGGTCCGGCCCGAAAGACTCACGGTGTGATCCTGGCGGAAAGCGTTCTGAAACATCATATCGTACCAGTTGACGCTCTTTCCGGCTTTGTAATTGGCAATTTCCTCAGGCTGCATGTTCAGCCGCTGCAGCCAGATGGTGACCGGATCCCCGCTGGATCCGTCGTAGGCCATCCATTCTTCCAGGCTGATGTCGTCCGGAAGATTTCTCGGATCGGAAAATTCATAGGGTTGGTAGCCGCCGGCATTGATATTCTTCATCACATCTTCCCGCCAGGCAATGAACTCATGGGGGCCGTACACCGGCTCATGCACCGACATGGTGGCAATGCCAACGTTGCTATTGAATTTCACAGTGGTCTTGCCCTCCTTCCCCTTTTTCGTAGTGATCAGGATGACGCCGCTGGCCGCCTTAGCGCCAAATACCGCGGCGGAACTGGCGTCTTTCAGGACGTCGATGGTTTCGATGTCGTTCGGATTTATATCGGCGAGTTGCCCCGGATAGATTACACCGTCCAGGACAATCAGCGGACTTCCGCCGGCATTGAGCGTGGCACGTCCACGAACCTCAAGGCCCGCGCCTCCTTTCGCGGAGGTGGAATATCCGACATTCAGTCCCGCAATGTTCCCCCGGAGAATATCGGCGACCGCGTTGGGGTTTTCGTTTTCCAGCTTTTCGGCGCTTATCTGGGAGACCGCTCCGGTAAGATCTTTCTTTTTGGCGGTGCCGTAGCCGATCACAACTACTTGATCGAGCGAAGCCACGTCTTCCTGCATGGTCACATGAATGACCGATTGGCCTGCTACGGGAATTTCCTGCTGACCAAAGCCCAACAGGCTGAAGACCAGCACCGCGTCGCTGTCAACGCCCTCCAGGCTATAAGCGCCTTCCACATCCGTGCTGGTACCCAGGGAAGTACCTTTGACCGTGACGCTGACACCGGGTAGTCCGCTGTTCTGGAAGGTGACTTTTCCGCTCACCTCCAGCTTGTCCTGTCCTTTTGCCGCGGTGCCGCAGCATAATAAAAGGAGCATCGATAGAAACCGGAACCAATCCGGTTTCCCATCCCCTAAGGAAGAGGGTAGGCAATTTTTGGTTTTCATACAAATAGCTTTAGTCAGGTTTAAGTATACCGTGAACTGTGTAACAAAAACGTCACAATTCGAAAAAAAGCGTAATTCAGTGCGATTCATTTAGGAACCGGGTAGCGGATCTGCGCGAAATCGGCCATTCCGGGGTGGTTCAATCGTTTTCCTAAAATTCACATTCCCCTTACATTATCGCAATAACAGGAAGTTTTTTATCTTAGTTAATCTTAAATTGACGCAGATGGAAGAAACGGAAACTTTTCGGAAACACATTGAAAAGGGGTATTCCTTTCAGGGCGAAAGCATCCTCTTGGGCACTTCCGTTTTGAACGGACAGCCGCTGCAGGGCAACCCGGTGCGGGCGCCCTTGGCCACTTTTAACCGCCACGGCTTGGTAGCAGGCGCTACCGGTACGGGAAAAACCAAAACGCTACAGGGAATCTGCGAAAAACTTTCGGAGAAAGGGGTTCCGGTTCTAATTATGGATATCAAAGGGGATGTGAGTGGCCTTGCCCAACCCGGGCAGCCGCATCCCAAAGTGGATGAGCGGCATCAACTGATCGGGGTTCCCTGGAAGGCAGATTCGTTTCCGGTTGAATTACTGAGTATTTCCGATGAGCCGGGTGTGAAACTCCGGGCCACCATCTCCGAGTTCGGGCCGGTCCTGTTATCCAAAATACTGGAACTGAACAATACGCAGTCCGGTGTCATTTCGCTGGTCTTCAAATACTGCGATGACAAAAAGCTTCCCTTGCTGGATATCAAAGACCTTCGGAAAACCCTCCAATACTTAAGCGGCGAGGGGAAGAAAGAGCTTGAAAAAGAGTACGGACGCGTCAGTTCATCCTCCATTGGGGCAATTATGCGGAATTTAGTCGCTCTGGAAGAGCAGGGAGCGGACCGCTTTTTCGGAGAACGGTCTTTTGACGTGGCCGATCTGACCCGGGTGGACGAACGGGGCTACGGGTATATCAACATCCTGAGGCTAACCGATATCCAGGGGAAACCGCGTTTATTCTCCACGTTCATGCTGTGTCTGCTGGCCGAAATTTACCAGACATTTCCCGAACAAGGTGATTTGGAGCGACCCGAATTGGTGGTTTTTATTGACGAAGCCCATTTGATTTTTGAAGAAGCTTCTGATGCGCTGCTTGATCAGATCGGGATCATTATCAAACTGATCCGGTCCAAGGGAATCGGGATCTTCTTTTGTACACAGAACCCCGATGATGTACCGGCTGCGGTACTGGGCCAACTGGGAATGAAAGTTCAGCATGCGCTCCGCGCCTTCACCGCGCGTGACCGGAAAGCGATCAAAGCCGCTTCGGAAAATTACCCGCTGTCCGATTTCTACAAAACCAACGAGTTATTGACCCAACTCGGCACCGGCGAAGCGCTGGTCACCGTGCTAAATGAAAAAGGGGTTCCCACGCCCCTGGTCCACACGCTGCTTACCGCGCCCGCCTCCCGGATGGATATCCTGAAAGAGGAGGAGATCCAAAACCTGGTGAGGAGTTCTGCCCTGGCGGAAAAATACAACGAGGTCATCGACCGGGAAAGCGCTTATGAAATGCTGGTTCAAAAGATGGACGCCCTGGAAGCGGAACAATCCAAGCAAGCGAAGCCCGGAGAGGCGGCGCAAACCGGAAAACGGACCCGGCCGGCCCCTTCCACGCTGGAACGGATGGTGAACAGTACCGCCGGGCGAACGGTAATCCGGGAGGTCACTCGAGGCATATTGGGCGTTTTGGGAGTTACGGCCACGCGAAAAGCCACCCGCCGAAGAAAGGGAGGTGGATTATTCGATCTTTTTAAATAATTTAGCCGGTTGGAACCGGATTTTTGTCACGCCGGTAAAAAAATAAGCAGATGAAATCACGAAAATTAATTAACTCAATTACCACAGGCATGTTTATTTTCGCTTTCGGCCTAATCGGCTGCCAACGAAGTCCTTCTGCCGGAGCTTCCGGATCGTCTGAAAACACGGGCGCCGTCCCGAACTCCGCTGCAAGTGAATATCCGGCTCCCGCCAAGGTCCAGCACATGGTCTGTTTCAAGTTCAAAGAGGGAGTGACCCCAGAACAGAAACAACAGCACATGAACGATTTTGCCGCATTGAAAGATTCCATTCCCGAACTGAAAACGTATTCAGGCGCTTATACATTCAAGGTCAGCTATGAGAACACCGCAGATTACGACTGCATGCACCTGACGGGATTCGATTCGGAAGAGGACCTGGAAACCTATTTCTACCACCCTGCGCACCAGCGCTTTATTGAACGCAATAAAGACAATTGGGCGGACGTGATCGTGGTGAATTCAAAGGAATAAGGCCAATCAGTTCAGTCCAGCTCCACCTCCACTAGAACCGGAAAGTGGTCGGAGGGAAAATGCCCTTTGTAGCTGATGGTCAGAATGCCGTAGTGGTTCACCCGGACTTTGTCGTTGACAAAGATATGATCGATCCGGTTGTCGTGCCCGGTTCCCTCGAAACTGAATCGGTTGAACGTCCCGTTGGGAGCCATCCGCACCGGCGCCTGCTCGTACGTGTCTTCAACCACTCCGGATTTCACGATGAGTTGGTAATTCGGATGGGTTTGGTCAAAGTTAAAGTCGCCGGAAAGGATCACGGGCGCGTCTCCGGCTATTTCCCGGATTTTCTCCACAATCAACAGGCTGCTGTTTTTCCGGGCTTCCTGTCCCATGTGGTCCATATGCAGGTTAAAATGAAAAAATTCTTCCCCGGACAGCCGGTCGCGGAATTTACCCCAGGTGCAGATCCGGTTCAGGGCCGCGTCCCATCCCTTGCTTGGCTTCTCCGGGGTTTCCGATAACCAGAACGTATCGTGGTCCAGTAGTTCCAGGCGATCTTTTTTATAGAATATGGGGGAGAATTCTCCCCCCGCTTTGCCGTCTTCCCGTCCCACACCGATGCGGTCATACTCTATCAGGAGTTTATCCAGGTCCTCCAACTGGCGGGCCAACGCCTCCTGAACACCCATCAGATCGAAATCGAAAAAATGTACTTGGGAGGCGATCACCGGAACGCGTCTTTCCCAGCCGTCGCCCCGCTTGGCATCGTCCGGATTTGCATATCGGATATTATAGGAAGCTACATTCAGTTTCTGGCCGATCGAGAGAAGCGGTGCAACCAGCAGCGCAATCAGAAAAAAACAGAAATTCTTTACCTTCATTGTATTTCGTCGTTTACCCGACCTAATTTAGGGGATTTTGATAAGAAACCCTACCTTTGAACAAGAAAAGAGCATATTATGGAAATTACAGGAAAAGTAGTAGAAGTTTCGGACGTAATCCAAGTGACCGATACCTTTAAAAAGCGCGAACTCATTGTCGAATATATAGAAAACAATCCCGCTTATCCCGAGTACCTGAAATTCGAGGCCTTGCAGGAAAAGTGCAATCTCTTGGATTCGGTGAAGCCGGGCGACGAGGTGGAGGTTTCCTTCAATCTGCGCGGACGGCCCTGGACGGGTAAAGACGGAAGGAAGCAGTATTTTAACTCACTCGTTCTCTGGAGGATTAACATAGCCGGCGGCGGCTCTGCACAGGACGGCATCGACCCGATTCCCGATTACATCCAGCAGGATCCGGGTGCGCAGGACGACGATCTTCCTTTCTGACCGTCCAAAAAATGGCAAAAAAAAAGGGAGCCTTTCGGCTCACCTTTTCCCCTTTGCTTATGAAAACAGAAATCGATAATGATCTATCTTCCGCCGGGCGGCGGAAGATATCTCTAACCTAAACCAAAACTTCTTTCTTCATCCACAATCTACAAATCAAACCTTCCAATTTATTAAGTTGGGTGTCATCCTGTTTCGGGAGCACCCGCTATCTTCCGATCAACAATTCAAAGGTAAGGCCTCTGTAGCAGGTAATTTGTTAATACCTTGTTAAGAAGTGTTAAAAAGTGTTAAAGGGGCCTTCCTCCTTCTTGCATCTATTATCTTTGTATCATGGCCAAAAAGGGATTGTTGCTTATTGTGCTCATGATGGGTATTGCCCTGCTCGGCTTGGTTGGGATGCAAGCCTATTATATTTCAGAGTCTTACCAGCTGAATACCCGGCTTTTTGACCAAAGCGTATTTACTGCGCTGAATAGTGTCACCACCAAGATAGAAAAGGCGGACGCGGCGCGCTTTATGAAAGAAAAGATCGCCCCGTTTGAACTTCCGGAGTTTCCCCGTTTCGACAGCGAATTTTTCCTGGCCGGCGTGTCGGGCGAAAATCTTCGTCCGGAGGGCCGGACCCGCGAAGGAAATGAAGTTCCGTCCATTGTGACGGTGCAACCCTACAAAGGGGTTAACATCATCTCGCTTCGCGACGCCGACGGTAACTTCCGGACCGATATTTCCTTTAACCTGTATGGCCTGAACCGGGTTCTGGCGTTGCCGGAGTTTGAGCAGTTTCTGGAAAACACGGTAACCACCCAGATTGCCTATCGCAACGGACAGATGTATTTCAAAGAAAGTCCGCCCTTTGGAATCACACCCCCGGAACTCCGGCAGAAAGTACTGGAGCATCGGCAGATCGTTGAAAAACAATTGACAAACACGTCGCTTTCGGATAACAAGGCTGCAAAAGATATTCATTTCCTGCAGATCATGGCAAGCGGCCAGGTACGTCCCATCACCCCGGCTGAATTGCAGGATATTCAACGGCAGCTGGCCGCTACGTCCCGGCAGCAGCAGAATCTGGCCGCAACGGGCAACCTCCAGCAGGAATTGAAAAGATTTATTGATTCGATCGAAACCTTCAACCAGCGGGTCAAGGTATTTGAGGAACTGGCTGCGGAAATGCAAAGCATGCAGCTTCCTCTGGAAGAACGGATCGATCCGCAGCTGATCGACTCGTTGTTAAAGCAGGAATTACGCGCCCAGGGTATTGAACTTCCCTACGACCTGGAGATCCGTGTAAATGGAGGAGGCCCTCCCCTGTTTGTAAGCAATAAAACCACAGGCAACAATGCCGAAGTGTATAAGGCCTCGCTTTTTCCCCAGGATCTGGCCAAAGGCACCTCGGGTGAACTGATCCTGAAAATACCGAACCGGGACCGGTACCTGCTGCGGAAAATGAATGTACTCACCGGGTCTTCCGGCGCCTTGATTCTGGTCATCATTGCCTGCTTTGCCCTGACGATTTATTCCATGTTGAGGCAAAAGAAACTTTCCCAGATGAAAAGCGATTTCATCAACAACATGACGCACGAGCTGAAGACCCCAGTATCCACCATTATGCTGGCCAGTGAAGCCCTGAAAGACCCGCATATGAGTTCGAATAAAGACCAGGTGCTCCGTTACGCCGGGATCATATACGATGAAAACCTGCGTCTGGGCAGTTACGTGGAAAGGGTACTGAACATGGCCCGTCTGGAAAAAAGCGATTTCAGGCTGGAACGGAACGACATTGCGGTAAACGAACTGATCCAGGCCGTGGTTGACAGCATGGACCTTCAATTGCAGAAGAAAAAAGCAGCCGTACAGCTTCAGCTTAACGCCGATCCCGATCATATCATCGGCGACGAACTGCATCTTTCCAATGTCATCTACAACCTGGTGGATAATGCCATTAAGTACGCCACGGGCGATCCGAAGGTACGCATCGGCACCGAAGCCCTGGACGGAAAACTAAAAGTCACCGTGGCGGACGAGGGGATTGGGATGAATAAGGAACAGCGTAAAAAGATATTTGAAAAATTCTACCGGGCGCAATCGGGCAACCTCCATGATGTAAAAGGTTTCGGACTTGGCTTAAGTTATGTAAATTCGATCGTAAAACTGCTCGACGGTGAAATCAGGGTGCGAAGCGAGGTAAACCGGGGCAGTGAGTTTGAAATGACGTTCCCTTTGGCCAGGACGTGAAACCGGTACGATCATGAGTACAAGAATATTACTCGTTGAAGACGATCCCAATCTGGGGACGCTTTTGGAAGAATACCTTAAACTGAAAGGAAATTACGAGGTAACCCTCTGCACCGATGGGGAAGAGGCCATCCGTGCCTTTCACAACCAACCATTCGACTTGTGTATATTGGATGTGATGATGCCCAAAAAAGACGGGTTTACCGTAGGACGGGAGATCCGCAAATCCAATCCGCATATTCCGATCATTTTCGCCACGGCCAAATCCATGATGGAAGACAAGACCGAAGGCTTTACCCTGGGCGGAGACGATTACATCACGAAGCCTTTCCGTATCGAAGAATTGCTGCTTCGTATTAAAGCGCTGCTGAAACGCACCCGGAGCGGGCCGGATGACTCCACAACCGAGGCAACGGTTTTCCAGATCGGCAATTATGAGTTTGATTATCCCAGCCAAGTGCTCCGGATCAACGGGAAGGAACAGAAAATGTCCGGCAAAGAAGCCGAACTGCTCCGGCTACTTTGCCTGCATGCCAATCGGCTCCTGGAGCGGGAGGAAGCGCTGCTAACCATCTGGAATAACGATAATTATTTCACGGGCCGAAGCATGGATGTGTTTATGAGCAAACTCCGGAAATACCTCAAGGAAGATCCCGATGTGGAGATCCTCAATGTGCATGGAAAAGGCTACCGGCTGGTGTGTTGATTTTCATTCGGACGTACCGAAAAAAATAAAAAAATCCCGTACATTTAATTATGGCGAACATCTCCTTCGCGTCGGTAAAAACCTTGGCAAATGCCTTTGGGGCGGTATTAAAGCGATTCCCCCTGGAAATGCTTTTTGCGGTGATCGGCGCCGTGGCGGCCATACAGGGCACGCTGCCGGATCATTCCAACAACGACACGCAGTGGATCCGCCTGGTCATGACCTGCAATCTGGGACTGGTATTCAGCCTCTCCGCCACCACCTTTACCGCTTCCCTGCGGACGGTGCCCGCGGTCACCTGGATTTTGCGGCTACTGGTTGTGGCAGGAGCCGTTGTTTATTTCCTCACCTTGCCGCCTGAACTGGTCAAGAAAGAGGTCTTCCGTTTCTTTCTATTGGCCGCGGCGGGCCATTTGCTGGTTTCGGTCGCGCCATTCTGGGAACGCGGAAACATCGGGAGCTTCTGGTATTATAACAAAACCCTGTTCCTGCGTTTTCTAACCGCTGTTTTGTATTCGGCGGTCCTGTTTGCGGGCCTTGCCGTAGCCTTCCTGGCTTTGAACGAACTGTTCGCTTTGGATATTCCCGACTATCGTTATTTACAACTTTGGATCGTCATCGCGGCAATCGTCAATACCGCGCTTTTTCTGGCAGGTGTGCCGAAAGATCCCTTTCTGTCGGAGGAAATTTATCCGCGGGCCCTGCAGGTGTTCACCCAGTACATACTCATTCCCCTGGTGAGTGTCTATGTACTGATCCTGCTGGCTTACGAGATTAAAATATTGATCCAATGGGACCTTCCCAGGGGATGGGTATCCAATCTGATCATTGCTTTCGCGGTGGTGGGTGTGTTGTCGCTGCTCCTGGTTTTTCCAGTCCGGAATTCATCGGAAAACAAATGGATTGTCTGGTTTGCGAAGGTTTTCCATTGGTTGCTTCTGCCCCTGGTCGCACTCCTGTTTGTAGCGATCGGAACGCGTCTAGCCGAGTACGGCTTCACCGAAGCCCGGTTCATTGTGCTGGCAACCGGTGTCTGGCTTCTTTTCACGGCAATTTATTACCTGTCGGGGCGGCAGGAAAACATCAAAATGATCCCCGCCTCCCTCATTGTGTTTATCCTGGTCACCGTGACGCTGGCGTTTCCGGTATCCTTATCCAGCCAGCAAAAGCGTATGCTGTCCATTTTGGAACGGAATCAGCTGCTTGAGCGTGCCGCGAACGGAAAAGTCCAGGTAAAAACCGCCACCACGGAGCTCCCCTTGGAGGACCGCCGGGAACTGACCTCCATTGTCAACTACCTGTATAGAACGTATGGCCGGGAACCATTTGGAGCGCATTTCAGATCGGTTCCCCAACGACCGGCGGGAGCAAATCTATACTCCCGGGAATTTGCCGACAGCTTGCTGACCGGCATAGGCACCTCGCCGGCCTACGGGAATAGCCGGTTTGGGAAGACATCAAACAGCCATCATTTCACGATCGGCTTACCTGGATCGCATGTGCTTCCGGCCAATGGATTCGATTACCTGATCAGTACGCCATCTTCGGAGCAATCGTTCCGGGGTACGCGTCGCATGCAGGCGGGTGAACACGTGATCGAGGAAACCTTCTCCCGGGATGACCTGCGGATTACGTTAACGATCGACGATACCGACAGCCTGCATTTTGAGCTGAAGAGCTTGCTGCCGGATCTGGTAAACCGGCATGCTGGCCGCGGTGAACACCGCCTGACAATCGATCCCGCGGAAGCGTCAATGGAAAGGGAAACAAACCGCTACCGGGTACGGCTGTACCTGAGTGAAATGTCCGGCTCGGCGGAAGTGAACGCAGCCACCGGCACCGTCCATTTTGACCGGATCAATCTGAAAACCAGCTATTTACTGGAATTTAAAAACTGATCTTATCCCCGACCCCAATTCCGTATTTATCACAGAATCCGGCCACTACCTCCACCACGTACTGCGCAGGTGCGCCCGACCGGATGCTTTCCGTGGAATGCGGCTTGGCGTATTTCCCGATGGAAACGATCTCCCTGGCCGCGTTGACATAGATGATGTCCAGGGCGATGTAGGTATTTTTCATCCAGAAGCCTTTTTCTTCTTCTTCCTTTCCGATGAACAGCATGCCCTGGCTTTCTTCCATATTCCGCCGGTACATCAATCCAATCTCCTGCTCCTCGGCGGTTTCGGCTTTTTCGATATCGATGGTAACGATCTCGTTCCCCGATTCTCCATCAATAAAAGTCAGTTCTCCTTCTTTCTTAAAGGACTGTCCACTGTGCTCCAATAGAATGCCTGCTTTCTTTTCAGGCTTATACAGGAAAACATAATAAATTCCTGTGGCAACGGCGGCCAGGAAAACCAAGCCCACGAAAATGCGGACATTACGACGGGGATTGCTCATTTCGAAAAGTTTTATGCTAATTTAGTATTTTCATTCAATAATCAGACCACGATGAGATCCAGCCACGAAATAGACTATCACATTCACGGGGAAGAAATGCAGCTGGTGGAAATTGAGCTCGATCCGCAGGAAAGCGTGGTAGCGGAATCGGGAAGTTTCCTGATGATGGACGACCAAATCCGGATGCAGACCATTTTCGGAGACGGTTCCGCGCAGCAAAGCGGCTTTCTGGGAAAACTCGTTTCCGCCGGTAAACGGCTGCTGACCGGGGAGAGTCTTTTCATGACCGTATTTACCAACGAAGGGCGGGGCAAAAGGCGGGTCTCTTTCGCGGCACCGTATTCCGGAAAAATCATCCCCCTGGACCTGGCCGTTCTGGGAGGAAAGATCATTTGCCAAAAGGATGCATTCCTGTGCGCGGCCAAAGGAATTTCGGTTGGGATTGAATTTCAACGCAAACTGGGAACCGGTCTTTTTGGCGGGGAAGGGTTTATTATGCAGAAGGTGGAAGGGGACGGGATCGCCTTTGTCCACTCAGGCGGCTACGTATTTCAGAAGGACCTGCAGGTAGGTGAACTGCTTAAGGTGGATACGGGTTGTGTCGTGGCCTATACCCCTTCGATCGATTTTGATATCCAATTTGTGGGAGGAATCCGGAATACCATCTTCGGTGGAGAAGGCCTGTTCTTTGCCACCCTCCGTGGTCCGGGACGCGTCTGGATCCAGTCCCTGCCCATTAGCCGCCTGGCCAACCGCGTGTTGGAATACGCCAAAAGTGGCTGGGGCCGGAAAGAAGAAGGAAGCATTCTGGGCGGCTTTGGGAACCTTCTGGACGGCCGCTAACTCACCAGGAC
>JAJUHF010000002.1 GCA_029268045.1 Anseongella ginsenosidimutans
AACATACCCTCGAATAAAATATGGAATAAATTTTCCGCTCTCACCGCGTGCCCGGGTCCTTCTGACCTCAAAGGAATAGGGCGCGGCGCGGCAATTCGATAGAATGATCCTGCAAGTGGTCCGGACGTGAAAACATTGCGGTCTAGGTCGGTACAGTGTGTCGGTACGGGTTCATGTTAGTAGGATATTTATGATTGGTAACTTCAATTATCCACTTCAAACCAAGCCTGTATCCAAAGATAGCAATCGGTCGGCGGCTTTGCAAGAAAAATGAATAATTTATAGCGTAAAAATTCTTGTCCTTTCGTGAGATGGCGACACGAAAGGATCCTGCCTACGAAGAGGCGCTCCGCAAACGGATAAAATGGATCGTCCAAATTACAGGCCTTGAGATCGTCGGATTCGCTGAATTTGTCGGAATATCGGTTAGCCATCTTTACGCCATCCTGAATGGCAACAAGAAACTGACTTATGAGATGGCCCGCCGGATTGCCAGAAAATTCAAATTGAAGCCGGAAGACATCTTCGACCTGGATAAGGACATCAGCGAGGAAGTCCAGAATGCGCCCGCGCTGAAAAGATTTATGGTGACTGAGCGGGAGATGCAGGAATATTTTCAAGCAACGAGAGACAGTCGGAAAGCGTCCCATTACATTGCCCATACCCTGGTGAATGCACCCATCTTCAAGGATGATGAACCGATCTATTTGTGGGAGATACAACAATATTGCGTGCTGCAAAAGCGATATTATTCCAGCGACGAACTCTCCAAGTATTTAAATGAACAGGTAATCAAGGGAAAGCTGCGAAGCGAAAAACGTCCCATTAAAAAACGCGACGGCACCTACGGCGTCCGCAAAGTCAACGTATATTTCAAAGGCCCCGAAAGCGGACGAAAAGCCTGAAGGAAGACCTTCGTTTGGCTTTCCAAAAGAAATAGGCTACCTTTGATTCGGCTTTAGGGGTATTCTGAAAAGGAATTGAGAAAGACCCTTTGAACCTGATTCGGTTTATACCGGCGTAGGGAAAAGCATCCAATCTTTTCTGCGGACGCATTGTCCGTATGCTCTCCTAAAAGCCATGTTTCATTGAAGACAAAGAACATGGAAATCTCAATTTATCGGTATTTGAAGGAGCTGCGCAGTGCAGTGCCCTTGGTTCAGAACATTACCAATTACGTGGTCATGAACAACACGGCGAACGCCCTGCTTGCTGTGGGCGCATCGCCCGTAATGGTGCATGCGAAAGAAGAATTGAACGACGTGGTGCCGCTTGCAAGTGCTGTCGTGATCAATATCGGGACATTAAGTCCCTATTGGATTGAGGGAATGCTTCAAGCCGCGGAACTCGCCCGGGAACATAAAAAGCCCTGGGTACTGGATCCGGTAGGCGCCGGCATTTCGGGCCTGCGCAACCAGGCGCTGAAGCGACTGCTTCATTTAAATCCCACGGTCATCCGGGGAAATGCCTCCGAAATCCTGGCCTTGGACAATTTCGGCCGAGCCGGCGGAAAAGGAGTGGATAGCACGGAATCAAGTGACGCCGCCCTGAACGCGGCCCGGGAGCTAAACCGCCGGTACGGATCCATTGTATGCGTTTCGGGAGAAATTGATTACATCGTATCGGGCGATCGCATCGCCCGGGTGGCAAACGGCGATCCGCTCATGCAGAAAGTCACCGGGCTGGGCTGTACTTCATCCGCCCTCATCGGCGCTTTCATCGGACTGGGGCAGAACGCCTTTGAAGAAGCGGTTTCGGGGGTTGCGGTAACCAGTCTGGCCGGCCAGCTGGCGGCCGGGAAGTCGGACGGTCCGGGTACGCTTCAGCTCCATCTGTACGACTGTCTGTATAATCTGGATCAGGAAACGCTGGATACTCACCTGAAACTGGAAACCGATGTCATTGCATCCTGAATTTCCCTACCCGGTCTATCTCGTGCTTTCGGAAAGCGCATGCCGGCACCATTCCTGGCTGGATGTGGCCCGCTGCGCTCTTCAGGGCGGCGTTGACATTATCCAGCTTCGCGAGAAAACGCTGAGCACTGCTGAACTGCTGCATCGGGCGGCGCGGTTAAAGGAACTTACGGATGATTTCGGGGTCCCGCTCATTGTAAATGATTTTCCGGAGGTTGCCGCGAAAGTCGAAGCCTGGGGAGTGCACGTGGGCCGGTCCGATATCCCGCCAAGTGCAATCAATTCCCAATTCGGGCACCGCCTGAAGATCGGCTGGTCGCTGGAAGTGATTACCCAGTTCCAGGATCCGGAAATGCAATACGTTCATCACCTGGGAGTTAGTCCCATTTACAGTACGCCCACCAAGACCGATACCATCACGGAATGGGGATTGCAGGGCCTCCGGAAAGTCCGGGACATGACCGGCTACCCCCTGATAGCAATCGGCGGTATCAATGAACAGAACGCGAAAGCGATTTTTGAGGCCGGTGCCCATAGTATTGCCGTGGTGTCGGCCGTTTGCGGCAGCCTCAACCCCAGGCAAGCTGCTGAAAAGCTGAAGCGATGCTGGAAAACGACATGCAATCACGAATAAAAAACGGGTAATTATGAATACCACTGCGCCCATACAGGTCCCCACGGTGCTCAGCATTGCCGGATTCGATGGCAGCGGCGGCGCCGGGATCCAAGCCGACACCAAAGCCATTTCCGCGCTGGGATGTTTCGCCATGAATGTACTGACGGCCTTGCCGGTTCAAAACACGCAAGGTGTCAAGAATATTTTTCCCATTCCGGTCGAAGCCGTGAAAGAACAACTCGACTGCATTTTTGAAGACACCTACCCCGACAGCATCAAAATAGGGATGGTCCATCACAAAGAGCTGGTGGAGGTCATCGCGGATGCATTGAAAGATTACCGGGGAAAGGTAGTCTTTGATCCGGTCATGGTTTCCACCAGCGGACATCGCCTGATTGACGAAGATACCATTGAAGCCATTGTCAATCGTCTTTTTCCGCCAGCGGATCTCATTACCCCCAATCTGGATGAAATTTCCGTGCTGGTGGGAAACAGGGTGGACACGCTTCGCGGCATGGAGGAGGCCATGGAGCCGCTGCTGAACCTGGGAGCAAGCGGGGTGCTGTTAAAGGGCGGACACCTGAAAGGGGATACGCTGACCAGCATTCTGGTGCAAAAAGGGCAAGACCCGATTTATTACAACCATCAACGGATTGAAACCAGAAATACGCACGGATCGGGTTGCACGCTTTCGTCTGCGATCGCGTCTTTTCTGGCACGCGGTTTTCCGCTGGCCGAGGCTACCGGCCGAGCGCTGGATTATGTGCATCAGGCGATTATAGGCGGCAAAGACCTGCAAATAGGAAAGGGAAGCGGTCCGTTAAACCATTTTTTTAACCCGGAAAAACTAAAAATAAAACAATAAAATGATGAAATGGACACACCAAGCCTGGGAAAGCATTGAGCCACTCTACCAGCAGATCCTGGAGATGCCTTTTATAGAAGAGCTGAGTAAGGGCACTCTTCCGAAGGAAAAATTTCAATTTTACATGCTGCAGGACGCGCTGTATCTGGCCGACTACGGCCGCGCCCTGGCCGCCCTCGGATCGAAAGCCGCAGACAACCAAATGGCGCTCGACTTTTTTGAATTCGGCAAGCACGCGCTGATCGTAGAAAGCGCACTCCACAAAAGCTATTTCAAGGAATTTGAATTAACGCCCTCTCCAGCGGACGAGCTGGAGCCCGTATGCCATCACTACGTGCATTATCTTAAAAGCTGCGTCGCGTTCGAACCCATTGAAGTGGCTGCGGCCGCGGTGCTACCCTGCTTCTGGATCTATAAAGAAGTGGGAGATTACATTTACCGGCAACAGCCCGCAGAGAATAACCCGTATCAATCCTGGATCGATACCTATGCGGGCGAAGATTTCGCCGCGGGCGTTGTCAAAGCGAAAGCCTATTGCGACAGCCTGGCTGAAAACACCACCCCCCATCTCCAAAAGCGGATGCTTGAAGCCTTTCAGAACTCCAGCAGGCTGGAATACATGTTCTGGGATGCGGCATACCGGGTTTACCGGTGGCCGGTCAGGTAGGGGCGGCGACTTGGGGATCACCGCACCCTACTCATCTTCGCTTGATATGGTTCCATCGGGGTTCAGCGTAACCGTCTGGATCTGCGATCCGTTGACCAGGTAGAAATGATAGTCGCCGATATGATTCCGTTCTCCGATTATCTTCTGGAGGTTTACGGCCACCGTCGCTTCTTTCTCCGGATCAAAGGCGTCCTGAGCCCCGTGGTACACCATGATCAAGCGGATTCCCATGGGATAGGATTCCTGCACCCGTCCATCCCAGATAAACTGAAATGACCCGGCTTCATCGGTGCCTTTCACGGTAACCTCCAATTCGTCGCCGGTCCGCACGATTTCGAGGATTTCGAAGGCGTTTTCCGAGTTCCGTTCTCCCAGCGTATGGGCAAAAAGGTCATTACCCAACAGCAGGTTTGCTTCCAGCAAGAACGGCTTTTCGCGATCGGGGCGATTCTCCTCCTTCTCGCAGCCGGCAAGGAGCAGCATGCTTGCTGCGATTGCCAATCCGAATAATCTGAATGTAAATTGACTTTTCATGATATGGGTGTTTAAAATAGCACTTTGATTTTAAGACCTGAAGTGAGCATGTTTACATCGCGACGCTGAAGTCCCCCCATGGGTATTTTAATGAACGGCTCAAACAGCAGGTCGGTGCGTTTGTTCAGCCGTTGTTTTCGGCCGATGGAAAGGTTCAGGTATCCCAGATTACTCCGTCCCTCAAAGTCGGTATCCACACCGGGTCTGCTGTATTGGTCCGTCACTACTTCAAATACAGCCACCGAGGCGCCGCTTTCGCGGTCTATCATGACGGTTTCCTGCAGGACTTCCGATTCCATCCGATAGCTTTTGTCTTCATCCAGCACGGCCAGGGCCGAAACCCCGACCGAAGCAAACCAGCCGTCGGTTGGCTCATATACCAGGGTGAGCGGAATATCGATCGCCCTGATCACCGATTCCCCGCCCACCATTCTGGTGTCGTACGATAACTGCACCGGATCGATATCGTGTGAAGCTGCGATGCGCGAATAGGTCAGCCCGGCAGCCAGTTTGATTTGATCCGATACCTCAAACTGGGTCAATATGCCTGCGGCGATCCCGGGCCTGTCGGTCGTAAGGGTCGAATTCAATTCAATGCCGAACTTCCATCGGCCCGAAGCGGGCTCGTATTCCTCCGGCGGCTCGATCCGGGCGGTTGCCTCCTCAACGCTTTTTTCCGGAATCGTTGGAGCCGGCCCGCTTGGCGCGGGAACCTCTTCATTCAATTTTGTGACCGGCGGCGTGGATTTTACCCGGTGAATCGAGGTCAGCACCGATTGGACCGGCCGGGCATTCGCAGGGGCCTGGCGAACCGGCGCCGGCTGCAGCCCGCTGTCTTCCACCGCGGGGATAGGATTTAATTCTTCATTCCCGCTCGGTATCGATGCCTGTTCTGTAATCGGTTCCCTCTGTATGCGGTCCTTTTCGAGCCGGGGCCATTGAACGTACACCAGCACCCCGATCAGGACGGCTGCTGTCGCTGCGATGTATCGCCATAAGACCACCGCCGGCATTTTACGCCGCTTTCGCCCTATTCGATTCAATTGCCCTCCGTACGTCTTCTGGAAATTTTCCCAATTCCCTTCTTCGTACGGGATCTCAAAATTGGAAAGGCCCGCTTTGATTTCCTCAATCAGCCTGTTTTCTTCGCTATCCATATCTATACCATTAAGTGCTGGTATAACATCTTGAGTTTCTCTTTCGCCCTGGCCAGGTAAACCCGGCTGGAACTTGGTGTTATTCCCATCATTTCAGCTATTTCGTCGTGACTGAAGCCTTCCACCTCGTATAGCGTGAATACTTTCCGGTAGTTCGGCCGGAGGTTGTTGATCAGGGTCCATACATTTTCCACATGCAGGCTGTCCTCCAGCATCACCGGGCACTGCCATTCGGCATCCTCGGTCAAGGGCTCCTGGAAGGAGCGTGCTTTTCGGCTACGCAGTTCGTTCAGCGCAGTCCGCGCGGTGATTTTTGCCATCCAGCCTTTCAATACCTTGTTAAAATTCTTCCTGTCGGTACATTCGAAGGTGTCGAGGTTTGAAAAAATCTTCATGAAGCTGTCATTCACCACCATACCCGCTGTATCACGGTCGGAAACATACCGTAACGCAACGCCCATCAGGTAACCCCAATAGTGTTTGTATATGCGTTCCCGCAGTTTATCTCCGATGTGTTGCCGATTCCCCGACAGCACTTCGATCAGATCCGTATCAGTACTCAATTTCTTCCGACGGTTAGCTTTTATCGGCAGAAACCCCTTTTCCAGCCAAAACGCTACACCCGGCGTGTGATTTTTGGTTTTTTCCATTACTTCAGGCCGGATTGTAGCGTTCCCGATCGCTTCTGTGTTTGGGTTAGGGAATTGAAAAATATAAACCCAAAAATTTCAGATCACTATGAAGATTAAAATGAAAAAGACACCGGGAACATTGCTTTTAACCTCCATGGTTGCTGTCCTGGCATTCACGGTTGCTTGTGAAAAGGATGATAACGACGGACCGAACCCTCCGGCAGGATCGGGTAAGGTGGCCCTGTTGAATGCGGCATTCGGAACTGACTCGGTCAATTTCTACGTCGGATCGGAAAAAATGAACAGCAAGCTGATTGGTTATGGCGACAGCCTGAAATATACCAGCGTCGAGGTTGGCGACAGTGCCTTCGAACTTAAAGGAAAGGATGACAAATCGCTTGTCAAGAAATCGTTCAAAACCGAAAAGGATAAAAACTACTCCATTCTGGCCAGCAATTCAAAAGACGGCGAAACGTTTGAATTGGTCCAGATCACCGACGATTTAACGGCGCCCAAGTCTGACAAGGCAAAAATCAGGTTCATTCACCTGTCCCCCGACGCGGCCAAGCTGAACCTGGTCAGCGGCGATACCATATTGGCCGAAAACATCGCCTACAAAAGCGCTAGTGCCTTTAAGGAAGTGGATGCAGCGGAAATCTCCCTTAGTATCCTAGACGCGGAAGCAGCCGATACGTTGCTAACCGTAAACGAGTTTGAGTTGGTGAAAGGGAAGATCTATACGGTCTGGGTATCCGGTCTGCAGGACACGGACGACGAGGATAAACAGCTGAAAGCCCGCGTGTTCACAAACAAATAACATAAGGGCTTGCGAACAGCTGCGGAGATAGTTCCATTTGGAAGATTCTCCGCAGCTTTTTCAAAGCTAGGTTCTACCTTCTGCCTTGTACCCTAAAATTTCGACGTAACCTTCCGTTCCGTGTACCCGGATTCGTTGTCCATCCTTTATTAACCGGGTGGCATTGGCCACACCCACCACGGCTGGCAGGCCGTATTCGCGTGCCACCACCGCTCCATGGGTCATCAATCCGCCTACCTCGGTAACTAGCCCCTTGATGGAAAGGAAGGCGGGTGTCCAACTGGGGTCGGTGAAAGAAGTGACCAGGATGTCCCCTGCTTCCAGGTCAGCTTCGGCCATGTGATGGAGAACCCGCGCCCGCCCCTCGGCGAGGCCGGAAGAGACCGGAATGCCCGGAAGCGCAGCAGGAGGAAGGCTTTTTTGCGTGTATTCGCCGTTTATGATTTCCCCATCGGATGCGATTACCCGAGGCGGTGTTAGTTTCAAGTAGCGGGCATGTTCCGCTTTCCGGCGGCTGATCAGTGGATATTCCAGCCGGTGAGTCGCCACAGCCTGGCGGAATTCTTCAAAGGTAAGGTAAAACACATCTTCTCGGTCCCGGATGAGTCCGGATTGGAGGAGCCCATCGGCTTCCTTCATCAGCGCCTGTTTGTAAATGTAAAAATGGTTTACCATGACGTACTTCGGGTATTCGCGGTAACCGATGAGATTTCGGAGAAGTCGGATCATCCGGCTGGTTTCGCGGGCTTTCTGCAGACCGCCTGGAAGAGACTTCAGACGGGCCAACAGCTCCCGCTCCTTGACCTCGGCATTGCGAAGCCCTTGCTCGAATTTTTCCCGCCCGGCATTGGGCGGGAAGTTTTTGAGGTTGCTGAGCAGCAACGGAATCAGAATCGACGGGTGTTCACTCCAGCGGGTGCGGGTAATATCAATTTCACCGGCGCAGCGCATCCCGTATTTTTCAAGATAAGCGAGAACGGCTTGGTGCACAACCTTCCCACCCTGAAATTGCAGCAGCTCATCGGGAAATGCGGGAGCCTGCCCTCCGGATGCATCCACCGGAACAGTTTCCAGGTAGGCAATTATTTCCGGGTAAGGACGGATCGCGTCCGCGACATCCAGAAGGGCCCGGCCCATTTCTGAGGTAATGTTGTTGGGGGCGGACTGGGAAAGCGTATCGGCCACATTTTTTTCACCCAACCACTCGGCGATCTGGTCGTTAATCCAGGTGGACACATTGATTCCCGTTGTGATTACCGAAAGACTTTGGGGGTCAGACAGCAGGTTCCGCAGGTGCTGCATGTTTTCTTCAATGAAATCGAACAGCCCAACTCCGGTATGGCTTGCTATAGTCTGGCGTAACGAGCTGATCGCTTTTTCCCCGCGGGCGATCAGTTCGGGGACAATTGCAGGATCGCATTCGGTCTGCCGGTTGAAAGGCGGGAGCTGGCCAGTATGTTGTTCGGCCCTTGCCTCTGGAATTCCCTTCCGGGCGAGGACCTGATGGAGCGCGTCCTTGATCAAGGGATCGGATTTCCCCAGGCCGTTTAGAATCATTTCCCGCCCCTCCTTGCTGGCAAGCATGGGGCTAACATCAATGAACAGCCGGCCGCCTGCTTGTGAAAAAGGTCTTAAGGCGGTCATTTGCCAAAAGGAGATACCCAGCGGTTTAATGGCATCGGTCATCATTTGCTGGTGGCCCACCGAGACATACACGTGATCGTTTTGGTCCTCGGCTTCCGGAATGGGAAATAAAGTGGTTATAGGCCGGCTTTGTACAAAATAGAACTCGCCCTCCTTCAGGCACCATTCAATATCCTGGGGTTGTCCGAAATGGGTTTCGATTTTCCGGCCGAGACGGACGAGCGTCCGGATCTCTTCATCACGCAGCACCGGGCCTTCCGACGGTCCGGATCCGGCGGCTGGCCTGCGGATAATTACGTCGCCTTCCACGCGGTAGTTGTCCGGGTTTGTCTTGCCGGAAACCAGTACATCGCCCAGTCCGGATCCCGCGTCAATCGATGCGGCCCTGCGGTTTCCGGAAAGGGGGTCGGCCGTGAACAAGACACCTGCAGCCCGGGGATACACCATTTCCTGAACCACCACCGCCATCTGCACGGGCCGGTCCCCCAGGCCGTTCTGCAGACGGTACATGACAGCCCGGTCGGTAAACAGCGATGCCCAGCATTCGCGCACGTGCGAAAGAACAGCTTCGGTTCCCGATATATTCAGGTAACTCTCCTGCTGCCCGGCAAAGGATGCCTCGGGCAGGTCTTCGGCCGTCGCGCTGGATCGCACCGCATACGCATTTTCTTTCCCCATGGCGGAAAGCTGCCTGCAAACGGCATTTCTTAGGTCTTCGGGAAGCACAATGGCCCGGATCTTTTTGCGGATTTCCCGGCTAAGGCTGCGGATGGTTTCCTTTTCGTCCGCTTTCAGCATGGACAGCCGGCTGAGCAGCGGTCTTACGGCAGGATGCTGCCCGACCACCCGTGAAAACGCATTGGTCGAAACGCAGAAACCGTCCGGCACACGGATCCCTTTGATGCGGGAAAGTTCGGCCAGATTGGCTCCTTTTCCGCCAACCAGCAAGCGGGACCTGCTACCGATTTCGTGGAAACACAATACGTCCTGTGGATCGGATTCGGTGTGTGCTTTCATTTTTTTCGGATTTCACTTAAGGTGGTATTCATCACCTCAATGCTTCCTGTCAGGTAAGTTTCAACGACTTTCAGCTCTTTTTCAGAGAAGGAAGCAATCAGATCTTCGGACCGGCGCCGGAAATCTTTATAAAACGGTTCCAACAGGGTCATAATGCGGTCTATATGAGGCACAACGATCACCTTCCTGCGGTCGCCTTCGGCCAGCTGCCGCTTTACCAGTTTCCTTTTCTCAAAACGGTCGATCAATCCGGTGACCGCCCCCGTAGTCAGTCCGGTGAGCCGGGCAAGTTCGCCGGCGGTCATCGGACCCTGCTGAATCAGAAAGCCAAGGTATTTATGATCGGTTCCTGAAAACCCGGCTGCCCGTCCGATGAATTCATGCAATTGCAATGCGGTGTAGGCGTATGCCTGGTTTAATTTTCGGATTCGTCTGATCGTTTCGGCACCCATTTATTTTAGTTATTAAATATTTTAGTTACAAAGATAAATAATTTTTAGAACATCCATGGGATTGCCGGGTTTTTTGAGAAGGCCTTGGAATTCCGTACGATTTTCTATTTTAAAGGCCGGAACGGTTATGAATCTGTATAAGCGGGAAATAGAACGGATCAAACGCGTCTGCTATTCGAACGATCGGCAGATTGCCACGGTAATTGCCGCGCGGAACTTTATCCTGAATAATTTCGCGGCGGCATGCAGCCTTGAGACCCTTTCGAGCCGCCATTTTACCTCCAAGTTTCATTTTCTCCGGCTTTTCAAAAAGTACTACGGGCTTACGCCGAAACAGTATCTAACAATGAAACGGATTGAAGAATCGAAACGGTATTTAAAAGCGGGCGTGTCCGTTGCGGCCACCTGCTACCGGGTGGGGTTCGATACGCCGAGCTCCTTCAGTACGCTTTTTCGAAGCAGAACAGGGTTTTCACCGCTTGAATTTCAAAAAAAGCAATTTTCGCAAAGTCAGTCGGCACCTGGATCCGGAACTTGCTGCCAATAAAATTTTAAAACAATGAAAGTTAAAGTAATTGGTATTCCGGTGCAGGATCAAAGCAAGGCTTTGGCATTTTACACCGATAAACTGGGTTTTATCAAAAAGCACGACGTGCCGCTGGACGAGCGGAACCGCTGGTTAACGGTTGTGAGTAAGGAGGAACAGGAAGGAACGGAAATTTTGCTGGAGCCCTCCCCGCAAAATTTCGAACCGGCCAAAGTGTATCAGAAAGCGCTCTTTGAGGCCGGTATTCCATATACTCAGTTCAATGTAGACGACGTGCAGGCAGAATTCGACCGGCTTCGGGAACTGGGGTTGGAGTTCAGCGTGGAACCGACCGAAATGGGTACGGTGAAGATCGCTGTCTTCGACGATACCTGTGGAAATAACATCCAGATTGTTCAACTGCTATAATACTTTTATTTATGAGATGGATCATTTGTAGTATCGCCCTCTCTCTGAGTGCTCTTCAATCTCCCGCCCAGGACCGGCAGGAGCTATTTTTTGCTGACCCCACCATCTTTGTCCACGAGGGCACCTATTACCTGACCGGAACCCGCGGAATGCCGGGAGGTGTAAACGGCTTTTCGGTGCTGGAATCTCGTGATCTCAAAACCTGGAGTACTCCAGCCGGCTCCAAAGAGCAAATGATCTTGACTCAGGGCGCCCAGACCTTCGGCACAAAAGGGTTTTGGGCGCCGCAACTTTTCAGGGAAAAGGACACCTATTACCTGACCTATACGGCAAATGAACAAACCGTGCTGGCCACTTCACCGTCTCTGCTGGGCCCTTATACGCAGGAAACGGTAGGCCCTATCGATCCTTCTGAGAAAAATATCGATTCCTATGTTTTCAAGGACGACGACGGACGGTTTTACCTTTACCATGTCCGTTTCGATAACGGCAATTACCTGTGGGTGGCTGAGTTCGACCTGGAAAAGGGGCGCATCAAACCCGAAACATTGAAAAAATGCTTCGATCAGACCGAGCCCTGGGAAGCGACGCCGGCCTATAAGTCGGTACCGATCATGGAAGGGCCTACGGTAATGAAGCTGAAGGGTAAATACTACCTATTTTATTCGGCCAATCATTTCGAAAACATCGATTATTCGATGGGTTATGCGGTGGCCGATTCTCCCTACGGTCCCTGGAAGAAGCAAAAGGAAAATCCCATTTTACATCGCTCTATTGTAAATGAAAACGGCTCCGGCCACGGCGACTTCTTTGAAGGCCTGGACGGCCGGCTCTATTATGTATATCACGTGCATTACAACCAGCAGCAGGTAACTCCCCGGAGAACCCGGATTGTTCCGGTAAATAAAAAATGGGACCCCAAGGCAGGGCTTTACCGGTTCAGCGTGCAGGCAGACGAAGTAATTGTTCCGGTTATGGCCGGGTTTTAGCAGGGGATTCATTATGCCAGCGAAGACAAACACAAAAACGATCCTGATTACCGGCGCCAGTTCGGGCATAGGTCAGGCTATTGCGATCGCTTTCGGGCAGCAGGGCGCCAATGTCGTCATAAACTATTATAAGGACGAAGACGGCGCCAACCATACCCTGCAGCAGGTTGTCGAAGGCGGCGGCCGGGGCCTTATCCACCAGGCGGATGTAGGCAAGGAGGACGAAGTGGAGGCGCTGTTTAAAAAAGCCATTTCCGAGTTCGGTTCGCTGGATGTACTGATCAACAACGCCGGCATCCAGCGCGACAGCGCATTTTCAGAAATGACCCTGGAACAATGGGACAGCGTGATTTCCACGAATTTAACCGGCCAGTTCCTGTGTGCCCGGGAGGCAATCAAGCACTTCCGTTCCAAGGAACACCCCGGTGACCACACCGGAGCTATCGGGAACATCATTTTCATTAGCTCGGTCCACGACATCATTCCCTGGGCAGGCCACGTGAATTACGCATCGGCAAAGGGCGGAATTCTGATGCTTATGAAATCATTGGCCCTGGAGGTCGCCCCGCAAAAGATCCGGGTAAATGGCATTTCCCCCGGTGCCATCGCCACTGATATCAACGACGAAGTCTGGAAGGACGAGCAAAAGAAAGCCGAACTGCTGAAACTGATCCCCTACGGACGCATCGGCCAACCCGAAGACGTTGGAAAATTGGCCGTCTGGCTGGCTTCCGACGAAAGCGACTACATCACTGGGACCACCATTTACATCGACGGCGGCATGACCCTGTATCCCGGGTTTATAGACAACGGGTAGCTATTCTGCCGTTTCCTTCTTATATTTAAAGACCGAACAGCCCAAACGATAACCATGAATGACTGGCAAATCCTGAAAGAAAAACTCCAGCAATTTGCGAAGGAGCGGGATTGGGAACAATTTCATAACCCCAAAGACCTTGCGCTGGCGTTGAGTATCGAAGCGGCGGAATTGAATGAACTTTTTCTCTGGAAAAAGCCAGAAGATGCGGATCCCGAAAAGATAAAGGACGAACTGGCGGATGTGTTCGCCTATGCGATCCAATTAGCCGCAAAATATGAACTGGACATCGGACAGATTGTGGCTGAGAAAATTGCAAGAAACAGTGAAAAGTATCCGGTGGACAAAGCGAAAGGGAATGCCAGGAAGTATACTGAATTATGAGTGAATCAGGCCAATTCACGGTCAGCAGATTTAATTTCGACGATCAACTACCTGACCACTTAGCTGGACTCGACTATGCCGAAAAGCTATGGCCGGTTGTATACATTCTCAACGACGGAACAATCTGCGAAGCCTATGTAGGCGAAACCACCAATGCTGTTTCCAGACTAAGCAGCCACCTAAGAAATTCCGAACGGAAAAAGCTTTCCTCCGCGTACCTGATCCACAGCGATAAATTCAATAAATCGGCAACGCTCGACCTGGAAGCAAATCTGATCAAATACCTTTCGGGGGACGGAACCTATAAGTTGCTGAACGCCAACCTGGGCCTGGCCTATCACAATTATTATCAGAAGGAAGAAATTTACAGCCGGATGTTCGGTTCGATCTGGGACCGGCTCCGCGCTCTTGGGGTAGCCAAGCATTCACTCGCTCATATCGATAATTCAGACTTATTCAAATATTCTCCCTATAAAACGCTCAGCAGCGAGCAAAAGCGGGGGATCATGTTGATAATCAACGCGATCCTCGAAGAGGGTTATTCCAATATAATCATGGAGGGTGGTGCAGGTACCGGCAAAACGATCTTGGCCATGTACCTGTTCAAACTGATGCATACACCCATTGAAGAGTTCAGTTTTTCTGATTTTCATGGAGAAGACCCGCTTTTTCTGGACTCGGTCAAAAAATTAAGGGAGAAGTATCCAGACCCGAAAATGGCCCTGGTTATACCCATGTCTTCCTTTCGAAAAACGATCAAGAAGGTGTTCAGGCATATCAAAGGCCTCCATGCGAACATGGTGATCGGACCTTCGGAAATAACCCGAAAGGAATACGACCTGGTCCTGGTCGACGAAGCGCATCGGTTACGCCGACGGGTCAATCTTGGGACATACTATCGCGCCTTCGATAAGGTTTCGAGCGAGCTGGGGCTGAATGAAGCCACCTGCACTGAACTGGATTGGATCCTGCAGCGAAGTAAAAAGTCCGTGTTTTTTTACGATGAAGACCAATCGATCAAGCCTTCGGATGTCCGGAGGGAGGCATTTGAAGCGCTAAAACGGCAGCCCAATACGAAAACAGGGCAACTTCAATCGCAGTTCCGAGTATTGGGAGGAAACGGCTACGTGAACTTCGTAAAGAAGCTGCTGAATGGAAAACTCTCATTGGAGGAAAGGCCAGCATGTAAGAATTACGAGGTCTTACTGTTCCATGACATACGGGATCTGATCGGACAGTTAAAGGAAAAGGAGAGAGATTATGGACTGGCCAGGCTCGTAGCAGGGTACTCCTGGCCCTGGATATCCAAGACAAACAAAGCCGCTTTCGATATCCATATCAATGGAACAGAGTTGCGCTGGAATAGCGTTTCCGATGACTGGCTGAATTCTCCCAACGCCACGGAGGAAGTGGGCTGCATTCACACAACCCAGGGATACGATATCAATTATACCGGGATCATTTTCGGGAGGGAGATTGGTTATGATCCGGAAACGGGGGAGATTATCATCCGCAAGGAAAATTACCACGACAAGAATGGAAAACAATCCATTACCGACCCGGACGAGCTGAAAGCCTTTATACTCAATATCTATCAGACGCTGATGCTTCGCGGCATACGGGGTACCTATATTTATGCCTGTGATGAAAACCTTCGCGACTATTTCGCCGGGCATATCCAAACCTATTCCTCCGATCCCAGCATGCCTGCGATTTCAGTTGAAGAAAAAGAGGTTACAACGATTCCGTACGTGAACAGTGTTCCCTTTTATAATCTTACCGCTGCCGCCGGAGATTTCAGCCCGCCCCAACAGCCTGATGACTATAAATGGGTGCTTACTCCCCCTCATGTGCGGCCATCCCGTGACTTATTCGCCTGTAAGGTAGTGGGAGAATCCATGAATAAGATCATTCGCAACGGTGCCATTTGCTTGTTCCGGAGGTACAACGGAGGTTCCCGCAATGGTAAAATCGTGCTTGTGAAGCTAACCCATTTACAGGATCCTGATACCGGGTCACATTACACGGTCAAAGAATATCAGAGCAGTAAGCACTTTTCTGAAACAAACGAATGGCGTCACCAAACAATTACGTTGCTGCCGCGTTCAACCGATGCCGGCTACCAGCCTATTCGCCTCGAAGAGGATGCGCTCAACCAGGTAGAGGTTATTGGAATTTTTGAAGCCATTTTGGAGTAAGTCCCCTGGCTGGCATTCAATAAGAAGGTTTAGAAGAATGAATATAAAAATCCATACTGTAAACGGCATTAAGATCGCCGAACTGGTTTCCGATGAGCCGGTTATCAATAAGCTGGAAGACGGCGTAGATCTGGTAGGGAATGTTTACTACCAGGATGCGGAGCGAGTCTTCCTTCATGAAAATGCAGTCAGTCCGGCGTTTTTCGATCTGAAAACCAAACTGGCCGGCGACATTTTGCAGAAATTTTCGAACTACCGGATGCGCCTGGCCATTGTAGGCGATTTCGAAAAATATCCCAGCAAAAGCCTGCAGGATTTTATCCGCGAAAGCAACCAGGGAAAACGGATTAATTTCGTTTCCTCACCCGCGGAAGCCTTGACCGTGCTATCGGCCGGTTAAGCCGTATTTAGTCGTATATCACCCCGATTTTGTCGCTTTTACGGCTACCGGCGGCGATTTGCTCACCGTAATTTTGGGATATGAACAATAAACATTCAAAAATCAAATTTTACGATCATGAGTAATTCAGTTTCTTTACACCGGGTGATCAAGGCAACTCCCGAAAAAGTTTTCAAAGCATTTTCCGATCCCGTCGCGCAGGCCTTTTGGCTGCCCCCTTACGGATTTCTCTGCACCGTGCAGGAGATGGATTTCCGGACAGGAGGGAAGTTCCACATGAGTTTTATTAATTTCAGCACCGGAAACGCACACTCCTTTGGTGGCACCTATCTGGAGATCCGGCCGAATGAATTTGTCAAATACACCGATAAATTTGACGACCCGAATCTGCCTGCAGAAATGACCACCACCGTATCGTTGACCGCCGTATCATGCGGAACCGAGTTGAAAGTGGAACAGGTGGGAATTCCGGACGTGATCCCGCCGGAAATGTGCTACCTGGGCTGGCAGGAATCACTGGAAAAATTGATAAAGCTGGTGGAACCTGAAATTCCGGACGCCTAAGAAGTGGCCACGGATTTTCCCCGAACACGTTACCGCGATCCGGACTGGGCCGCGGTAATTTTTTGTCCGGTTTTTCATCCCGTCAAACTTTTATCATCTTTAACCTAATGAGAAATCGAAGACTTATTATTTTAATCCTGTTATTCCTGGCGGTGAATCATGTTCAGGGACAGCTTGCCGGCTCACACGGAAACCTTGAGATTAAACTTAATCAGGGTGAAACTAGGGTGGAGACAACGGAAACGGGCGCTTTGATGGTCCAGGTGTCCACAAAGGACCTTGCCCGGTTTAAACAGAGAGGATACATCCTGTACAGTGATCTGGGCGCGAAAGGAGACGGGAAAGCAGACGACATCGACGCCATTGCCGCGACCCATGCCCTCGCCAACCAGGAAGGCCTAACAGTGAAGGCCGACCCGGCATTTACTTACTATATCAGCGGAAAAGCCCGTACGGCGGTCATCCGGACCGACACTGATTTCGGATCCGCCAAATTCATTCTGGACGATACCCAGGTCGAAAACCGCAAAATGCACGTGTTCCTGGTGGCTTCCGACCTGCGTCCCTTCGTTCCCGAAGGATTGCTTTCCCTCCAAAAAAATCAGAAGAAAATCGATATCCCTTTACCGGGACCCAGCTTGATTACCGTAACCAATTCAGCAGTACGGCGATATATCCGGTTCGGGCCGAACCAGAATCAGGGACATGCGCAAACCGATATTTTTATGGTCGATCAAAACGGCCACGTGGATCCCAATGCGCCGATCATCTGGGACTTCGATCAGATCACAGACGTCACCGCGATACCCTTGGACGAGGCGCCTTTAACAATAAAGGGAGGAACATTTACTACCATCGCCAACCAGGAAGAGTCCAAATACAACTATTACGCCCGCGGAATCGGAATCCGGCGCTCCAACGTACTGCTGGAGGGACTGGAACATCGCGTTACCGGGGAGGGTGATCACGGCGCGCCGTACGGCGGTTTTCTTAATTTCAGCGACTGCGCCAACGTTACCATACGGAATACGGTGCTGACCGGCCATAAAACCTATCAAACCATCGGATCGGCAGGAGTCACCGTCTCCATGGGAACATACGACATATCGATTAACCGGGCCATCAATATCCGGTTTGAACACTGCAGCCAGACCAACGACATCAACGACCCCGTTTATTGGGGGATCATGGGCTCCAATTTCTGCAAAAACCTGGTTTTGGATCATTGCAGCTTCTCACGCTTCGACGCGCACATGGGCGTGGCCAACGCCACCATCCGCAATTCCACGCTCGGACATATGGGAATAAACGCCATCGGCACCGGAACCTTTTTGGTTGAGAACTCCACCATCAATGGAAGAAATCTCATTAACTTGCGTTCGGACTACGGCAGCACCTGGCAAGGCGAATTCATCATCCGCAATTGCACATTCATACCGCTGGGAGGAAGGACAGCCCGCCCCATCCTGATTGGCGCATCCAACGCCGGCCAGCATGATTTCGGCTATACCACCTACATGCCGGAGCGGATCGTCATTGAAAACCTGCATATTGCCGATTCCAACCATCCGGTTAACTATCAGGGGCCGGTCATCTTTTCAAACTTCAACCCCAGAATAAAGGATGATTCCTACCACGAAAAATACCCTTACGTACGCAGCAAAGAAGTATTTCTCAAGAACATAACCACTGAAAGCGGAATGGAACTCCGGGTGAGCGATAATCCGCACCTTTTTAAGGAGCTGAAGGTGGTCGCCCTCTCTGACGATTAAAACGCCTGACGACTAAAACTAAACCAATTATGGAGAAAGTGATCTCAAAAGACGGAACTACCATTGCATTTAAAAAGCTGGGGAAGGGACCGGCGCTGATTCTGGTAGGCGGCTCATTTGAACAGCGGGCGATGGACTCGGAAACATCGCGCCTGGCAGCGCAGAGAAAAAGCACCCCCGATCCAAATTTTCGGGGTTCTTTCTTGTAAACCACCCCAAACCCCTCTAAACCAAAAACCGCCCTCAGCACACAAAAAAAGCAGGTTTTTCAACCTGCTTCAATTTTCTTGTTCCTTAAAAAGCGGTCCGGACGGGACTCGAACCCGCGACCCCATGCGTGACAGGCATGTATTCTAACCAGCTGAACTACCGGACCATTTTCCATTTCCAGGGCTTTGTTTTGAAGGCATTAATACTGCCGAACGAAACCGCTCCCCGGAACGGGAGTGCAAATATACACTTAGTAAATGAATTGTCAATATGCCACGATCACAAAATGCATTTTTTTCATTCGATCCCCGTCGATACCTTCCGCCATGCTCAGTTCGATTCTTTCAGGAACTGGTACAGTTCGTTGTCGGTCGTAAGAATAATGCTTGTGTTTTCGTCCAACGATTTTTTTAGGGCTTCGGTGGAGCGGAGAAAGCTGTAAAAGGCTTTCGACTGGGCATTTTTATTGTATGCTTCCGCATATATGGCTGTGGCGGTTGAGTCGGCCTTTCCCCGGATAATCTCTGCCTGGCGACGGGCTTCCGACTGGATCTCGGCCAAGTCTCGTTCTTTATCACCCTGGATGCGGCTGGCTTCGCCCTGCCCTTCGGACCGGAATTGCGAAGCAATCCGTTTCCTTTCGCTGATCATCCGGTTTCTTCCATGCGTTTGTAAAATTTACGTGATAAGGACCTTTAAACTTACACTTTTTTGAGACAGTTAATTTCAAATTTTCATATCTTGTTCAAAATTTCCCTGCTTAAACGTTTTAGTGTGGGAGCCCGATGGGGTCTGCAATTATTCTGTTTGGCCGGAGAATAAAAAGTAATTATCTTGAGGGGTTCAAAATGGCGCCCGCCAGGTGCCATTGCGGGCTGAATTAAACTTAACCTAAATATGGCACAACTTCAGATCAAGAAAAATCCAAAGGTTTTTGATGCATGTATCGTTGGCTCGGGAGCTGGCGGGGGGATGGCTGCAAAAGTTCTTTCGGAAGCCGGGCTCGAAGTGTTGGTACTGGAAGCTGGTCCGGATTTCGATTCCGCCCAGGGCGATATGTTTAGATGGCCTTATGATTCTCCACGCAGGGGGGCGAATACCTATCGTCCGTTCGGGGAGTTTGACGCTGCCTACGGAGGCTGGGAAATAGAGGGGGAGCCCTACACCAGAGTAGCGGGAACCCAGTTTGACTGGTTCCGTTCGCGGATGCTGGGTGGGCGGACCAACCACTGGGGACGTATTTCCCTGCGCTTCGGTCCACGCGATTTCAAGCACAAAAGTTACGACGGTTTAGGCGAAGACTGGCCTATTTCCTACGAGGATGTGGCGCCCTACTACGATCGGGTGGATAAACTGATCGGTGTTTTCGGTACAAAAGAAGGAATGGAGAACGAACCCGACGGGCTGTTCCTTCCTCCGCCGAAGCCCAGGGCGCATGAACTGCTGATCAAGAAGGCATGTGACAAAATCAATATTCCGGTAATCCCTTCGCGGCTTTCCATCCTGACCCGGCCGCTGAATGACCGGGCACCGTGTCACTACTGCTCCCAATGTAACCGGGGATGTTCCACCTATTCCAACTTTTCTTCCGGTCCGGTGCTTATCCGCCCGGCAATTGGAACAGGAAAGGTGACCCTGCTTACCGGCGCCATGGCGCGTGAGATCATGACCGATGAGAACGGCAAAGCCACGGGCGTTTCCTACGTGGACGTAAATAATTTCCAGGAATATCAGGTGTCGGCAAAGGTGGTGGTTTTGGCGGCCAGCGCCTGCGAATCCGCCCGGTTGCTGTTGAACTCCAAGTCGTCGCGTCATCCGAATGGCCTGGCCAATTCCAGCGGGGTCGTAGGAAAGTACCTGCACGATTCCACCGGCGCGTCCAGAGGCGGATTGCTTCCGCAGTTGCTGGACCGGAAGCGCTACAACGAAGACGGCGTCGGCGGCCTGCACGTGTACATGCCCTGGTGGCTCGATAACAAGAAACTGAATTTCCCCCGCGGATACCACATTGAGGTTGGCGGTGGCATGGGAATGCCCAGCTACGGCTTCGGATGGGGTATCGAAAATTACAACGGACGCGCGTTCGGTCCGAACGGTACCAAGAAACCCAAAGGCGGGGGTGGATACGGCGTGGAGCTGAAAGAAGACTACCGTCGTTTTTACGGTGCCTTCATTGGTTTTGCAGGCCGGGGCGAATGCATTGCGCGGGAAGACAATTACTGCGAGATCGACCCCAACGTAGTGGACAAATTCGGTATCCCGGTACTTCGTTTTAACTATACCTGGTCCGAGCACGAGATCAATCAGGCCAAGCATATGCAGGATACGTTTGAAGAGATCCTGGATGCGCTGGGAGCGGAGCTGACCGGCTCAAAACCGGGTCCGGAGAGCAACTACGGTTTGGAGGCTCCGGGACGGATTATTCACGAAGTGGGTACAGTGCGGATGGGAGACGATCCGAAAAGATCGGCGCTGAACAAGTATTGTCAGGCACACGATGTAAATAATCTGTTTGTGGTGGACGGTGGACCCTTTGTGTCGCAGGCGGATAAAAACCCCACCTGGACCATTCTGGCGCTTTCCATGCGCACCTCCGAGTATATTGTTGACCAGTTGAAAAAGCAGAATATCTAAAATCGAAGGAAGATGGATAGACGAGAATCATTAAAAGTACTTACCCTGGGCTCACTGACGGCAGGGGCTGTACTGGCCGGCTGCGAACCGAAAGCGGATCAAAAAGGGGCGCACGGCGGACACGATCATAAAGCCGTGGACGGGGATCCGCAACGCCCGGCGAACGAGAAAGAGCGCGATGCGCGCCTGCTGAAAGAGAAATTCTTTACCGATCATGAAATGGCAACCATCACGGTACTTGCCAATCTGATCATACCGGCCGATGACCGTTCGGGGAATGCCGAAGAGGCGGGTGTACCCGAGTTCATCGAGTTTACGGTGAAAGACCAGCCGAATCATCAGACGCCCATCCGGGGCGGACTCCGTTGGCTGGATGTGGAGTGCCTGAACCGCTTCGGTAAATCCTTCAAGGATTGCGCGCAGAACCAACAGACCGAAATACTGGACGAAATTGCCTGGCCGGAAATTGCCAAGCCCGAGATGCAGCGTGGGGTGACTTTCTTCAATCACTTCCGCAACTTGGTAGCCAGCGGTTTCTGGACCAGCAAGATCGGCATCGAGGATATCGGGTATCAGGGCAATACCGCCACGGTATGGGATGGCGTGCCGCAGGACGTACTGGATGAACTGGGCGTGTCCTACGATCCGAATATCCGGTATGTAACGCTGGAAGACCGTCAGACACCCATGAATTTTGACGAAGCCTGATGATGCGCAAAGCGCCCGTTATCAAATCATAAAAAAAGCCGGTAGACATCTGATCTACCGGCTTTTTAGTTTTAAACCCCAATACCCCGGGGCTTTCATAGTCAGCGTTATTATTTAGCGCCATCCACTTGGCGGAAATATTCAAAAATAGCTTCCGCATCTTCTTGGGATAGTCCCAGGTCCGTCATCGGGGTCTTGTATTCATCAAGCAGCGCCTTGGCAATCGGGTCTTTCTGCTGCATTTCCAGCGGGTTCAATGCCATGTTCATGATCCACTCGGGCGTACGTCTTTTGGTTACGCCTTCCAGCGGAGGACCAATCAACTTGCTGTCCAGGCGATGGCAAACGGCACATTTGCTGGTAAACAGCATTTCTCCTTTGGCCGCCAGGTCCGCGTTAAAGGGCTTCACCTCATAATTCGTGACCGGGCCCACACCCTTGGAATCCGAGGGTTGGCTTAGGTCTATCGCGTCTCCCGTAGCTCCGATTTCGTTTACACCGCTCTCAGTCTTGGTAGTTCCTTCTGATTCCGAAGTCGATTCTTTACTTCCGCCGCCGCCGCAGGAATAGAGGAACATGGAGGTTCCCAGGCAACAGGCGATTAAAAAACTTTTTTTCATAATTATTATAAATCAATAGTTTGGTGCCGGACCCAAGTCCCGACAGCATCGCAAAATCCCAAATATTTTTTTAAAATGCAAGCCGAATGCCAAAGGAAATTGTAACAAATACACTAAGAGTGCTTCAGACGGTGGTTCCTTCTTTCAGTTTCTCCGCATTTTCCGCGAATTGCAGCGCGTCAATCACTTCCTGGATTTCGCCGTCCAGTACCCCCGGAAGGTTGTAGAGCGTAAGCCCGATCCGGTGGTCGGTGACCCTTCCCTGCGGGAAATTATAGGTGCGAATTTTGGCGGAACGATCGCCGGTGGACACCATGGTCTTGCGTTTTGCGGCAATGTTATTCATGTGCTCCTGCAGTTTGGCCTCGTACAGTCTGGAACGAAGCACTTTCAGGGCCTTCTCATAATTCTTGATCTGCGATTTCTCATCCTGGCACTGTACGGTGACCCCGGTTGGGATATGCACCAGGCGCACGGCCGAATAGGTGGTGTTTACCGACTGGCCTCCAGGTCCGGAGGAGCAGAACGTGTCTTTCCGGATCTCGTTTTCCTTGATCTCAATGTCAATTTCTTCGGCTTCGGGAAGTACGGCTACCGATGCTGCCGAGGTATGGACCCGTCCCTGGGTTTCGGTATCGGGAACCCGCTGCACGCGGTGAACACCCGACTCAAATTTCAGCGTACCGAAAACTTCATCGCCCGAAACGTTGAAAATGATTTCCTTGTAGCCGCCTGCGGTTCCTTCCGTATAATCCACCAATTCCGTTTTCCAGCCTTTTTCTTCACAATACCGGGTGTACATCCGGTACAGGTCTCCTGCGAACAGGGAAGCCTCGTCGCCGCCGGCGCCCGCGCGGATCTCGACAATCGCATTCTTGGAATCCTCCGGATCCTTCGGGATCAGCATCAGGCGGATCTCTTCCTCTTTGAGATCCCGTTCTTCAATCAATTGATCGAGTTCTTCCCGGGCCATCGTCCGGAATTCCTCGTCTTTCTCTGTCGCTAATATTTCCTTGTTGGTGTCAATATTACTCAGAATGTTTTTATACAGCTCGTACTGCTCCACAATCTTCCGCAGATCCTTGTATTCCCGGTTCAACTGGGCAAACCGTTTCATGTCCGCCATCGCTTCCGGGCTGGCCAGCTCCTGCTCCACCTTCTCCCACCGTTCTTTTATCGCAGCTAATTTCTCGATCATCGTTTTATGTTTTTCCTTCTAAACTAAAATGCATAAAAGGCAAAAAAGTTTACAAAGGTACATTTTTACGTTTATGGTTCAGCGCACTGAAATAATGACGCATGAATTTTTTTGGTCCCAGCGTTTTCAGCAGCGGACGGAGTCTTTTTAAATCGCCTGCCGAGGTTTTCCTGAATAGAATTTTGCAGATCTCCGTTGCCCTGGAGCGGTTCATCTCCCGTGCCGCATCCGGTTTGGCCGAACCGGACTCCGGAGCCCGCCGAGCGCGCAGGTGTTTGTCAATGCGTTCGCGCATTTTCAGTTCATACACAAGCATTTTGAACTGGTCCTGTGTCATGCTGGCCCCGTGTACCCGGATGAGCGCATAGGCGTCCGGATGGTCAAAAAACTGAAACGAGTAACCGGCAAGCGCGCATTTCATCCAGAAATCCCAGTCCTCCAAACTTTTCATTCCCCGATCGAACGAATCGACCTTCTTCAGAATCGAAGCCCTTACCAGCGGGCTGTTCACCGGCATGATATTCCGTTCTACCAAAGCCTCTACGATCCGGTTTCCCCGGCCGCTGATCCGGGGCATCCAGTCGGTACCCCGCATGCCATGGTCGGGGAAACGTACTTCCGGCGCTTCGCTATTGAAGTAATAACACCCCGTATAACTGATGTCCACCTCGGGATGGGATTGCATGTAGGCGACCTGCAGTTCCAGTTTTTCCCGTGAAAGCAGGTCGTCTGAATCCAGGAACTGGATGTAGTTTCCCCGGGCATGCCGCAATCCGGTGTTCCGGGCGCCGGGAAGTCCCTGGTTTTTTTGATGGATATAACGCACGCGGCCGTCTTCGCTGGCAAGCTGCCGGGCGACTTCCGCGGTATGGTCGGTTGAGCCGTCGTCAACGATCAGGGCCTCCCAATGCGCGTAGGTTTGGTTCCGGAGGCTTGCCACGGTTTCGGTCAACAGTGACCCGTAGTTAAAACAGGGCACGATGACCGAGACAAGTTCATCCGGAGCGGAATTGGTCTTTTCTGTGTGGGAAGTCATCGTCCTGCTATTCCAGCGTTTGCATTTCGATCAGTTTGCGGTAGAGACCGTGTTTTTCCATCAGGTATTGATGATCGCCTTCTTCCACGACCTGCCCTTCGGATAACACCAGGATATGATCTGCTTTCTGGATCGTACTCAGACGGTGGGCAATCACCAACGAGGTGCGGTTCTTCATCAAGTTGTTCAGCGCTTCCTGAACCAGTTTCTCCGACTCGGTATCCAGGGCGGAAGTCGCCTCATCCAGTAGCAGAATGGGCGGATTCTTTAGGACGGCCCGCGCAATGCATATACGTTGTTTCTGGCCCCCCGAAAGCTTGACACCCCGGTCGCCGATATTGGTCTGATAGCCCTGCTCGGTCTCCAGGATGAAATCGTGGGCGTTTGCGATCCTTGCGGCGGCTTCAACCTGTTCCTGACTGGCTTCCAATTTCCCAAACGCGATGTTATTGAAAATCGTGTCGTTGAACAGGACCGATTCCTGGTTGACAATACCCATTAAGGTACGGAGCGAGTCCATTTTGATAAGCTGGATATCGGTTCCATCCAGCAAGATCCGGCCTTCCTGAGGTTCGATGAAACGCGGGATCAGATCCATAAGCGTAGATTTTCCGCCTCCCGAGGGGCCCACCAGGGCAATGGTTTGGCCTTTGGGTATCCGCAGGTTGATATTTTTCAGAACAGGCCGCGTGGGGTAGGCAAAGGAAACGTTTTCCAGCGTAATGGCTTCGTTGAACTCCTTTACCTCAATGGCTTCCGGATGATCCCGGATGGCGGGCTCCTCGTCAATCAGGCTTAAGACCCGTTCGCCCGCGGCAATGCCTGAGTGAATATTGCTGAAGGAATCGGTCAGCGCTTTGGCCGGGCGCATGACCTGTGAAAAGATACCAATGTAAGTGACAAATTTGGCAGCATCCAGGCCGGCTTCACCTTCCAGCACCAGCTGGCCACCGTAAAGTACAATAATAGCCACCATCACCACGCCCAGAAATTCCGAAACGGGTGAACTCAATTGCTGTCTGCGTGCCATTCGACGGCCCAGATTGGAATACCGGACGTTTTCGTCGTCGAATTTCTTTTTGGTAAACTGGGTGGCATTGAACGCTTTGATGATTTTGATCCCCGAAAGCGCTTCATCCAGCAGACTGATCATCTGTCCGTAGAGTTGCTGCGATTTGGTCGCCTGCCTTTTCAGCTTTTTTACGATCAACGAAATGAAGAAAGCCGAGACCGGGATGACCAGGATCGAGAAAAGGGTGAGTTTGGCCGAAATGGCAAAAAGCATGAACAGGTAGGCCAGCAATTGGAGCGGTTCTTTGAAAATCACCTGCAGCGTGGCCGTTACCGAAAACTGCACGACCTGCACGTCGGCCGATATTTTGGATATGATGTCTCCCTTGCGCTGGTTATTAAAGTAACCCGTGTGCAGGTCCATGACATTATTGAATACCGTGCGCCGCAGGTTCAGCAGGGTATGGATCTTCAGGTTCTCCATGATGCGCTGCGAAAGATACCGGAACACATTGCTCAGTAGCACGGAGGTGACAATGGTCGCACATACGATTTTCAAAGCGCCCAGCGTCCCGTAGGTATCCACGGCCTGCTGGGAATAATAGGTGAGGTAGCCTACCGGATCCATCCAGCTTTCCGGTTTGGGTACGAGCTCGGCATCGCTGCCGCTGTTGAAGAGCGTGGTAAGCAAAGGCGCGAGCAAAGCCAGATTCAGCGTGGCGAATACGACCGTCAGTATCATGCAGAGCACGTACGGGATCGCGAACTTTTCGATGGGTTTCGCAAATGATAACAGTCTGAAATACGTCTTCATCTGTAAAGTTAATTCTGCAAAGCTATTAATTTGCAAGTCGTTATTTCAGGAAACAATTCTTATTTTTGAAAAACTTCCCCTTTCTGAAGGTACTTCGTCTCTATGGAACAGCGTAAAAACCGGGGCAGTGAATGCCTGCCGGCAACCTTAGGCAACAAATCGCGGACTATGGACAAGCAACACCTGTTACAAGAATTTTACAGAGGCAGCGTCCGCGCATTATCCCGGTTGATCAGTCTGGTCGAGAACGATCCGTCCGGCAGCCTCGATTTGCTGAGCAATCTGAACCCTTCAAAAAAAGCCGCCGTGGTGGGGATCACCGGTCCGCCCGGGAGCGGCAAAAGTACCTTGATCAACGCCATGGTCAACACCCTCCTCGGCGAAGGGAAGCGCGTTGCGGTGGTTGCCGTGGATCCAAGTTCGCCTTTTCACGGCGGAGCCCTGCTGGGGGACCGGATCCGGATGCAATCCCATTTCACGCATCCGGACGTTTACATCCGTTCGCTGGCCAGCCGGGGCTCGTTGGGTGGCCTTACCGGCACCTCAATCGAAGTGGTGGACGTACTCAAAGCGTTTGGCTTCGACTACATCCTCATCGAAACGGTGGGCGTGGGGCAGTCCGAAGTGGAAATCGCCTCCCTGGCGGATACGACCCTGGTGGTGCTGGTGCCCGAAGCAGGCGACGAGATCCAGGCCCTGAAATCCGGCCTGATGGAAATCGCCGACCTGTTCATTGTCAACAAATCCGATCGCGAAGGCGCGCGCGAGCTGGCCATCGTGCTGCAACGCATGCTTCACGACCGTCCCCCTTCGGCCTGGCAGATTCCGGTAATTCAGACCATTGCTACCGGAAATGAGCAAATTGGGGAAATATTTGCACAGATCAGATTTCATCAGGAGGCGGTTTCCGGCCTGAAAAGGCCGTTTTTACTGGCCTCCCGGGCATGGCAACTGATCGCCTCCGACCGCATGCGCCAGGTCAATAAGGACGAGCTGCTGAAGCAGGTAGAGGCCGCGGCTGCCCACGACGATTTCAACCTGTATAAATTTGTGAAGAAATACTCCGGGCGATAGCGCCTGCGCTACCCGTTCATCAACTCTTCAATTTCCTCGGCCTCCAGCGGAATGCCGGTCATCAGATCTACGTTTCCGTCCGCTGTAATCAGAATATTGTTTTCCAGCCGAATCCCCAGGCCTTCTTCAGGTATGTAAATGCCCGGTTCACAGGTAAATACCATTCCCGGTTCCATTTTCCGATACCGGTGGCCGATGTCGTGCACGTCCAATCCCAGATGATGGGAAATGCCATGCATGAAGTATTTCTTATAAACCGGCATGTCTTCGCGTTGCTTTTCCACGTCATGGCGCGAGATCAGGCCCAGGCCCAGTAACTCGCTTTCCATGATCTTCCCCACCTCCCTGTTGTATTCTGCCGGCAGCGTGCCCGGAACCAATAAGTGGATGGATTCCTTCATCACCCGCAGCACCGCGTTGTAAACCGCGCGCTGGCGGTCGGTAAACCGGCCGTTGACCGGGATCGAGCGACTCAGGTCCGCATTGTAGTTCGCGTATTCCGCACCGAAATCCATCAGGATGACCTCGCCGTCCCGGCATTCGCGGTTATTTTCGGCATAATGCAGCACGCAGGCGTTGGTGCCGGAGGCAATGATCGGATGATACGCGTGCCCGCTGGCCCGTCGGCGGATGAACTCGTGAATGATCTCCGCTTCAATCTCGTATTCCTTCACACCGGGCTTTACAAACCGAAGGACCCGGCGGAAGGCAGCTTCGGTAATTTCGCACGCTTTGCGTATTAATTCAACTTCAATTGTAGATTTTATTTCCCGTAATTCACGCATTAACGGAGCGGACCGCGCGTATTGATGCAAAGGAAATCTGTTCATCAGGTCCAATCCGAATCGCAGATCCCGGTAAGGAACCGTGTGAACATAGCGGTCGTTTTCGTTGGAATTCAGGTAAATCCTTTCTGCATAATGGAGCAGGGAAGGTAGCACTTTATCAAAGCTGTCAAGCCAGAAAACTGATTGAATGCCTGATACTTGCCTCGCTTCCTCCTTCGTATACTTATGCCCTTCCCAAACGGCGATGTGTTCGTCGGTTTTCAGCAGAAACAGCGCTTCGCGAAATTTTGGATCGGGACTGTCTGGGAATAAGACCAATATGCTTTTTTCCTGATCAATTCCGCTCAAATAGAAAATATCGGCATTCTGTTTGAATGGGAAATGCTGATCGCCGCTTCGCGGAAATTCATCACTGGAATGAAAGATAGCTATCGAATTCCTTTGTAACTTTTCGGTGAAGTTTTTGCGGTTAAACTTAAAAAGATCGTTATTAATGGTTTCATACTTCATATATAGAAATTTATTGATTTAACAGAATAATCACGTCCAACGGGTATAACCAGGTATAAAAGACTCCCTGATCTGCCGGCGATTGGAACAGTTTTTGAAAAAGTATTTCTCATAATTTAAAAAATAACTTATTTTCGTGCTAAAATTACACAATTCAGAAGAATCAAAACGAGCAACTATGAACAAATCTACAATCAAAAAAATAGCAGCATTGTCGCTTACGGCGTCGTTATGCTCGCTATCGTTGTTTGCTCAGGACGAGCCGGCAACGGGATCAGCTCCGCAGCTTTTTGAAGGCAGAAATCAATTTCGTACTTGGTCAATCGGTTTGAATGCCGGTGTATTGGCTCCTACGGTATTGACTGGCGGACACAATGATTTCTCTAAATGGGAAATGAACCTGGGCTATGGTGCTTATATCAAAAAGCAACTTGCTCCTTCTTTCTCTTTGCAGGCAGACTTCTTGAGAGGAACTCTTTCCGCTACCAGCGAAGCATCCCCCACGGACGCCGACTGGCAGTCAGCCCATGGTGAGTACGAAACCGATCTCGCATGGCAAGCAGGTCTCTCAGGTACTGCCAACGTAGGTACCATTGACTTTTTGCGTCGTAAGAATTCAGTTGACTTCTTTGTAACCGCAGGTTTCCACTGGGCAAACTACACGCCCACACTGAACGGCACTGAGCAGACCGACCGCACAGAGCAGGTTATTCCTGTAGGCGCCGGTATCAAGTTCAAACTGGGTGAAGTAGTAAACCTTGACCTGGGCTACAAAATGCACTTCCTGAATGCTGACAACCTGGACGGTGTGTGGGCTAACCACGGTTCCATGGACAAATACAGCTACGGATATGCAGGTCTTGAGTTCATTCTTGGAAACAAGCAGAAACCTGCACTGGAGTGGGCCAACCCGATCGCTCTGATGTATGACGAGCTTTCTGATGGAACCCTCCGCCAGGAAGTGGAAGCGCTTAAGGGCCGTGTATCAACCGTTGAGGAAGACCTGAACACCCTGAAAGCAGACGCTGACGGTGACGGTGTATCCGATTACTTCGATAAAGAGCCGAATTCACCTGCGGGTGCCCGCGTAGATGGCTCCGGCCGTGCAATGGACATCGATGGTGACGGTGTATTGGATCACGAAGATGAGTGCCCCACCGAAGCAGGACCTGCCGAAAACAACGGCTGCCCCGTAGCTGAGATCGGTGAAAACACCATTCAGTTCGACTTTGACAGCGCTGAGATTCGTCCCGAGTCTTACAGCACGCTGGATCAGCTGGCTGAAGAACTGCGCGCCGGATCAGTACGGGTATCTCTGGAAGGACACGCTTCTTCCGAAGGTACTGAAGCTTACAACCAGCGTCTGTCTGAAAGAAGGGCTAATTCAGTTAAAAAGTACCTGGTTAACGCAGGTGTTGATTCATCGATCATTTCTACTGTAGGTTATGGCGAGTCTCGCCCGGTAGCGTCTAACGATACCGAAGAAGGCCGCTCACAGAACCGCCGCGTAGAGATCAAGATGCAATAAAAAAAGAATTTTGATTCTTTGAAAAAGGGGCTTTATGAAGGCCCCTTTTTCTATTTCCGCCCATTTTATACAGATTTGCCAACTACGGAAATTCCGCAGGGGAAAACCGGGGAGGAGGAAAACAAAAGCCCCATCCGAAACATTATATACATATGTATTTTTTCAGGAAAAAAGACCCAAACCGCCCGGTGACCTTCAACCTGAAGGTGATGCACTGGATCAACCGGATTGCAATCCTGCTTTTCCTGGCTGGTATTATCTACAAGATCATTGAATGGCTTTCCAGATGATTAAGAAAATTGTCAGAACAAATTCGGCACCTGCCCCCATCGGGCCTTATAATCAGGCCGTTGAGGCGGGCGGGCTTTTATTTGTTTCGGGTCAGATAGCCATCGACCCGGAGTCGGGAGCGCTTTACAGCGGTGACATCACCGGAGAAGCGGAGCTGGTCATGAAAAACATCGGCGCCGTATTGGAGGCCGCAGGGCTGGGGTATGAAAACGTGGTTAAATCTTCTATTTTCCTGAAGAATATGGATGACTTCGCGACCGTGAACGAGGTGTACGGACGGTATTTCCGGGCTGAATTCCCCGCGCGCGAAACGGTACAAGTAAGCCGGCTTCCCAAAGATGTCAATGTGGAAATTTCGGTAATTGCCGCCCGGTGAGCCAGCCCAAGCCGAACCTTAGCTATACCATTGCGGCGATACTTCCCCCCATCGTGTGGGGTTTTTTCGCAATTCCGCTTCGCAACCTGAGCGCCTATTCCGCTGACACGATTCTGTATTACCGGCTTTTCATGTCCTTGCTGCTGACCGGTGTGGTTATTCTGCTTTTCCGGAGAAAGAGTTTGCGCGCCGACCGCTCCATGATCCGCGCCTTGCCGCCGGGCCAGCGGAAGCAGCTGTTTTTTCTAATTACCGCATCCACCCTGCTGCTGACGGTGAACTGGCTTTCCTTTATTTATGTCGTCAACGCGGTAAGCCTGCAGGCAGCAGCCTTCGCTTACATGGTATGTCCCATCATTACCGCGCTGTTCGGATACTTTCTTCTGGGGGAAGAGATCAGCCCGCGGAAGTGGCTGGCCATTGCCGTAAGTATGATCAGCGTCCTGATCCTCGCCTGGGGATTCCTGCTGGAAGTAGCCTGGTCAGTCGGGGTCGCTTTGAGTTTCGCGCTTTATCTGGTGATCCAGCGGAAAATAAGCGGAATCGATAAATTCAATCTGCTGGGTGTGCAATTGCTGCTGGCGTCGCTGTTGGTACTCCCTGTTTTTATCGGGCAGGAACCGACCTTTCCGACAGACACCGGTTTCTGGGCAAACATCATCCTTGTTTCGCTCCTGTTCACGGTGGTCCCGCTTTATCTGAACCTTTATGCCTTGATCCGGATGCCTTCCTCCACCGTTGGCATCCTCATCTATATTAATCCGATTGTGGCTTTTCTCGTAGCTTTCTTATATTTTGGCGACCAGGCCAGCCTGCTGCAGGTAGCTTCCTATCTGGTGCTACTGATCGCAGTGGTGCTATTCAACTGGGGTAATTTGTCAAGATTAAGAAAACGGCCGCGTTAAGATTATGGCTTCCCACATCCTGCTTACACCAATCGAGTATTTGAAAGGCGTAGGGCCTTCCAGAGCGGATGTATTGAAAAAGGAACTGTCGGTTTTTACCTGGCAGGATCTGCTTCAGCATTACCCGTTCCGGTACATAGACAAAACCCGGTTTTATAAGATAGCCGAGATCGTGCCCGGAATGCAGTATATCCAGCTGACCGGCGTAGTGACCGGGAAGGAAATAGCCGGCACCGGCCGTACCCGAAGGCTCATTGCCCATTTTGAAGACGATACCGGGCGACTGGAACTGGTCTGGTTCCGGGGACTCAAATGGATTGACAATTACGTAAAAACAGGGCAGCGATACGTGGTTTTCGAAAAGCCCGCTTTTTACAACGGCAAGGTTAATCTGGTGCATCCGGAGATGGAGTTGCTTTCTGAAAACAGGAAAGAGTTCAACACCTCCCTCCAACCCGTGTACTCCTCCACCGAGAAACTCAAGAAGTTTTCTTTGGACAGCAAGGGGATCATGCGCCTGCAGCATGCCGTACTGACCGAGGTGGGGGATGCCATCCCCGAAACGCTGCCAGCGAACCTGCTCGCAAAGTACAAGCTTCCACCCAAAACGGAGGCCATGCGGCACATTCATTTCCCTCCCTCCGACCAGGCCCTGGCCCGCGCGCTGGCACGGCTCAAGTTTGAGGAACTTTTTTTCATTCAGTTGAGACTACTGTATTATAAGCAGATACGCACCCGTCGTTTCCGCGGAATCGTGTTTGACCAAGTGGGCAGCCATTTCAATACCTTTTATAAACAGCAGCTTCCCTTTGAACTAACCGGTGCGCAGAAGCGCGTATTGAAAGAGATCCGGAAAGATACCCGTTCGGGTTTGCAGATGAACCGCTTGCTCCAGGGAGACGTGGGAAGCGGCAAAACCGTGATCGCGCTGATGAGCATGTTGCTTGCGATCGACAACGGTTTCCAAGCCTCGATGATGGCGCCTACCGAACTCCTGGCGGTGCAGCATTACCATTCCATCCGCAAACTGCTGGATGGAATGGATGTGCCGGTGGCGCTGCTCACGGGCTCCACGCCTGCATCGGAGAGGAAAACGTTGTTGGCCCAACTAAAAAGAGGCGAACTGCCCCTGCTTATCGGAACCCACGCGCTGATCGAGGAAGCGGTACAGTTCCGGCAACTGGGACTGGTCGTGGTGGATGAACAGCACCGTTTCGGCGTGGAACAGCGGGCCCGCCTATGGAGAAAAGGCCAGCAGGTTCCCCACGTCCTGGTCATGACCGCCACTCCCATTCCCCGGACGTTGGCCATGACCGTATACGGAGACCTGGATGTATCGGTCATCGATGAATTGCCGGCCGGCCGGAAACCGGTCATTACCACGCACCGGTATGAATCCGCCAGGCTACGCGTACTCGGTTTTCTCAAAGAGCAGATTAAGCTGGGAAGACAAGTCTATATCGTGTATCCGCTCATCGAGGAATCGGAAAAACTGGATCTGCTTAATCTGATGGAGGGCTATGACCAGATCGTGCGCGCCTTTCCCAGACCAACGTATCAGGTAAGCATTGTCCACGGGAAGATGAAACCCCAGGAAAAGGACTTTGAAATGCAGCGCTTCATCAGAGGCGAAACGCAGCTCATGGTGGCGACCACCGTGATTGAGGTAGGGGTGGACGTTCCCAATGCCAGTGTCATGGTGATCGAGAACGCGGAACGGTTCGGACTTTCGCAGTTGCATCAGCTGCGCGGCCGGGTGGGCAGAGGCGCCGAACAGTCTTATTGCATTCTCATGACCGGTAACAAACTATCGAAGGAAGCCCGGGTACGGCTCGAAACCATGGTCCGTACCAACGACGGTTTTGAGATTGCCGAAACCGATCTCAAACTACGGGGACCGGGCGACCTGCAGGGGACCCGGCAGAGCGGTATGCTGGAGTTGCGGCTAACAAACCTGGCTAAAGATCAGCAGATTCTGAAAGAAGCCCGCGACAGCGTGCAGCAATTACTGGAAGCCGATCCCAATCTGGAATTGCCAGAAAACCATGCACTAAGGAATTTATTTTTATCACAACGTAAAAAAGGTGAATTTTGGGAAAATATTTCTTAAATTCATGCCGATGAGAAGGTACATTTTTATCCTGATGATCCTTTCCGGGGCAGGGCTTGCCAGCGGCCAGGTCGCTGAAGAATCGCTTTGGCCCGGAAGAGCGTATGCCCCGGGTGAGTTCATCCCGATGGTGACTTTCTATAACCCGCCCAAAGAAAAGGCGGTTGACATGGCAATCGTAGTCTGTCCTGGAGGCGGTTACGGGGGCCTTGCCATGGATCACGAGGGAAAACAGATCGCATCTTGGCTGAATAGCCTGGGGATCACCGCCGTGGTGCTGCGCTATCATACCGTGTCGGAAACCAACGATACCACCGGCTTGCATCCCGCGCCGCTGGAAGATGTACTACGGGCCATCCGGATAGTCCGGGGCCGGGCGCCCAAGCTAGGAATTAACCAGCGGAAAATTGGTGTGATCGGCTTCTCGGCCGGCGGGCACTTGGCCAGCAGCGCGGCCACGCATTTTGCAATGGGCGATCCCAATGCAAAAGACCCGGTTGACAAATTGAGTTCCCGGCCCGATTTCGCGATCCTGATTTATCCGGTCATTACCTTCCTTCCGCCACACGCCCACCAGGGATCGCGCGTGAATTTGCTTGGAAAGAATCCGCCCGACAGCCTGGTGCTTGCCTTCTCGAATGAACTTCAGGTTACATCCCAGACGCCGCCGGTGTTCCTGGCGCATACGACCGAAGACGCGGCCGTTCCTCCCGAGAACAGCGTGCTGTTTTATCAGGCCCTGCTAAAGGCAAAGGTTCCTGCCGAGCTTCATATTTTTCAAGAAGGGCGGCATGGTCTGGGTCTGGGTCCGAAGGAGCTGCCTTTCTCCGAATGGCCCAACCTGTGCGTCCGTTGGCTGCAGAACCGCGGCTTCCTGGCCGAAGACTAGGGCGCGGACGGGACAGACTGATTCCCGCCGGCGCGCTGCCTAGGCCTGCGCGTGGCTAAGGGAGGTTTCCCTGCCTTTCTCGCCTACCTGCTGCCGCCACATGGCGTAATAAAGTCCTTTTTTGTTCAGCAGCTCCACGTGCTTGCCCGATTCGACAATGCGGCCTTTTTCGAGCACGTATATCCGGTCTGCATGCATGACCGTGGAAAGCCGGTGGGCAATCAGAATGGTGATGTGGTCCTGCATGTGGGACACCTCACGGATGGTTTGATTGATCTCTTCCTCGGTGATGGAATCAAGCGCCGAAGTGGCCTCGTCAAATACCAGCAGGCTCGGTTTGCGCAGCAGCGCGCGGGCAATGGAGAGGCGTTGCTTTTCGCCCCCGGAAACCTTTACGCCACCTTCCCCGATCACCGTGTCCAAACCCCGGTCGGCCCGGGCAAGCAGCGGTCCGCAAGCCGCCTTGCGGAGTACTTCCAGGCATTCTTCATCGCTTGCCGAAGGGTTTACAAAAAGCAGGTTTTCCCGGATGCTTCCTGAAAACAGCTGGGTATCCTGCGTAACAAACCCGATTCGTTCCCGGAATTCCTCAAAATCGACATCCCGGTCGGAGATGTCGTTGTAGTAGATCCGCCCTTCCTGGGGGTGGTACAAGCCCACCAGTAGTTTTACCAGGGTTGTTTTTCCGGCGCCGGATGGTCCTACAAAAGCGATCGTATCCCCCTTCCCGGTAGAAAAGGAGATTTGTTCGAGTGCGTTGCGCGCAGCGCTCCGATGACGGAAACTCACTTCGTCAAACTTCAGGGAGTGGATATCGCCTATCTTGCGCGGATTCTCGGGCCGGCGTTCTTTTGGACGGTTCAAGATGGATTCGAAATTGGCCAGGGATACTTCCGTTTCGCGGTAGGTATTGATGATATTTCCGAGCTCCTGAAGCGGACCGAAAATAAAGAAGGAATAGATCCACAGGGAGAAAAACTGACCCACGGTGAGTTCCTGGCGGAAAATGAGATACAGCATGATGAACAGGATGGAGTTCCGGAGGAAATTCACCGAGGTGCCCTGAATGAAACTCAAGCTGCGGATGTATTTGATTTTCTTCAGTTCGAAACCCAGGATACGCGTGGTAGTACTATTGAGCCTTCCAATCTCCTGGCGGGCAAGGCCCAGACTTTTCACCAACTCGATATTCCGCAGGGATTCCGTGGTGGAACCGGCAAGCGCGGTGGTCTCGTCCACAATGCGCTTCTGCATTTTCTTGATGCGTTTGCTGAGCGCGGAGCTTAAAAAACCCAGGATGGGTACGGTAGCCAGGTATATGGGAGCGATCAGCCAGTGGACGGTCATGGCGTACACCGTAACAAAAACCACCCCCACCAGCGTGGTAAATACCACGTTAATCAGGGAGATGATGAATTTTTCAACGTCGGTGCGTAGCTTTACCAGGATTCCGAGGGTTTCACCGCTGCGCTGGTCCTCGAAAACCTCATAAGGCAGTTCCAGGGAATGTCCCAAGCCGTCGCAGTACATTTTCGCGCCGGTGCGCTGGACGATGACGTTGGTAAAGTAGTCCTGGAAATTTTTGGCAATGCGGGATACCAGCGCCACCCCGATGGCCGCCCCAAGGAGTAACAGCACGCCGTTGAAGAATTCCTCCGAACTAAGTTCGTTGAACTTCATGGCGTAATTGTCAATTACATGCCGGAAGATGAGCGGGTCAAGCAAGGAAAAAACCTGGTTTATGGTGGCCAGCAAAAGGGTAAGGAGCAACAACCATTTGTGATCTTTCAGGTACGCATACAGTATTTTCATGAACGGAGTGTGTGTGAGTAAATATAGGAGAAACAAAAAAGGAAGGCTTTTGATTCCTTCCTTTCCAAAAAATGCGCTGATAAGGTGTCAAAAAACGCTCAGACAGTCATAATGTCTTTCTCTTTTGCTTCAAAAAGCTTATCAATCAAGCCAATGTGCTGATCGGTGAGTTTCTGTACTTCGTCTTCACCCACCTTGATCTCGTCTTCGGACACGTGCTCGTTGGCAAGTTTCTTTATCTTTTCATTTGCCTCTTTCCGGATATTGCGGACCGAGATCTTACCCTGTTCGGCTTCGTTCCGGATTTTTTTCACCAGGTCCTTCCGGCGCTCTTCGGTGAGCGGGGGGACCGCGATGCGGATGAGGGTACCGTCATTTTGCGGGTTAAAGCCCAGGTTTGCATCCATGATCGCTTTTTCAATTGGCTGCAGCATGGACTTTTCCCAGGGTTGTACCGTAATGGTCCGGGGGTCAGGCGTATTCACATTACTCACCTGATTGAGCGGCATCATGCTGCCGTAATAATCCACCTGGACGCCATCGAGCATGGACGGCATCGCTTTCCCTGCCCGGATCTTGGCAAGTTCGCTTTCGGTATGCGCAACCGCTTTTTGCATCGACTCCTTCGCGGTTTTTAAATGTTGTTGTACTAGCTCGTTCATGACTGATTCAATTGAGTATATTATTGGGCATGCACCAGGGTCCCAATCGGTTCTCCCTGGGTAACCTTCATAAAATTGCCTTTTTTATTCATGTCAAATACGATAATTGGTAATTTGTTTTCCTGGCAAAGGGTAAAAGCGGTCATGTCCATCACTTTCAATCCCTTTTCATAGGCTTCGGTGTAGGTGAGGTGGTTAAAGCGCACAGCATCCTTCACTTTTTCCGGATCGGCTGAATAAATGCCGTCTACCCGCGTACCTTTCAGTACCACATCGGCCTCTACCTCGATGGCCCGGAGCGAAGCGGCCGTATCGGTCGTAAAGTAGGGATTGCCCGTACCTGCTCCAAAGATGACGATCCGGCCTTTTTCCAGGTGCCGGATGGCCCGACGGCGGATAAACGGTTCGCAGATCTGTTCCATATTGATGGCAGAAAGTAAACGCGTTTTCATGCCCGTGTTTTCCAGCGCGTCCTGGAGGGCCATGCTATTGATCACCGTGGCAAGCATTCCCATGTAATCCGCTTGCACCCGGTCCATTCCTCCTTTTTCGGCATCAAGTCCCCGGTAGATATTGCCGCCGCCGATGACGATCGCCACTTCTACGCCCGTTTTCGCTACGGCCTTGATGTCTTCGGCATACTGGGCCACCATGTCCTGGTCAATGCCATAGTCTTTCTTCCCCATCAGGGATTCGCCACTCAGTTTCAGAAGTACTCTTTTGTATTGCATGCTGCTATTAATCACGTGAAGATAAAAAAAATCCCCGATGAGTATCGGGGATAGCGTTCTTTATATTCAGGAACCGAGCATCTTCCGCTTGAAAGTGGTGACGCTTAGTCCGGGTTGTATCTGCTCTAGCATTTGCCGGACCGTTTTCGAACTGTCCTTCACAAACTCCTGATTAAGCAGTGTGTTTTCCTTATAGAACTTATTGAGTTTACCCTGGGCGATTTTGTCCAGCATGTTTTCCGGCTTGCCTTCCGCGCGGACCTGTTCCCGGGCGATTTCCAGCTCGCGGTCCACAATGGCCTGATCCACATCGTCTTTGTCCACCGCGGCGGGATTCATGGCAGCAATCTGCATGGCCACGTCTTTTCCGGCTTCTTCCACCCCTTCGCCATCCGCGTTCAGTCCCACCAGTACACCAATCCGGTTGTTTCCGTGAACATATGCCACTACTTTTTCGGCCGAAAGGGTTTCGTAAGTAGACAAGGCAATCTTCTCACCGATCTTGCCGGTTTCATCCAGCACGCGGTCCGAAATGCTTACGCCGTTCAACTGCAGGGAAAGAAGTTCCTCCAGGGAGGCCGGTTTGTTTTCAATGGCCGCATTGGCGATGTCTTCTGCGAAAGCAACAAAATCGGCGTTCTTGGCCACGAAGTCGGTCTCGCAGTTTAACTCGATGATCACGCCTTCCTTGCCGTCGGCGGTCGTCTTGGCGATCACCGCGCCTTCCTGCGCCTCCCGGTCCGAGCGGCTGGCCGATACTTTTGCGCCTTTCTTGCGGAGGTAGTCAATGGCCGCTTCAAAATCGCCGCCGGCCTCCACAAGGGCTTTCTTGCAGTCCATCATCCCCGCGCCGGTTTGCTGGCGCAGCTTGTTTACGTCTGCAGCAGATATTTTTATACTCATTTTTAATTGAAATTTACCAAATAGCCCTTACATCCATTAACCCGCTGCGGAGTCTTCATTTTCCGCTCCGGCAGTCCTTCTGATCCGCTTGCGTCCTGATTTCTCGGAAACAACCACTTCCTTTTCACCTTCTTCCTTTTCGGCCTTGGCCTTGTCGGTTGCTTCGCGTTCGGCTTCGTCTTCCTTCTCACGGCGGCGTTCTTCAAGACCTTCTTCGATGGCCTTGCAGATGATCGAGGTGATCAGGTCAATGGACTTGGCCGCATCATCATTGGACGGGATCGGGAAGTCAATCAGAGTCGGATCCGAGTTGGTGTCCACCATTGCGAAGGTAGGAATGTTGAGTTTCAACGCTTCTGAAACCGCAATGTGTTCTTTCTTGATATCCACAACGAAAATGGCGGCAGGCAGACGGTTCAGGTCGGAAATACCGCCCAATACCTTCTCCAGCTTCACGCGCTCACGCTGCAGCATCAGCTTCTCCTTCTTGGAGATGTTATCGTAAGTTCCGTCTTTGGTAAACTTATCGATATTGGTCATCTTTTTGATGGACTTGCGCACCGTTGAAAAGTTGGTGAGCATGCCACCCAGCCAGCGTTCGGTCACATAAGGCATGTTCACCTTTTGGGCCCGTTCGGCCATGATTTCCTTTGCCTGCTTTTTGGTAGCTACAAATAACACCTTGCGACCCGATTTAACGATCTGTTTGATGGCCGAAGCGGCTTCTTCCAGTTTCCGTTGGGTTTTATTCAGGTCAATGATGTGGATCCCGTTCTTCTCCATGAAAATATAGGGAGCCATCTTGGGATTCCATTTGCGGGTGAGGTGTCCGAAATGTACACCGGCATCCAGCAGTTCGTTGTATGTCGTTCTTGCCATGTTTTGATCCTCCTTGTATTAACGTTTACTGAATTGGAACCTTCTTCTTGCTTTCCGGCGTCCGTATTTTTTACGTTCCACCATGCGGGAATCACGTGTCAGCAATTCCTTGGCGCGAAGCGAAGGTTTCACTTCAGGGTCTATTTCAACAAGGGCTTTGGCAATGGCAAGCCGTACAGCTTCTGCCTGTCCTTTGATGCCTCCGCCTTTCACATTTACCTTGATATCGAACTTGCCGGTAGCTTCTGCCACTTCAAGCGATTGGGTAACAATGTACTGCAGAGGAAGGGTAGGAAAGTATTCTTTGTAATCTTTACTGTTAATGATAACAGCGCCGCTGCCGCCGGTCACATAGGCACGGGCAATGGCGGTTTTCCGTCTTCCGGAAGTGTTGGTCGTGCTCATTCTTTTTTGTTTTTAGAGTTGGATCCCGTTAAAATTTTAACGGCTTGGGGTTTTGCGCCTGGTGGGGATGCTCAGGTCCTGCGTACACGTGCAGGTTTCTGATCAGCGCATTACCCAGTTTGTTTTTGGGCAGCATGCCGCGGACTGCTTTTTCAAGCACCCGCGCGGGATGTTTTGCCATCAACTCTTTGGGAGTAATGAACCTCTGACCGCCGGGATGGCCGGTGTGCCGGACATATTGTTTGTCCGTCCACTTGTTTCCCGTCAACCTAACTTTGTCTGCATTGATAACAATTACATTATCTCCGCAGTCTACGTGTGGGGTGTACTCAGGCTTGTGCTTCCCCCGGATTACCATAGCAATCCTGGATGACAAGCGCCCCAGAATCTCGGCTTCCGCATCAACAACCACCCATTGCTTGTTGACGGTCTTTTTGTTTGCCGAGACAGTGCGATAACTTAACGTATTCATTTTATAAATTTAATTAGCCTTTCCGGAGCTTCTCCAAAAAAGGACTGCAAAGATAGGTGTTTTTTCGTCCAGTGTCAAATCAAAAAAACAAGAACCGGAGGAGGAAAAAGGATGGAAAAAAAGAAAAGGGGCGTAATTTCATACGTCCCTCCCTGCTGATTTGAAATAGATTTGTCTCGGCGGCAATACAAAAATACAAAAAAATATTTCAAAAAACAGCCCAACCACAAAATATATTTACTTGATATTTACTTGGCCGGATTGGTCAAATCAGAAAAAAGATTTTCACCTTTGCGCTTGGTAAGGAAATGAAAAAAGGAAAATTAATTCTTATTCCGGTACCGCTCGGGGAAGGTCCGGTGGAAAACTCCTTGGTGCCCGGACTGCAGGAAGCCTTGGCGGAGATGCGAGAATTCATCGTCGAGAACGAAAAGACTGCACGGCGCTTTTTGAAAAAGATGGGTATCCGTACACCGCTGAACGACCTGCGCCTTCACCTGTTCGGGAAGCGATCCAATCCGGCGGATATCGATTCCTTTTTGACGCCGGCCCTGGAAGGGATCGATGTGGGCCTTCTTTCGGAAGCAGGTTGCCCGGCCATTGCCGACCCGGGCGCGGCGGTGGTCCGCAGAGCGCATGAAAAAGGAATCCAGGTGGTCCCGTACGTTGGACCGAGCTCCATTATCCTCAGTCTGATGGCTTCGGGTTTCAACGGCCAGCAATTCGCATTCCATGGCTACCTGCCCATTCCCCGTCCGGAGCGCGTGCGCAAAATCCAGGAACTGGAACGTACTTCCCGGAAATCACAGCAGACCCAGATCTTCATTGAGACCCCCTTCCGGAACAATCAGCTTCTTGAAGACCTGGTGGGAGCCTGTCAGGCCGGAACCTGGTTAAGCGTTTCCTGTGATCTCACCTTGGAAACCGAATTCATTGCCAGCCGGCCCGTTTCCGAATGGAAAAAACAGGCGCTGCCGGACCTGCATAAGCGCCCGGCGGTATTCCTCCTCTATGCCGGCGGTTAATCGGCTGCTTGGGCGGATAATCCGCTGTGCCGACCCGTGCCGCGTATGCCTGTGGACAATCCTGCGGGCCGGCAGCCAAGCCTCAGGACAGATCCGTTTTCTTTACCTTCGGAAGATCGGGATACAATAGCCCGTCGTAGGGGTAGCGGCTCAGGTGGATCGTTTTGGCTTTTTCATAGAGCAGGTCACGCAGTTCGTCCACGTTTTCCTTCCCTGTAGCCGAGATGAATACGGCGGGCGCGTTCTTCTGCGCCATCCAGGTTCGCTTGAATTCCTGAAGACTCAAACCGGTTTGCTCGGCCTGATAGCGGTCTATTTTATTAAAGACCGTGATCGTGAATTTGTCTCCCGCGCCCAGCTCATTGAGTGTCTCTTGCACCGTCTGGATCTGGTCCTCGAAATTGGGGTGGGAGATATCCACCACGTGGATCAGAATGTCCGCCTCGCGGGTTTCCTCCAGGGTCGACTTAAAGCTTTCAACCAAATGATGGGGAAGTTTGCGGATAAAGCCCACCGTGTCCGATAGCAGGAAAGGCAGGTTATGGATCACCACCTTCCGTACGGTGGTATCCAAGGTGGCGAACAGTTTGTTTTCGGCGAAAATACTGGATTTACTCAGCAGATTCATCAGGGTGGACTTACCCACGTTGGTATAGCCCACCAGCGCTACCCGGACCAGTTCCCCCCGGCTCTTTCGCTGGGTTGCATTCTGCTTTTCGATCTTGGCCAATTTATCCTTCAGTACACTTATCCGGTTTCGGATGGCCCGGCGGTCGGTTTCGATCTCTTTTTCACCCGCCCCGCCCCGCGTTCCGGTACCGCCCCGCTGCCTTTCCAGGTGGGTCCACATCCGGGTCAGACGGGGTAAGATGTATTCGTATCGCGCCAGCTCAACCTGCGTTCTGGCCTGGGAAGTCTGCGCTCTTTTTGCAAAAATGTCCAGAATGACCCGGCTCCGATCCTGAATCGGAATCTTTAGGTAGTTCTCCAGGTTTCGGGTCTGCGAAGGGCTGAGCTCATCGTCAAAAATAACCAGGTCGGCCTCGGCTAGCTTTACGTATTCCTGAATTTCTTCAAGTTTGCCCTTGCCCACAAAGGTTTTCGTGTCGGGCGCGGGCAGCCGTTGCGTAAACGTTTTGATCGTCACGCCTCCGGCTGTTTCCACCAGGAAGGCCAGCTCATCCAGGTGCTCCTTGGCCTGCTCCGGACTCTGTTCGGGCCGGATCACGCCTACCAGCACTACCTTTTCTTTTAATTCCCCTTCTTTCATGTAATACTTCCTGATTTAAGATTACAAATATACGAGTGTTGCATTATTTTTATTAATTTCACCAACCGTTTTAAATCAGCGCTAAGCCCTTTGTTAACATGAAAAAAGCAATTGCCCCCTTCCTGTTTGCTTTTCTTTGCGCCGGCCTTGTCCTGGCCCAGGATTCCGAAGAATACGTTGCAAAACAGCATATTACCAAAAAAGGAGATACGCTGGGTTACCGGATGCTCTATCCGGCGGATTACGGAAGTCAGAAAAAATACCCGCTTGTTGTTTTCCTTCACGGCGCCGGAGAGCGTGGTAACGATAATAAAAAGCAGCTCGTACACGGCTCCGACCTCTTTTTGAAGGAAGAAGTGCGCCGCAATTATCCTGCCATCGTGGTGTTCCCGCAGTGTCCGGAGGCTGATTTCTGGTCTTCGGTGCGGATCAACCGGGACGAAAACGGGGTGGAGCTGGATTTTGATTATCCGTCCGAGCCCACCCGCTCACTTCGCCTGGTGATGGATCTGATCCGTTACCTCAAAAAGATGGAAGCAGTGGATAAGGACCGGATCTATGTGATGGGCTTATCCATGGGCGGCATGGGTACCTTTGAACTGCTTGCCCGTCAGCCCAAAGAATTCGCGGCGGCCGTTCCCATCTGCGGCGGCGGAAACCCGGCCGACTGTTCAAGATACGCCGGCAAAGTACCGCTGTGGGTTTTCCATGGAGCAAAAGACAACATCGTTGCCCCGGAATACTCGCGACAGATGGTGGAGGAACTCAAACGCCTGGAAGCCGATATAACCTATACGGAATATCCCGACGCGGATCACAACAGCTGGGATCCCGCCTTTGCCGAGCCCGATCTGCTGAAGTGGCTTTTCAGCCAGAAAAAGTAACTCCGCTTTGTCAAAGTGCGCTCAGCGCCTTGATGAAGTCCTGGCATGCTTTGCCGGGATCGGCCTCCTTCATGAAGGTTTCCCCGATCAGAAATCCGCTGAAGCCCGCTTCTTTCAGCTGCAGGATCACTTCGGGCCGACTGATCGCGCTTTCCGATATTTTCACGGACGAAGCCGGAAGCTGGGCGCCCAGGAGGAATGAAGTCTGGACATCGGTTGTGAAATCATTCAGGTTCCGGTTATTGATCCCCACCACGTCAACGAAAGAATTCACATGTCCCAGTTCCTGTTCATGGTGGATTTCGAGCAGCACTTCCAGTCCCAGGGAGTGGGCAAAGCGGGCAAGTTTTTCCGTTTCGAACGTACTCAGGACGGAAGCGATCAGCAGGATCACATCGGCTCCGATGGCCTTGGCTTCCATCACCTGATATTCGTCGATGATAAAATCCTTTCGGAGAATGGGAATATGGACCGCAGCCCGGGATTTCTGCAGGTTTTCGTTACTGCCTCCGAAAAAGTCCACGTCGGTAAGCACCGAAATGGCCGAAGCGCCGGCGAGCTCATAACCACTTACCGTAGCAATCAGGTCGGCCTCCCCATTCAGGACCCCTTTTGATGGCGATCTCCTTTTAAACTCCGCGATGATCCCCGATGCGCCGCGCCGGGTCAGCGCCTTTTTCAGGGAGAGGCATTCTCTTTTATAATACGCGCTGCTTTCCAGACGGCTGGCCGGAACGCGCTTTCGGTTCCATTCAATTTCTTCCTTCTTCCGGCCTACAATCTTATCCAGTATACTCATACGTACTCCTGTTTTAACCAGTTTTCCATGATCTTCCGGCCATGATCGGTCAGTACCGACTCGGGATGGAACTGCACACCGCACACATTGTACTCCCGGTGCCTCAAGGCCATGATCGTACCCTGGGAATCTCTTGCCGTGATCTTTAAAGCGGAGGGGAAATTCTCATCCGACACGGCCCAGGAATGGTACCGTCCGGTTTTGAACCGGGCAGGAACGCCTTGAAAAAGCGGATCGTTTTCATCCAGGATCTCCGTTTCCATTGCAACTCCGTGAAACACGTTGGGAAGATTCACAAGCGTGGCTCCGAATACTTCGCCGATGGCTTGCTCACCCAAACATACCCCAAAGATAGGCTTAATGCTTGCATATTCCCTAATCAATTCACATAGGATGCCCGATTCGGACGGGAGTCCCGGTCCGGGGGAGAGAATGATGCCGTCAAACGCGCCCGCATCTTCCAGGCCGATCTTGTCGTTGCGGTGGACTTCCAGCTGATAATCGCCGATCTCGCGTACCAGGTGAACCAGATTGTATGTAAAGGAATCGTAATTGTCCAGTATCAATATCTTTTTCATTTGTTCTGTCAAAAGGTTCCGGAAAAAATTTCGCCGGCCATTTCTATTGCTTTCTTGAGGGCTGCCAGCTTGTTTCGCACCTCCTGCAATTCATTTTCATGCACCGAGTCGGCCACGAAACCAAAGCCTGCCTGGAAATGAAGTGTATTTTGTTTGCTTAAAAAAGACCGGATCATAATGGCGTGATTGAAATCGCCGTTGAAACCGAGAAATCCGATCGCCCCGGCGTAGAAGCCGCGTGACTGCTTTTCGTACCGGTCTATCAATTGCATCGCCCGGTATTTGGGCGCGCCCGAAAGGGTGCCTGCCGGAAAAGTTTTTGCGACGATTTTCATGGTCGGTACGTCGTCGCGGAGTTTCCCTGAAACGGTAGATACCAGATGGATCACATGGGAGTAATATTGCACTTCACGGAATTTCTCTACCTGGACCCTTTCGCAATGGACGCTCAGGTCATTGCGGGCCAAATCCACCAGCATCACGTGTTCGGCATTTTCCTTCGAATCTTCCATGAGCTTTTCAGCCAGGATCGCATCGGCTTCGTCATCCCCGCTCCGTCGGAAGGTACCCGCGATGGGATAAATGGTCGCGACCCGGTTTTTTACCGTCAGCTGCGCTTCGGGTGACGAGCCGAATAATTTGAAATTTCCGTAATCGAAATAAAACAGGTAGGGCGAAGGATTGATGGATCGGAGCGCGCGGTACACATTGAACTCGTCGCCCTGGAATTGCTGACTGAAACTGCGTGAGGCCACGATCTGGAAAACATCTCCGCGGGCGATGTGTTCTTTGAGCCGGTCCATGATTTCCAGCGTTTCCTCATCGGTCATGTTCGAGGATTCCCCGCCCAGGGTCCTGAAATGGTATTCGGGAATATTCTTGTTCCGGATAAGCAACTCAATCCGTTCAATCCCGCCTGGTTTTTCCTGCGTGTCGCCGGCGTGGTGTTCAAAAATGTGCAACTCGTTTTTAAAATGATTGATGGCGATCACGTACCGGTACAGGTGATATTGCATTTCAGGGATGCTCCGTTCCGGCCGACGTTCCGCCTGGAGGCTTATGTCTTCGAAATACTGTACGGTGTCGTATGTAAAGTATCCGAATAAGCCTCCGGTACTGAAATTGAATTGCTGGTCCGTTTCGTATTGGAAGGCATTGGTAAATTCACTGATCTTCTGGGGGACATCGATTTCGGCGCATTGATACGTGTGCCGGCTTCCATCGGGAAACTCCTCGGTGAACTGGCCGTCTTCTATCTTAATGTGAGCGATCGGATCGCAGCAGATAAAGGACATGCTGTTTCCCCGGGCGTGGTAGTCGGAACTTTCGAGGAGAATGCTATTGGGAAATTCGTCCCGCAGCCGCAGGTAAATACTAACCGGCGTAGCCGTGTCGGCCAGCAAGGTTTTGTGTTTAGAGCGAAGAATATATTGCGCCATGTTCGGTTGTTTTTTCGGGGTGACAACGTTTTTCTGGACCCGTCATCCCGGAAGCAAAAAAGCCCGCCGTTTATCACGACAGGCTTTTATATACTATGTTTCTTTCGTTATTTGTTATTTTATAGGGTTATTCCATACAAAAGCCTGTGGATCGTGTTTTTCCACGCCACCACCAACCTGTATGTACTACCTGATAAATCATCGGTTCAAAGATGAGAAAGAAATATTTTAATTCAAAGACCCCCATCCATTTTTTTCCGCCAGAAATTCGCATCCACGGGATTGCGTGTAACCGGAAAGTTACAATAGGGTCGGTCCCGCCCGCTGCAATATTTCAATAAATTAGCTGAAATGAAAACAAAACCCCTTTTTGCTCTGCTGGCGATCGCATTTGCCTACGCGGTTCCCACGGGGGTACTTGCTCAGGAAACCTTCCCGGAAAATGGCGTGCAGGATAAACGTCCGCAATTGTACGCCTTTACCAATGCGACCATCGTGCAGCGGGCGGGCGTGCGGATCGAACAGGGGACGCTGTTGATCCGTCAGGGTAGAATTGAAGCAATCGGCAGGCAGGTGACCATCCCGCCCGGTGCGGTGGTAAGAGACCTGCAGGGGAAATACATTTACCCTTCCCTCATCGATTTATACACTTCCTACGGACTTCCGTCGCCGGGCAGCATCCCACGGAGAGCCGACGCTTCGCCACAATTTCTTTCGGAAAAGCGGGGCGCATACGGCTGGAATGAGGCCATCCGGGCGGAATATCAAGCAAGCGATCACTTTGCTGTTCACCCGGGGGAAGCGGAAAAGCTGCGCAAACTTGGATTCGGGGCCGTCTTATCGCATAATAAGGACGGCATCGGCAGGGGAACGTCCGTACTGGTCACCCTGGGACAGGAGCGGGACAACCTGGAGCTGCTTCAACGGGCGGCGGCAACCCATTATTCTTTTAACAAGGGGAGTTCGGGAAACGATTATCCTACCTCCCTGATGGGCGCCGTGGCGCTGCTGCGGCAAACCTGGTACGATGCCCGGTGGTACGCCGCAGGCGGCAGGGAACAGGCACGGGATCTTTCCCTGGAGGCCTTGGTGGCGACGCAGGAACTTCCCCGGATTTTTGAAGCAGCCGACGTGCTGGATATTCTCCGGGCGGACCGGGTGGGGGACGAATTCGATGTCCAGTTTGTTTTCCGGGGGAATGGCGACTCGTATCAGCGGTTGGATCTGGTCAAAGCCACGGGCGGCGCCTTGATCGTGCCTTTGAATTTCCCGGAGGCCTACGATATGGACGATCCCTACGACGCGCGACAGGTGAGCCTTCGGCAGATGAAACATTGGGAATTGGCGCCGTTCAACCCGGGAAGACTGGAGGCGGCCGGGATCCCTTTTGCCATAACAGCTGAAGGCGCGGAAAAGGACTTCTGGAAAAATCTGCGCAAGGCCATCGCCTGCGGTCTTTCCCCGGAGCAGGCGCTCCGCTCACTTACGGAGATTCCGGCCGGCCTGATCGGAATGGAGGAGCAATTGGGCACCCTGGAACGGGGCAAGCTCGCCAATTTTCTCATCACTACCTCGGCGCTGTTTGATGAAGACAACGTAATTCAGGAGAATTGGGTCAGTGGCGTCCCCTATTCGGTGGATGATCCCGGACTTGCCGGCCTGATCGGAATCTACCAGGTAGAAGTGCCCGGTCTGCCGGCCTTGGAGATGATCATTTCGGGTCCGGCGGCAAAGCCCGAAGTACGTCTGATAGCGGATAAGGAGGAAGCCAACGCTTCTTTCAATAAAACGGGCGGACTGTTTACGCTGCGGGCGGAAATGGATATTGCAGGCGGGGCGCTCCGCCTGAGCGGTTTTGCTCCCTCCCCGGGCGAGGTGCCGGCCCGCGGTCTGACCGGGCAGGCCACCCTGGCCGGCGGGGAAACGGTCACCTGGTCGGCAACACGGACTGCCGATGCAAAGAAAAGCGACGGCAGAAAAGCTGAGCAACAAACAGCCGGGCAGAAGCCGGGTCCTGTTCTTTATCCTTTTACTGCCTATGGCTGGCAGCAGCTGCCGAAGGCGGAAAAAGTCCTGATCAAAAACGCGACGGTATGGACAAACGAGCGTCCGGGCGTGCTGCAGCGCGCCGACGTGCTAATCGAACAGGGGAAAATAGCGGCCGTGGGAACGGACCTGCGCACGGGGGGAGCCCGGGTAATTGACGCGGAAGGCAAGCACCTGACCCCTGGCATTGTAGACGAACACTCCCACATCGCCTGCACACGCGGCATCAACGAAGCCGGGCAGGCGGTTTCCGCCGAGGTACGCATGGGCGATGTGATCAATTCGGAAGACATTAATATATACCGTCAACTGGCCGGCGGGGTGACCACCTCCCACATTTTACACGGTTCAGCCAATCCAATCGGAGGCCAGAGCCAATTGATCAAGCTGCGGTGGGGACAGGATCCCGAAGGTCTGAAATTCGAAGGAGCCGACGGGTTCATCAAATTCGCCCTCGGCGAAAATGTGAAGCAGTCCAACTGGGGCGACAATCAGACTACCCGTTTTCCCCAGACCCGGATGGGCGTACAGCAGGTGATGGTGGACGCGTTCCAACGGGCCAAGGAATACGGAAAAGCCCGGGGTGCGGGCGGTAACGTCCGGCGCGACCTGGAGCTGGACGCCCTCTTGGAAATATTGAATGAGAAACGCTTTATAACCTGCCATTCCTACGTGCAGTCGGAGATTGCCATGCTGATGCACGTGGCCGACTCGATGGGATTCCGGGTGAATACATTTACCCATATTCTGGAAGGATACAAGCTGGCCGATGAAATGGCGGCACACGGGGCAGCAGGATCTACCTTTTCTGACTGGTGGGCCTATAAAATGGAAGTAAAGGACGCGATCCCGTACAACGCTGCCATGATGCACCAGGCGGGTGTGCTTGCAGGCATTAATTCAGACGATGCCGAAATGGCCAGGCGGCTGAACCAGGAAGCCGCTAAGGCAGTCATGTACGGCGGCCTTTCAGAAGAAGAGGCCCTGAAGCTGGTGACGCTCAATCCTGCCAGAATGCTGCATATCGACGACCGGGTGGGAAGCATCGCTGTAGGAAAAGATGCCGATCTGGTAATCTGGTCCGATCATCCGTTGTCGATTTACGCGAAAGTGGAAAAGACCTTCGTGGACGGCATCGCGTATTACGATGCAGATAGGGACGCTGAACTGCAGCAGCAGATTAGCCGGGAACGCGCCCGGCTTACCGGGAAAATGCTGGGCGTGAAGCAAGCGGGGGGAAGCACCCAAAAGCCGGTATCGGAAAATAAAATTTACTATCACTGTGAGGATGTATACGATGAATTTAACCACTAAGCGCCTGATCCGTTTGTGCGTGGCAGGTATTTTATGGGCCGGATTCCTGACCAGGGGCGGTTTGCCCTTGATGGCGCAGCCGACCATTATTCCAGCTCCGCCGCAGGAACAGCCCCTGCTGATTGAGGGAGCCACCATTCATGTGGGCAACGGAACGGTTATCGAAAACGGTTCCCTGCGGATGGAAAACGGAAAGATTTCCGCGGTGGGACCGGCCGGATCGGTCAGCGTATCCGGCGCCATGGTAATTAAGGCCGGCGGAAAGCACGTATATCCCGGTTTGATCGCCTGCCATACGATCCTGGGGCTGGCGGAAATAGAAGCCGTCCGGGCCACGCGCGATTACAACGAAACAGGCGAGCTCAATCCAAACGTGCGTGCCATCGTAGCCTACGAAGCCGACTCGCACGTCCCGCCCACGGTTCGTTCTAACGGGGTCCTGCTTGCGCAGATCGTCCCCCAGGGAGGTGTGATCTCCGGGACCTCCTCGGTGGTTGCGCTGGATGCCTGGACCTGGGAAGAAGCGGCCTATCAAACCGACGGCGGACTGTGGATCAACTGGCCTGGGAACAGCGTGGATGTAACAGCCAACGCCGATCAACGTCAAAAGCAACGGGAACAGGTCGAAGAACGGCTTCGCGCGCTTACGCACTTTATGGAGCAGGCGAAAGCCTATGGCGAACTGCCGCAGCCGGATGTCAAAAACCTCCGATTTGAAGCGGTAAAGGGGATTTTCACGGGGGAGAAGCGCCTGTTTATCCGGGCCGGCCGGGCAAAAGATATTCTGGCCGCGCTGAACTGGTGCCGCACATTGGAGGTCCGTCCAGTGATTTATGGCGGACACGAGGCGCATCTGGTGGCGGACTTTCTCCGGGATGATCAGGTGCCGGTGATCCTGGACGACCCGCATGCGCTGCCTTCCCGTGCCGACGACGATGTCAACCTGCCTTATAAAAGAGCGGCCTTATTGAAAGATGCGGGTGTCGAGTTCTGTGTGAGTACCTGGGGATACTGGCAGCTGCGTAACCTGCCATTCATGGCCGGAACCGCTGCGGCCTGGGGGCTGACCCGGGAAGAAGCGCTGACAGCGGTTACCCTGGCGCCTGCACGCATCCTGGGAATCGACGCCACCACCGGCAGCCTGGAGGTCGGAAAAGACGCCACCTTATTTATTTCAGGCGGAGACGCGCTGGATATGCGGACTAACCAGGTGGAGGCCGCCTTTATCCAAGGCCGCAGCATCGATCTGGATAACCGGCAGAAACAGCTATACCGTAAATACATGGGAAAGTACGGGCTGGAAGCCAAACTGCCTTAAGCCCCCGTGAATGGAATGCCCTTTTTAAAAAATTGCTATATTTCGGCTTTAAAAAACAAAAACCCCCGTCCGCCGGGTGGCGAACTGCGGGGTTTTTTGTTACCAATCAATAAACCTGTATGAAGTTAGCTGTAGGGGAAGGATTCGAACCTTCAAGGAGCGGTTGGTCCGTTTCCGGATTTTCCCGTGCTCTCCGCCACCGAGACAAGGAGGTGTGTTTGCCAATTCCACCACCCTACATTGTTATTGTTGATGCAAATGTAATACAAACCTGTATTCCTTGCAAATTTAACAACAAAAAAAATTAATTATTTTGGATTTCGCAATAAAACATTTGTAAAATTGTAAAAACGGAAATTTATGATTGAAAAGACACTTCAGATTTTGCAAATTGACAATATCGACCTGCAGATCCTTTCCATCCTGATGAACGATGCCACCACGCCGTATACGGAGATCGCCAAGGAACTCGTGGTATCCAGCGGCACCGTTCACGTACGAATGAAAAAACTCCATGAGTTAGGCATCGTTACCGGGTCCAACCTGCTGATCAATCCGCAGAAGATCGGCTACGACGTGTGCGCCTTTATCGGGATCTACTTGCAGAAGGGGTCGGAGTACCGCGACGCGGTGGAGAAAATGAAAGGCATCTCAGAAGTCGTGGAATTGCATTATACCACGGGGAACTACAGCATGTTCGCAAAGGTTATCTGCCGCGATACCAATCACCTGCGGAATGTACTGAACGAAAAATTGCAGGTCATCGAAGGAATCCAGCGGACCGAAACCATCATTTCACTTGAAGAGAGCATCAAACGCCAGATCAGCCTGGAAGATTACATCCAGGCCGGAAAGAAGAAATAAGCCCTACAACCAGTTGGCCCAGGGAATGCGGCTGAGGATCAATACCACGCCGATCAGGTAAAAGATACCGATGCTTTTGAACTTGGCCGATGAAGTCGCCAGCTTTTTATGGCGGGAAAACCCAACGGTGATCAGTATCAGCGCGATGATGTTCATAAGCGGATGTTCGATCGCAAGCAGGCGGGTAGGGGCGTTGCTCATGACCGCGCCCGGATCGCTTGCCAGCAAGCGGATGTACGGTGCAACCAGGTACAATACCAGTCCGAGAAGCCCCTGCACATGGGCCGCAGCCAGGCCAAAGACAGCAATCTTCCGGTCTTTCGGCTTAAATTCCCTTCTTCCGGAAAGGCCTATGAAGGAGTTGATGATCGCTACCAGCAAAAGCAGAAATGCTACATAGGCCCAGTAGGAATGAAAGTGGGTTAAACCGATATACATTTTTTTATGATTTAATATACATGACTTCTTTTACCGCTTTGATCACCTTTTCAGCGCTGGGCAGCGCAGCCTGAACCAGGGTAGGCGCATAAGCAAGCGGGGTATCGGCTGAGTTGATCCGCAGGACCGGCGCATCCAGGTAGTCAAAGGCGTCTTTCTGCACCCTGAAGGCGATATCGGTTGAAAAATTGGCCAGGGGCCATGCTTCTTCCACCAATACCAGGCGGTTGGTCTTTTTCACCGATTCCAGAACCGTTGCGTAGTCAATTGGCCGCACCGTGCGCAGGTCAATTACTTCGGCGCTGATGTCTTCTTTGGCCAGTTCCTGGGCGGCCGCGTGCACAACCTTCATGATCTTTCCAAACCCAACCAGGGTCACATCGGTGCCTTCCTGGTCCACGTGCGCCTGACCCAGCTCAATATAATATTCATCTTCGGGTACTTCGCCCTTATCGCCGTACATCAGCTCCGACTCCATGAATATCACCGGATCGGGATCGATGATCGCCGATTTCAGCAATCCTTTCGCATCGTATGGATTCGAGGGAACAACCACTTTCAGACCCGGGCAGTTGGCGTACCAGCTCTCAAAGCTTTGGGAATGCTGGGCCCCCAGCTGGCCGGCGTTGCCCGTCGGGCCACGGAACACTATGGGTACGGGGAACTGGCCACCGGACATCTGCAGCATCTTGGAAGCTCCGTTGACCACCTGGTCAATCGCTACCAGGGAAAAGTTGAAGGTCATGAACTCCACGATCGGACGCAATCCGTTCATGGCAGCCCCAACCCCGATGCCTGCAAAACCCAATTCCGAGATAGGCGTGTCGATTACCCGCTTGGCGCCGAATTCGTCCATCATTCCCTGGCTCACCTTGTAGGCTCCGTTATATTCTGCCACTTCTTCGCCCATCAGGAAAATAGACTCGTCTTTGCGCATTTCTTCGGACATGGCCTCGCGCAGGGCTTCTCTGAATTGTATTGTTCTCATTACGATAAGCTAATGCATAAAATGGACTGCAAATATAGGCGTTATAGTATCAAGTATCAAGTAGCGGACGTCAGTCTTATTGGCTGGTACCCGCTAGGATTCCTCTTCCTCTTCCACGGGAGAAAGTTCCGAAAGGTCTCGGAAGTTCGAACGGACGAAATTGCACCATTCGCAATCTTTTTTTCCGCAACCGGTGTCGAATTCATAATTCTTTATCCGCGCATAGGTGTTCCGGATCTGTTCCTTTACCGTTTCAATGTCTTCGGGCTTAATGTAGATCTTATGCTTGATGTACTCCCCGTCGTCGGGTTCCACAAAGTCGAATTCGGAACTTATGGCCGTCCAGCCCCGGGCGTGGTCATTATCTACCAGGATTTTATAGAAAACCGCCTGGCGCCAGTAGTCACCCCCGTTGGGGTTCTTGCCGTCGGGCCCCCGGAGCTTGTCTTTCGCGTTTTTATACCGTCCGGTCTTGTAATCGACCACGTTCACCGACTTGCCGTCAAATTCCAGCTTGTCTATTTTCCCTTTGATGGGCACGCCGTCAACCTCCACATTTCGCACGGTGATCTCCGGAATGATTACGCGCGACCACTCGTTGATATACCGATCGTAATAGTCGGGAAGAATTTTATTTCCGTACTCCATGCGGCGGGCATATTGTTCGGCCGTAAAGGATTCCCGGTTTTTATTCATATACCACTGAAAATCCTCTTGCAGCTGTTCCTTGGGTGGAAATTCACCCTCGTCCCTCACCCGCCGGAAAAACAGCTCCAAAGCCCAGTGTATGGCCGACCCGAAGGTGAGCGATTCGGTTTTCCCCCGGGGGATGCGCAACAGGTTCTGGAAATAAAACCGGAGCGGGCATTCCAGGTAATTGCTGAGATGGGTAACGCTCAGGGCATAATTCTGAAGCACACTGTCCACCAGGTTTTTGTCGATCAGGCCCAGCGAAGGTCTTTCCTCTTCCGAGAAATTCAGGGCAAAGAACGGAAGCAATTCGTCCTCGGGTATTTCCCGGGGAATTGGTTTCAGGCCGGTGCCGGCCATGATTTCTGCAATGAAGAGCGTATGCTCCAAGTCCTTCCCGGTGGTGTCGTATTTGCTGTAGGACAGATACAGGTGCGTACGTGCCCGGGTAATGGCCACGTAAAACAGCCGGCGGAGTTCTTCCTCGGTGCCGGCATCTTTGGCGACGGTAAACACGGTGTCGGGCAATTTGTACCCGCTGGCCCGCCTGCGTTTCTTTTCCCAGAGGTGGCAGTTGCCACCCACCAGGAACACGTGATCGAATTCCAATCCTTTGGAACCGTGGCAGGTCAGAAAATTGACACCTTGTTCGTTAAAGATCACCTGACTTACCTGCAGGGGCAGGTCGTGTTCTTCCAGCAGGTCTATTTGCCGGATAAAGCCTGCCAGGTCCATTTCCGGATGGCGTCTGCTTTCTTCTTTTAGGAAATTGAAGAGGGCTGAAAGGATCTGCAGCAGCAGGTTCTTTTCCGGCGACCGCAGTACATAAGCCAGGATGCCGCCGCGCAGGACGATCTTTTCGAACAGGTTCTGCAGCGTCAGGTTCCCGGCTGCCTTTACCCAGTATTCAATGTCGTTGCTGAGTCGGGCCAATTCGGCCTGACCTTCGGGCTGAAAAAGACTTTGCTGCCCTGCGGCCAGTTCGGCAAGATGCCGCCGGATTGATGTCGGCTCTTTTCCGGACCGGTTCTGTTTATTCACCGCCACGCAGATCTTGGCAGCATCCAGCGGGGCGATGCCGTAAAAATCATAATGCATGATGTGGAAAAGCAACTCGTCGCCGCTGTAGGGCGCTTCGGTTTCCAGCGAAAGGTAACGCAGGATGTTCAGCAGCTTTTTCCCGAACGGGGTCTTCAGTACGTTCAGCTTTTTCCGGGCCGAAACCGGAATGCCTTCCAGCCGGAAATAATTCATCAGGTCCTCCCCCAGGGCATGTTCCTTGTAGATGACGGCAATATCCGATGGAGACACGCCGCTGCCGATCAGCCTTTTCACCTGCTTGGTAACGCCCGCAAATTCATGCAACTGGGTCTGATAGGCATGAATCTCGGGCCGGATATCCTCTTGTAGCGCCGTATTCCGGGCCACCAGCTGTTTGCTCAGTCCCGGCAGGCGGATGCGTTCGGTATTGTGATCGATCAATACCCGGGCGGCATCCAGGATATGCTGGGTGGACCGGTAATTGTCCAGCAGCATCACGCTGTGCAGGTCGCGTGCAAAACGGCTATGGTATTGTTCGATGTTTTCGACGTTGGCGCCCTGGAAGCGGAAAATGGACTGGTCGTCGTCGCCCACCACGAAAATATTGGGCGTATCCCAGTAGCTGACCAGCAGACGGATCAACTCATTTTGCGCGCCGCTGGTATCCTGGTATTCGTCCACCAGTACGTACTGGTACTTTTCCTGGTAATTCAACAGGAAATTCGGGTCGTTCTGAAAGGCGTTCAGAATCCAGGAGATCATGTCGTCGAAGTCGTAGCGGTTCATATCCCGCATCATCCGCTGATACACGGGCAGCTCAAAAGCCGCCGCTTTCAGACGTTCCATCCGTTTTACCTCTTCTTCGTATGAGGGCTTCAGATCCCCGGGTTGCGCTCCCGAAGCTTTGGAAGGCCTTGAATATTTGAACTTTTTATAGTAGGGGGTATCGGGTTCCGCATCGCGGATGGCCTGCAGGTATTCGTCCACTTTCTCCGCAATGAATTCCGGCGTCCAGTTCTCCCTTTTCATGATCGAAAAAAGTTCCTTCAGTCCGTCGATCTCGAAATACGCGTCTCCGCGAAAGCGTTTCAACACATGGTCTGCCGGAAAGGAATCGATCAGTTTTCTCATCAGGGCCAGCTGTTCCAGATCGGAAATGGCGTCGAGGCTCAGTTTGCCGAAATAATCCAGGTTCTCCTGGATGATGTCGTTGCAGAAGGCGTGAAAAGTGTAAATATTTACCCGCCAGGCATCCGGCCCGATAAATTGAAAAAGGCGCTGCCGCATCGCCACTGCCCCGGCGTCCGTGTAGGTCAGACAAAGGATGTTATGCGGATCGGTATCGGTCCGGGTCAGGATGGTCCCGATGCGGGCCGCCAGGATCTGCGTTTTTCCCGTACCGGGTCCGGCAATGACCAGTACCGGTCCCTCGATCTGGTTAACTGCGCGGAGCTGGGCCTCGTTCAGGGTTTCCAGCGCCTTTTGAAAAGCTAAATTATACGATTCGGGATGGTTCATTATCCAAAGATAACGATCAGTTCGAGCATAAAAAAAAGGCTCCAGCCGAAGCGGGAGCCCTTTGATTCAGATTTCCATTTATCTCTTATGGTATTTTTCCTATCGTGAGAATGCGCCGATTTCGCCAATAACCACGTTATTCGTGCCTCCACTTGGCTCTAGGCAGTCTACCTTGAAGTAGCGGATATCCTGCAGGGTGGGGAAATCGAAGTACTGCGTACCGCCGGCGTTGGCCACGTTGTATCGTCCCATGATGGTCCACTCCACACCGTCCTCGCTGACATAAATGTCAATCAGGCGGGGGATTTCATTCCGTGCGTTCTGAAAGCCTAACCAAATCCCGGCAGTTTCCGGTTTAATTTCACCCATGTCAACTGAAATCCAATGCGGGTACACGGTCTGCGGGCTGATCTGGTTTACCCAGATGGATACCACGTCCCCGTCCAGGGCTACCTGTGGTTTCCGGCCATCGCCGCTCCGGCCGTCAAAGCTTGAAGCGTCAGCCACCCATCCCGTCCGGTCGTAGGGCGAGGGAGGTCCCAATACCTTTACCTCCTGGAACGGTGTATAAAAGGTATCTATTGAATTTGGGTGAGGAAGATACACCGAACGATACAGGAAGCGGCCCTCCGCTGTATGGTCGTAATCGGTGATCCAGCTTGTATCGGCGCCAGCCTGCTCTCTTGGAATGGACAAGGTCCGGCGGTTGCCGAGTTTGTCTACGTATTCCAGTTCCGCAAGGACCGCCGTGGGATCCACCGGCCCCCAGATGATCTCCAGCGTATCGGTGACTTCCGAATACAATGCCGACATGATCAGGCGGGGAAGCCGGGAGTTTTTGTAGTTGTCTCCAAAGGATTCTCCGTTTCCGATGGTGGCGACCGACGAGTTCCCCTTGTCGTCGTATGTAATGATCTCGAAGGTATAGATCCGTTCCTGAAGGTTGTCAATGATCACGTTGATCGTGTCAATGCCCGCTGTTTTGGTGATCGGAACCTCAAGCGAATCACGCCGGTTGTCCCAGTAGATCTTTGCTTTTGTTACGGTCGGGTCGGATAAAGCCAGCCAGCTTAACTGGATGCGCTTGTAACCGGGGTTGACCTGAAGGGAATCGGCGCCCTGTACGTAAATAATTTCGCCGTCTTTCAGGAATTGATCGTAGGTGTCGTCCATTTCGCTGCAGGCGCTGAGCCCCCACGCAAGCAGGGCCAGCCCCAAACACCGTGCAGCTAATTTATAAGGATGGAATTTCATAATTCGTTGCATTAAATTGATGGATCTTATTCAGGGTTCCCGAAAAAGGTGAGTTCCGCGATGTAAATATAGGTCAGACCACCCCAGGTTTCGATTGCCCGATACCTCAGATACCGGACAGGCGGCGTACCCAGCGGCATGTCAAATCCTTCTCCGTCCACAACAGCAAACTGGAAATTCTCGTTTACGTCGTTGGAGATCTGGCGGGATTCGAAGGTGCCAATTTTGGTCCATCCTTCCCAGCTTCCGTCCGGATCGGGTGCATCGGCACGTCCGTAAAGCTCAAATACTTTTACGTCCCCTGCCTTGTAAGCTCCATCGCTGGCACCCGCCCCGCCGCCTCTGCGGTGGTGGAATATCATCCGGCTCAGCGAATAGGTTTGTCCCAGATCAAAGGTAAAAGCCACCGGAAGACCATTCGCCGGTTTGGTGTGGAAAGCAGACCCGCTGTTCCATTCGCCGTCAAATACATCACTCACGCCGTCGCCGCAGCAGTGCTGTACGGTGTTATCGCCCGGCAGATTGATAAAGGTGATTTTGGTCTTGTCAATTTCCTGCTCAGGCCAGGGTGTCAGCGTAACAAACAGCGTGTCCGACATGTTGTCCCAGCGGTCGCGTACAAATACCCCGAATTTTCTTTCCTCAGCCGGGAATCCGCGGGTGGCGAACTGTCCGGTTATGGCTTTGGTATATACCCGGTCGGCTGTGATTAGATCGCCCATCGAATCCGCAGCCAGTACGGTGAGGACCACATTGGCTCCGGCGTCGTTCTGGAAATCGACTTTTACGCCCGCGAAGGTGGGCTCTACGTTCAGTGTTTTGAACACCTCTCTTACGGGAGGGCTCAGCGGGTTCACCTTGACCGTGAGTGGATCCGATTCCACTTCACCTCGTGATACGGTATACAGTTTTACTTCATACTCTTCCGTATCGGGGAACCCTTCGATGATCAGGCTGCGGTTGTAATAGGAAGATTTGACTTCCTGTTCCACTCCGTCACGGATCTCATATACCGCCTTGATGTATAATATGTTCTCGCTGGCGGGAAGCGTGTAATTAATCCGCGCGCCTCCCGGCAGACTCTCTACCTCGACATTGCTAACCGGTGCCGGTTTTTTGTCGTTTTTGTTGACCGGTCCCATGTCTTCCTGTTTGTGACACGCGCTTAAAGCGAGCAGGAAAGCAAAAAGACCTAAAATTTTAACCGTATTCATAATTCTTGATACTTAATTCTTGGTACGATACTGCAAACTACCACCCCGGGTTCTGAGACAATTCCGTATTGGTCAGCAATACGTTCTCATTGATCGGCCACAGGTAATCCCGCGTAGCGAAAGTCTGATTGAAGATCAGGGTCTCACGGTAGTAACCTTCCGCCGTCGGTTGCTGCAGATCCCATCCGGTAATTGGCTTGTTTAATTCCTCAAGCGCTTTTTTCCAGCGCCGCAGATCCCAGAAGCGGTGACCTTCAAAGGAAAGTTCAATAAGCCGTTCCCGTTGGATAATTTCACGCAGGCCTTCCTGGGTGGTGTATTTCAGCGGATTGTTGCTGTATTTACTCCAGGAATCGGCCACGCCTTCCAATCCGGCGCGTGCCCGTACCGCATCAATGTAATCCAGCGCTTCGGATACCGGACCCTGTACCTCATTCAATGCTTCTGCATAGAGCAGGTAAAGATCGGCCAGACGGATCACGGGCCAGGGGTAATCTTCCCGGGTGTAGGTGGTCTCCCCGATCACGTTGTTGATGTTTACCAATTTTTTGGGCCAGTAACCGGTAGTGGAATACGAAGTCAGGTTAATTGCCGCTGCCGGCTGACCTTGCTTGCTCGATACAAAGAACAGATCTCCTTTGTCATCGAATTTACCTTGTCCGTACCAGATCCCTCCATCAAAGCCCAGGCTCGCGTAAAAGCGGTTTTCCCGGTTGAAATGCAGCTTGGCGGTGGTGTAGCCTTCCTTCAGGTTGAATTTATCGGACTCGGTCGCCATCTGCAGTCCGAAGCGGCCATTGTAGTCGTAATTCTTGTCCTCGTCAATGGGCACTCCGTTGGCACTGTAGAACATGTGCGCGATCTTCAGCGGCGGTGCGATCAGACCGCTTGTAGCGCCGTTGTCCGCGCGTGCCGGGTCCAGACCACGTGGAGTGGCCCGGGCCTGCATGGCGCTTGACATGCTGTTCGTATTGGCCCAGATGATTTCGGAATTCCATTTTTCGGTGACACTGCCCCGGATATTCAGTTTGATCAGCGTAGTATCGCTCAGATCAAAGGGAATAAACTGAGTATTGTAGTAATACAGTTTGTGTCCCTGCGCTTCGGCAAAATCGATGGCCTCCTTGGCGGCTGCCAGCGCGCGCTCCCATTTCTGCGGATCAACCGTCGGGTTGAACAGGGGCGTGCCGTCCTTCTGATTGAATCCGGCGTAGTCGGAGTTGCCGTTAAAAAGCGGGCTGGCCGCGGTAACCAGTACTTTTGCTTTAACGGCCATGGCGATCGTTTTGGTAATCCGTCCCAGTTCTTCAATCTCGAAATCGATCCGGTCGGGGAGATCCACGATGGCCTCATCCAGCAATTCCACGACGTAGTCGAAGCACTCGTCCACCGGAGAACGGGGGATCTGCACCTCATCCCGGTCGGCATAAATCGGCAGGTTTTCCTTCACCAGCACAATGGGGCCGTACATCCGAAGCAGCCAGTAATGGTAATAGGCTTTCAGAAACTTTACTTCGGCCACCCAGCGCTCCCGTTCCCAGATGGGGAGATCGGGTACGGACTCGATATTTTCCAGAAACACATTACATTGACGGATTCCTTCGTAAAGGTCTTTGGCGCCTTGTGACCCCTGCCAGAAATTGACATAGGGTTCCACGATCCGCTGGTTCCCCCGGGCGATTTGCCATGCCGGCTCCCCGTTGGTGGGGGGCAACCACAGTTCATCCCCGGCAAGGAAGGCCGGGTTCTGGCTGATGCCGGAGTGCGCCGGCATATACGAATAACATGTGAAGAGAAAGCGCTCGGCCGTGCTGCGGAGCCGGAACGCATAGTCGATCGTCGCGACGTTGTCCGGCACGATGTCCATGTATTTGTTGCAGGCGCTTAAGGTGCCGAGCAACACCATGGCGAGAGATATCTTTTTTATATACTTTTTCATTGCTTGCTGTTTAGAAGTTAGCCAGAATACCGAGGTTAACTACGCGCTGTACAGGGTATCCCAGACCGTTGTTGCCCATTTCCACGTCCCACAGCTTGAAGCTGCTCCAGGTAAGCAGATTCGTTCCGCTCAGATAAACCCGCAGGTTTTGCATAAATAATTTATCGGCCGTCTGCTGGGGCAGGGTATACCCGATTTCAACCTGCTTCAGCCGGAGGAAAGAACCGTTCCGCATAAACCAGGTACTGGTCTGGGCGTTGTTGTTCGTTCCAATCTCGGTCGTGCTCAGGCGGGGCCACAGGGCGTAGAGATCCCGGTTGCTTTCCGACCAGTAGCTGTCCGCATAAGCTTTCAGCAGCTGGTTTTGCGGAACCCCGATCAACGCCCCCTCGTTTTCATACGCATAGGGTATGAAGGGTGCCGTGGCCAGCGGATTGATCCAGAACGATTCGCGGCCCAGTCCCTGGAAGAAGGCGGAAACATCGAACGCTTTGTATCCTACCGAGAAACCGAACCCGTAGGTGATCTCTGGCACGGTCGGATAACCGATGGGTACCTGATCCAGGGTCGTGATCTGGCCGTCGCCGTTTACGTCGCGGTACTTGATGTCGCCACCCATGTACTCCCCAAAGTTCTGACGGGGCGATCTGGCCACCTCGGCGTCGTCCACAAACAGCCGTTCGGCAATGTATCCCCACACCTGGTTGATTGGGTAACCCACGCGGCTTTTCCACCATTCTTTCTCGTATTCGTACTCTTCATAAACCAGGTATTTGCTGGTGGCGTAGGTAAAGTTACCCATTACCTGGATCCACAGGTCTTTATTGACTACGTGGTTATAGTCGAACTGGATGTCAATTCCGCGCGCTTCGGCTTCACCCACGTTCGTCTGCGGCTGTGCCGAAAGGCCCATTTCAGCCGGGGTGGCGGTACGCGTCATCAGGATGTTCTTACGGTGGTCCTTGAATACGTCCACCATCAGATTCGCCTTGTCAAACAGGCCGATTTCCAAGGCCAGGTTCAGTTTGGAAGCCGTTTCCCAGGTAATGCCCGGATCGGCATAACGCGAAATGGAAATTCCGTTGTGGGAGTACCCGTTATCTCTTCCAAACACCGCGCCCCGGTTGGGGTCATTCATGTTGACATTGGAGAGATACAGGAAGCGATCCCGGGGATGGCCAATCGCGTCGTTTCCGGATAAACCGTAGGTTGCCCGCAACCGCAGGTTGTTCACCGTGCTTTCCAGCGGCTCCCAGAACTTTTCGTTCGAAATGGTCCAGGCTACCCCTGCAGAGGGGAAGAACCCAAAGCGGTTGGAACGGTGGAACCGCTCCGAGCCGTTGTACCCGAAGTTGAATTCAGCATAATACCTGCTGTCGTAGGAATAGGTTGCCCGTCCGGCCAGACCCACGTTCCGGAAGGGAAGGGATTCCTGCAGATCGGCAGAGTTGGCCGCAAGCTTATTGCGAACCATAAACACGAAGGTCCCGTTGATCGAGTGTTTATCGTCGATCTCCTTGGAGTAATTCGCTGCCGATTCCAGGTAGAAGCTGGATTCCACCTGGCGCGGGCTCAGCCCATAGCTGAGGTATTCCGACCCGGTGTCCTCGTTCATCAGATCAAGACGGTAGGTATTGGTGTACTTGTTGTAGGAAGTCGCATAATACCAGAACGGGTTGTACGCGCGAACCACATCAAAGTAGCTGTACCGGTCGGTATTCAACAGCGTCCGGACATTCAAACCCGGCGTAATGAAGGTCAAATCCTGCTTCAATTCCAGCTGAGCCGACATCTTCGAGCGGGAGTACTCCTTGTATCCACGCACCAGATCCGCATACGGGTTCAACTGGGGCGTATTCGGTCCAAGCTGCGTGCTGTTCCCGAACAGGATGTGCTGCACGTATTGATGGTCCTCATCCACGGGGTAGTAGGCCGGGAAAGACACCGGGCTGCTTCGCAGGATCTTCCGGTAAACGTCGGCGCCCCCATTGATGGGGCCGTTGTAATCATCGAACAAACCCGAGAGCCTGACCACCATTTCGGTCGATTTGGTAAGGTCTACGTTCACGTTGGAGCGCAGGCTGTAGGTCTTCAGGTTGATGTTGTTATTGAAATTATTCCGTTTGTCCACGTTGAGGATCCCGTTGTCCTGATTAAAGGATCCGGCCACGAAGTACCGGGCCACTTTACCACCGCCGCTCACGTTCATATTGATCCGCTGGTTCATGGTATAGTCTTTCACCAGCATTTTCCGCCAATCGGTGGTGGGGTACATGTAGGGATTGGTGCCTTCGATCGTATTGTCGATCTTTTCATCCGAATACGGGCGTTCCCCAAGCGGGTCGCGAGTCAACACGGCTTCGTTATGGAGGCGCATATAGGTAATGGGGTCGGCCAGCTCCACTTCCCGTGTCGGCTGCGACAGCGAGTTTTCAAAGCGGAACGAGATCTTGGCCTTTCCTTCCACCCCTTCTTTGGTGGTGACCAGGATCACCCCGTTCGCCGCCCGGCTACCGTAAAGCGACGTAGCGGTGGCGTCCTTCATCACCGAGAAACTGGCGATGTCGTCCGGATTCAGGCGCGCCAGATCCGTACTGCTCATTTCAATCCCGTCGATCAGAATGAGCGGATCCTTCTTATAGCCGAAAGTTGTAACCCCACGGATAAAGAAGTCCGCGTTGTCCATACCCGGCTCACCGCTTCGTTGAAAGGCGATCACGCCTGCCACCCGTCCCGCCAAGGCGGTAGTCAGGTTGCTGGAGGGCACTTTCAGTTCGGAAGGGTTCACTGAAGTGACCGAACCGACCAGGTCACTCCTTTTCTGCTGTCCAAAGGCCACAACGACCACATCGTCCAGCAGGTCGGTGGAGGGTGCCAGGGTCACATTGATCTGGCTTTGATCACCGATTGCAATTTCCTGAGTCTGAAAACCGATCAGACTATACACCAGGGTGGAGCCCACGGGGGCGTCCAGAATGTATTTCCCCACGAGGTCGGTACTTGTTCCCATATTCGTGGAGCCTTTCACGGCGACCGAGACTCCCGGCAGACCCACTCCGGTGGTATCTACCACGGTTCCAGTAATTTGTCTCATTTCCTGGGCAGATGCCGACATGCATACCCAGCTACAAAGAAATCCCAGCAGTACATGGGTAATGTACTTTTTCCATTTCATAAAAGCACGGTTTAGATTAAGAGAATTACAGAATGTAAACGAATTCCTCTATACTCAATTATTTAACTCCCTGAACGGAACTTCAGCCCGTTCTTAGTCCTAAAGATAGGGATAAAAGCCATGTAAAACCTTTGTTAACTGGACCTAACGCCTGCCCCTGTATGCGAAAAGGCTCTTTAATCGGCATTTCAATCGTTTTCTTAAAATTTGGACGGGAAAGAACTTCCGGCATCGGAAAAGTGGATAAAGTGAGAAAAGGGACCTGCAATCGGTTGCTTGGCGTCCCTTGCCGGTTTACTGAAAGATCATTAAGCCATCCCCCACCTTGAAGTGAGCGTTTACCGTGACCGGTAATTTCCCCTGCGGGCGAAGCTTGTTCAGGAAGTACGCCGCGGCCGCCCGCTCGGTATACGGGGAGTTTTCGTAAACAACCACCAGCACCCGCGCATTTTCGATTCCTTTCAGTTGGTCCAGTGTATACGCATTGGCCATCAGGGCGAACGAGGCTTTGGGGTTGTCGCTGAGCCGGCTTATAAACTGCAGCACCGGATCGGAAAAATCGAGCACGCTCCGGGGCCGGTTGCGCTTGTCGTGGATGCCTACGATCACGCGGTCGTACTGTTTCAGTTTTTCTTCCAGGCGGGCGATTTGCGCGGGACTGGCGTTTTTCTGGAGGGCATAACTGCTTATTTTCTTTTCTTTGGCCAGCTCGCGCTGAAAGGTGGTGCCGAAGTCACTTCCGATGGAAACCACGGCCGTGGTTAGCAAGGGCTCGGGAATGGGGAAGTAGTTGGGCGGGTTGTTCCGGAGCAGGGTCACCGATCCGTTTGCCAGCCGCTGGATCAGCTCGGATGACTCCGGCCGGTGCAGGTCGGCGAACAAGCCATCGGTTTCAACCGGTTGGTAATTGGCCAACCCCGCCCATTCTTTGGCCGCCAGAATGCGTTTCACCCGTTTGTCGATGTCTTCCCAGGTGATCACCCCCCGGCGGACGGCTCTGCGGATGGTCCGGGTGGCCAGTGCAAGGTCTTCGCTCAATTCAACCAAGTCGTTGCCTGCCACCACCGCCATTAATTCGGCTTCCCCGGTCGGGAAATGCCGGGTCACGCCGCGCATATTCATCGCGTCGGTGAATACCAATCCCTGAAAATTCAGCTCCTCGCGCAAAAGTCCCGTAATAATGGGCCGGGAAAGGGTGGAGGGAAGATTGGGCGTATTGTCCAGCGCGGGAATATGCATGTGGGCCACCATCACGCCGCCGATCCCGCGGTTGACCAAAAAACGGAAGGGATACAATTCAAGGGAATCCAGCCGTTCGCGCGTGAAATCTATTCTTGGCAAACCCAGGTGGGAATCCACATCGGTATCGCCGTGACCCGGAAAATGTTTTGCCGTGGCCAGGATTCCGCCGTCCTGCAGGCCCCGCATATACGCGAAACTTTTATCGGCCACGCGGTACATGTCCTCGCCAAACGAGCGGTAATTGATCACCGGATTGTTGATGTTGTTGTTCACATCTACCACCGGCGCGAAATTGACATGCATCCCCAGCCTTTTGAAGTCTTTTGCGATCTCCTGGCCCATATGGTAAATGAGCTCATTATTGGTAAGGGCGCCCAGGGTCATCTGATAAGGATAGGAAACGGTACTGTCCAGGCGCATCCCCACGCCCCACTCGGCATCCATGGCAACCAAGGCGGGGACTTTCAGCAGGGACTGGTACCGATTCAGCAGATGGGTCTGGCGAAGCGGACCGCCCTGGAAGAACACGATCCCGCCTACCTGTTCCTTGGCAATGAGTTTTCCCAGCGCCTCGTAGGACGGCTCATCCCGGTTTGAATAGGCCGCCACCATGAACAATTGTCCGATTTTCTCGTCCTTGGATAGGGAATTGAATACGGAGTCCACCCAGGGAGAGCTGGTTTGTAGAAATTCTGGCGTACCAGGCCCCAAATTGCTATCTTGGGCATGAATTTTGAGTATACCCAAAATGAAACTAATAAAAATCAGCAGCGGGCCGGTCGATTTTCGCATGTCCGTTCTTATTACAATGTAGACTGCTAATATAAGGAACCATTAAAATGATGCCAATTATGAAAAGAGTACTACTCGCAGCTTTCGCCTTGATGCTGGGCACCGCTGCATTCGCCCAGACTGACTTTGGAATAAAAGCGGGGCTGAACTATACGAAAATGAGCCAGATCAAGCTCGACGGGAATTCCTCCGACTTCAAGCCCGGGTTCCATGCCGGCGTATTTGCCGATATCAACCTGCTTGTAGTGGGTATCCGGCCGGAGATTCTCTATTCCCAGAAAGGATTTGAGGTGGACGGAGAGGACGGAACGGTAGAATCGACCTTGAATTACATCGATGTGCCGGTCATGGTAAAACTGAACCCGGCGCCCATCGTTAGTTTATACGTAGGTCCGCAGATCTCCTTCCTGCTGGGTGACGACTGGAAAAGTGATCTCTCGGGAACGTTTGATCCCGATAGCAAGAGTACGGAGTTTGCCGGGGTGATCGGAGCCGGTGTGCGGTTGGGCAAGCTGGACTTGGGCGCACGCTACAATTTCGGGCTCTCCAAGGTCGTAAGCGACGAGCGCTTCGATAACTTCGATAAGGGCCGGAACCAGGTAATCCAGCTTTCTTTGGGAATTGTGCTTTAACACGAGGATAGTTAACAGCAAACCCCGGGTAGATCGCCCGGGGTTTTTTTTGGCATAGTTTTTCCACAATTATTACTTGGTTTTAAAAAATCGAGTTATGAAAAAACTATCATTAATGATAATGGGTGTACTTCTGGGAGGTACCCTGTTAGCGCAGGAAGCGAAGTTTGGCGTGATGGGCGGTCTGAACCTGTCTAACCTCACCAAAAGTACGGGGACCGACCTTTATGGCGAAGAATACAGCGAGGAAACCTACGGGAATACGGTCAAGCCCGGTCTGGCGCTGGGCGTTTACGCGAATATCCCTTTTGCGGGTAACGACGTGGTAAGCCTGAATCCAGAGCTGTTTTATTCGCAGCTGGGAGCGAAGTATGAATCCGATAACGGCGATGTGGAGATCAAACGGAATCTGCATGTAATCGAACTCCCGGTACTGCTGAAATTCAATATCGTTCCCGCATTCCATCTGGTAGCCGGTCCCAGTTTCTCCTACCTGGTGGGCGGAAAGGATAAATTTGATGGCGAGGGAACCGTGTTCGGGATTGACATCAGCTCAGAAGGCGAACAGGATCTGGACATGGATGAATTCAACCGCGCGGCGATCGGCGGCGTGGTGGGTCTGGGCTTTGACGCCACCGAGAATCTGAAAGTATTCGGTAAGTACGGTCTTGGATTTACCAATCTGCTGAAGAACGACGACGCGGAAGCCTTCCATTCCAATTTCCAGATTGGGGTCGGCTACAGCTTTTAGTTGGTGCTCGGACGAAAACGGAACTGCATTTATGGAATAAAAAAACTCCGGAGGTGATTCCGGAGTTTTTTATATCAGCACAATTTAATCAAAACGGGACGGAGTGAAAATACAATTCAGCATTCAATTCCCGAAAAAGAATTTTCCACATTTGCCGACTTTTACTCGACTATCGTCAGACGAATCGTGTTTGTGCGGCCTCTTTCCTTGATCGGCGCGGAGGCAGTGTTAATAACTACATCGCCCGATTTGACCAAATCCCTGCTTTTCAGGAACTCGGTCACGTCCTTGATGGTCTGATCGGTACTTTCAAATTTATCGTAGAAAAAGCCGCGCACGCCCCAGACCAAACTCAGCGTGTTCAGTAGGTGCTTGTTCCCGGTAAATATATAAGTCCGGGCACGGGGCCGGTGACTGGATAGCTGAAACGCCGTATAACCCGAATAGGTCATCCCGATGATGGCCTCGGCATTGGTTTTCTGGGCCAGAAAGCAGGCTGAATAGCAAATGCTGTCGAACAGATACGTGTCCGACTCGCTTTCCACCTCGTTGAACGAATTATATGGATAATTCAGTTGCTCAATGTGTTCGATGATCCGTTGCATGGTCTGAATGGCCAGCACCGGGAATTGTCCCATGGCCGTTTCGTTACTCAGCATCACCGCATCGGTTCCGTCCAGCACGGAATTGGCCACATCGTTCACCTCGGCCCGGGAAGGACGCGGTGTATGGATCATGCTTTCCATCATTTGGGTCGCGATGATCACCGGCCGGCAGTGGTCAATGCATTTTTTTACGATCATTTTCTGGACCAGGGGAACTTCTTCCATGGGAATTTCCACCCCAAGATCGCCCCGCGCCACCATGACCCCGTCGGTCGCCTTGATGATCTCATCGATGTTTTGAATGGCTTCCGGCATTTCTATTTTGGCTACTACTTTGGAATTGGAATGGGCCGCCTCGATTTTTTTCTTCAGATCGATGATGTCTTCCCCTTTGCGGACAAAGGACAGCGCGATCCACTCCACGTCCTGGGTAAGCACAAATGCCAGGTCGGTCAGGTCTTTTTCAGTAAGGCTGGGACAGCTGATGTGCGTGTTGGGAAGGTTTACCCCTTTTCTCGAGGAGAGCACGCCGCCGTGTACCACTTCGGCCCGGACGGTATCCTCTTTATTGGTTTCCAGAATACGCATCTGCAGTTTGCCGTCGTCCAGCAGGATCAGTTCGCCGGGCGCCACGTCTTTTGGAAATTGGTCGTATCCCCGGATCTGTACTTTTTCCCGGGTACCCAGAAAGTCGTTGATGGTAAAAGTGATGATATCCCCTTCGTTGACCACGGTGCTGCCGTCGGTCACTTCCCCGATCCGGATCTTCGGCCCCTGAAGGTCGGCCAGAATGCCTACGCTGGTACCCAGCTCCTCATTCAGCTGCCGGATCAATTGAATGGTTTCCAAATGGTCCTCATGGGTTCCGTGAGAAAAATTTATCCGGGCGATATCCAGTCCTGAGCGGATCATGCCGGTTAAAACTTCCCTGCCGCGAGAAGCAGGGCCTATTGTCGCTACGATTTTGGTTCTATTATAGGGGATATTCATATTGTAAGAAATACACTGTTCTTAGGATGCAAAAATAACATCTTTAACCGAATATGGGCCATGACCCTCAGAATAACAAATTCTCCTTCGACCGTAACTTGCGTGGATCCATCGTAAAGGCGCTTTGTACTTCCTGAAGGGTCTTGATTTTTTTTGCCAGCGCCGCGCCGCCGTCCCGGTCCGGAAGATTGTAAACCAACATAAAAAAGTCGATCTCTTTTTGTTCGGGGATCAGAAAACCATCGGTTCCCTTGTTTCCCAGCAAATAAAAATCAGTTTCACTTTCCTCAATGTAAAAATAATATTTCGGAAAAAACATTTCCTCGTCCTGCTCATTTTTCAGCAGGAGGTCTTCTTCCCGTTCCAGGTTCATTTCCAACTGCTTATTCAGGAACCAGCATAAGCGGTACGCACGCATGGGGGTAATGATCCCAAGCAGTGAGAAATCGAAATCATAATTGACCCGTAAAATTTTTTTGTTCAAAGCCGAAAGATTATATTCGTGGAGCGAAATTATAAAATTTGCATGTGGACAAAGAAATAGCTTTCTTTGCACAAATTTTTTAAAAATAATTCTTTAATCCCTAGAAACTATGTCGGATATCGCATCAAGAGTAAAAGCTATCATCGTTGAGAAGCTGGGCGTAGATGAAAATGAGGTAACACCTGAGGCAAGCTTCACCAATGATCTGGGTGCCGACTCACTTGACACGGTTGAGTTGATCATGGAGTTTGAAAAAGAATTTAACGTAGCCATTCCCGATGAGCAGGCTGAAACGATCCAGACGGTGGGACAGGCAATCGAATATCTCGAGAAAAACGTTAAGTAACAAAAATCTTTTTAAAGGAATTGAATGCAGTTGAAACGAGTTGTAGTTACTGGGCTTGGTGCACTCACCCCAATCGGTAGTACCGTTCCAGCCTATTGGGACGGATTGGAGAAAGGGGTTAGTGGCGCTGCCAAGATAACCCGTTTTGATGCTTCCAGGTTCAAAACACAGTTTGCTTGTGAAGTAAAGGACTTTAATCCGGAGGATTATTTTGACAGAAAAGAAGCGCGCAAGCTGGACCCTTTTGCGCAATACGCCATCGCTTCCACACAGGAAGCGGTAGAGGATCTGGGGGTCGATCTCAGTGAACTGAATACCGATCGCATTGGCGTGGTATGGGGAACGGGGATCGGGGGCCTGAAAACCTTCCTGGATGAAGTCGCAGGTTTTGCCCGCGGTGACGGCAGCCCTCGTTTCAACCCATTCTTTATTCCTAAAATGATCCTTGACATTGCCGCTGGCCATATTTCCATGCGCTACGGCCTGCGTGGGCCGAATTACGCAACGACTTCGGCTTGCGCCTCTTCCAATAACGCCATTATCGATTCATTTTACCTTATCCGCATGGGTAAGGCCGATATGATGGTAACCGGTGGTTCGGAAGCAATCATCAACGAGGTGGGCATCGGCGGGTTCAACGCCATGCACGCCCTTTCCACCCGGAACGATTCACCCGAAACGGCATCCAGGCCTTTTGACCTGGACCGGGACGGATTCGTGGCGGGGGAAGGTTCGGGAACCTTGATCCTGGAAGATCTGGAGCATGCCAAAGCTCGGGGAGCCAAAATTTATGCGGAAGTGGTAGGAGGCGGCATGTCCGCGGATGCACATCACATCACCGCGCCGCATCCCGAAGGACGGGGTGCACGCAACGTGATGCAGATGGCCCTGGAAGATGCGGGCATGACCGTGGACGACATCGACTACATCAATGTGCACGGTACCTCCACGCCGGTGGGCGATCCGCAGGAGATCAAGGCGATTGTGGACCTTTTCGGCGAACGTGCCTTTCAGATAAATATCAGCTCTACAAAATCCATGACCGGCCATCTGCTCGGAGCCGCCGGGGCAGTGGAAGCCATCGCTTCCATCATGGCGATAAAGCGTGGTATTATTCCTCCAACCATTAATCATTTCACAGACGATCCGGCTTTCGACCCACGATTGAACCTCACCTTCAACAAAGCGCAGAAGCGGGAAGTGCGTGCTGCGCTTTCAAACACCTTCGGGTTTGGTGGCCACAATACGTCCGTAATTTTCAAGAAGTATAGCGAATAAATGATTTCGGTAATGCCGATTTCAAGCATATATAATTTATACATTTCCAGCGATAAAGAATACGTAAGGATATTGACAAATATCCTGGGTTTTGTGCCCAAGAATCTTTCTCTCTACAAACTTGCCTTCCGGCATAAATCCGCGGGAAACCAGGTAAAGAAAGGATTTAAGGACAGTAACGAACGTCTGGAATTTCTGGGCGACGCCGTGCTGGGCGCGGTGGTGGCTGAACTTCTTTTCAAGAAGTATCCCTTCAAGGACGAGGGCTTCCTTACCGAAATGCGATCCAAGATTGTCAATCGGAACCATCTGAATCAGCTGTCGAGGAAACTGGGCTTGGGAAACCTGATCAATTACGATAACAAGTCCGCCACCCGGGCCATGCAGCAGGGTTCGCTGCTGGGAGACGCGTTCGAAGCCCTGATTGGAGCAATCTATCTGGACCGGAATTATGCCGCTTCGCGCAAATTCATTACCGACCGCATCGTGAAACCGCATATAGACATTGATACGCTGGAGCAGACGGAGACAAACTACAAAAGCAAACTCATCGAGTGGTGCCAGCGGGAAGGCCGGGACGTGACGTTCGAACTGATTTCCGAAGAAGGGGAAGGCCGGGCCCGCCTGTTCAATATCCGCGTCCTCGTCGATAACGAGGAATACGGGCAAGGGCAGGACTATACCAAGAAGAACGCGGAAAAGATCGCCGCCGAACGCGCGTGCGAAGTATTGAATATATAAGAAGCTCAATTATGGTCCAATCGATGACGGGGTACGGCGCGCTCAAGGCCGAAGTACAGGGAATGAGAATCAGTGTTGAAATTAAATCGCTCAACAGCAAATACCTGGAACTTAACCTGAAGCTGCCCCGCCAATACGGACACAAGGAGCTTTTTATACGGAACGAATGCAGCAAGCTGATTGAACGCGGGAAAGCGACCATCACGATTATCACCGAGCCCATTGAAACCGCCCTGGTTTCCTCCCTCAATTTCAATGAACCCCTGATTACGGCCTACTACAGAAGCCTGGAACGCATTGCCATTGAGCTGGGGGCCGATCGTTCGGAATTGCTGAAGCTTGCCCTGTCCATGCCCGAAGCCACTGGAGGGGAAACCAGCCAGTCGAGCGAGGAAGAATGGGAAGCCACCTGGAACGTGTTTCTCGAAGCGATCGAACTGTTCCATCAGTATCGGATCAACGAGGGAGCCGTCCTGGAAAAAGACCTCCGTCTCCGGGTCGATAACATCAAATCCCTCCTTGAAAAAGTTGAGGAGGCCGAACCGCATCGCATCCCGCTGATCCGGGAACGCCTGGACGGTCTGATGAAAGAGTTCATCGGCGGGGAGAACATCGACCAGAACCGTTTTGAGCAGGAGCTTCTCTACTACATAGACAAACTGGACATTACCGAAGAAAAAGTGCGGCTTCGGAGCCACTGCGATTACTTTCTTTCGGTACTGGACGATACCCAATCCAACGGGAAGAAGCTGGGCTTCATTTCCCAGGAGATGGGCCGGGAAATCAATACCCTGGGATCGAAAGCATACGACGCGTCCATTCAGCAATATGTGGTCCAGATGAAGGAGGAGCTTGAGAAAATCAAGGAACAGGTGCTGAATCTGGTGTAATGGATCTGGATCAAATGGAGGGCAAACTGATCATCTTCTCGGCGCCGTCCGGTGCAGGCAAAACAACCATTGTGCGGCATCTGCTGGACAGGTTCCCGCAGCTGGCTTTTTCCGTATCGGCCACCACACGTCCTCCCCGCGCCGGAGAAGTGGATGGACGCGATTATTATTTTATCAGCAAAGAAGATTTTTTACACCGGATAGCCCGTCACGAATTTGTTGAATTTGAGGAGGTCTATTCGGGCGCCTTTTACGGTACGCTCCTATCCGAATTGGAGCGTATCTGGAAGGTCGGCAAGCACGTGATTTTCGATATTGACGTGGAGGGCGGTTTAAGGCTGAAAAAGAAATATCCGGGACGTTCGCTGGCTATTTTTGTGCAGCCGCCCTCGCTGGATACCCTAAAAGCGCGTCTGGCTGCCCGAGGTACCGACTCGGCTGAAAAACTCGAAGAACGCTACCGGAAGGCTTCCCGCGAACTTGACTACGCGCCCCGGTTTGACCACATACTGGTCAACGACGAGCTGGAGAAGGCCTGCGCGGAAGCGGAGCGCCTGGTGGGCGATTTCCTTTCGGGGAATCCGGAAAATCAGTCCCGGTAAAAAGGTAATACCATGAAAATCGGTTTGTTTTTTGGTTCGTTCAATCCCATTCACGTGGGACACCTGGTGATTTCCGGCTACATGGCCGGTTTTACCGGACTGGACCAGGTATGGCTGGTGGTCTCTCCGCACAACCCCCACAAGAAACGTGAGGACCTGATCCGGGCTTACGACCGGCTGGAAATGGCCCGGTTGGCCGTCGAGGATACCACCGAATTGCAGGTCAGCGACATCGAATTCGGACTTCCCCGCCCCTCCTATACCATCGATACACTCACCTACCTGGGCGAGCGGTATCCCCAGCACGAATTTTCACTTATTCTGGGCTCGGACAATCTCTATTCGCTGCCCCGGTGGAAGAACCACGAAATACTTCTGCGCGATTACCGCCTGCTGATCTATCCCCGGCCCGGCTTCCGGGACTCGGGCCTGGAGAACCATCCATCGGTGCAGATGACCGAGGCGCCCCTGATGGAGATCTCTTCCACGTTCATCCGCAAATCCATTGCGGAAGGCAAAAACATGCAATTTTTTGTGCCCGAGAAGGTCTGGGACTTCATCGATAAAAAAGGGCTGTACCGCCGTTAAGAACCCGCTTACGAGCTATCGAGATACCCTCAACTGTTGTCCGGTAGAAATGGAGTTGGAGGAAAGGTTGTTCCAGCTTTTCAGTTCATCCAGCGTCACATTGAAACGTTGGGATATCGCATACAACGTGTCTCCCTGCTTCACGGTATAATAATAATGGGCGGTGGTGTTCACCGCCGGCGTTGCGACTTCCGGTGCATTCGCCGGTGCATTGGCGGGGGCATTGGCCGGCGCCGAAGTGCCGATTTCGGTGGTGCCCGGCGTGGTGGTACCCGGCGTGGTATTGGTGGCGATGCCGGGTTTGCCCGTTACAGCGGTGCGCTGCCCGGAGGAAGCAGTAGTCGTGGAGGTTTGGGACGGGGTTTCGGCAAAGAGCTCCTGGTCTCGTCCGCGGCGGGGCCGGTCAAAATAATAAAGCTCGTACCGTTCGATCAGGTTGATCAATAACTGGGGATACCTTGGATTGGTTGCGTAACCCGCCTTTTTCAGCCCGTGCGCCCAGCCTTTGTAATCGGTGGGTTTCAGGTCGAACAGGAAGGCATAGCGCGGGCGTTTCAGGAATTCACTGTGATCGCGGAAGGAAGCTTTCACCGAAGGGTACGCCCGGAAACATTCGTTCCGGTGGTCGTCGTCCTTGTAGGTCTTCCGGCCATTCCAGCCGGAGCCGCATTTGATCCCAAAATGATTATTGCCTTCCCGGGCCAACCGGCTGTTTCCGTTGCCCGATTCCAAAATACCCTGCGCCAGGGTTATGCTGGCCGGAACGCCGGAGCGCTCCATTTCCTCCACCGCCAGGCTGCTGTAAATCCGGATGTATTCTTCGGTATTCAGCGTGCGCTGAGGGCTTACCGGAGAGGCAGGCTGCTCCCCGGGACGTTCCCAGCGGGATTCGGCAGGTCCCCGGCGGTCGGGTACCCTGGTGGTTGCCGACTTCTTTCTGGATCCGCAGGCGCCCAGGAACAGGGAAAGGATAACTAGAATAAGTACTGGATTCGACCTCATCAACACGGATTTTGTCCCTAAAAATGACACAGCACTAAATTACGGCTTACCGGAAGCCTCTAAAACGGTATTTATTAACAAATTAACGTTTCCGTTACCGCTTTCGTGCGATCATCAACCCGTCGCGGATGGGCAGCAGCAGGTTTTCCACCCGGCTGTCGTCCCGTACCTTTTCATTGAATTGCTGCATGTTCCGGGTTTCCTTGTCCGTATCGCCCCTTACCACGGTGCCCTGGCGCAGCACATTGTCGGCAATGATAATTCCTCCACTGCGTACCTTGTCAATGACCAGATCGTAGTAGGCGCTGTAACTTTTCTTGTCGGCGTCGATGAATACCAGGTCGAATGTCTCCTCCAGACCGGGAATGATCTCCAGCGCGTTCCCGATCAGGTATTCGATGCGCGGCGCAAATCCGGAACGCGCAAAGTAATCCCGGACCATGTCCTCCAGTTCCTCGTTGATATCGATCGTGAACAGTTTGCCGTCCGGTTGCAGCCCCTCGCACATGCACAGGGCCGAGTAGCCGGTAAATGTGCCGATTTCCAGGATCCGGGAGGGGCGAAGCATGCAACTGAACATGGCCAACGCCCTTCCCTGTAGGTGGCCCGAAAGCATTCTCGGCATGGGTACTTTCAAATGGGTCTGGCGATTGATCTCCGCCAGCAGGTCGCTTTCCGGACTGCTGTGTTTTTCAGCATATTCGGTAATTTCTTTGCCGGTTAAATGTTCCATATCATTGTGGTATAAATCCAAGTGTACTTAGCTGCTGCGGCTGGAGGACCTCATTGGCAACATCCATGAGGTCCGCAGCGCTTACCCTGTCAATCTGATCAAACACTTCCTGCAGACTGTCTATTTTTCCCAGATCCAGGAGACTTTTGCTCATGTAGATGATCAGCGACAACCGAGCTTCCTCCGCCAGGGCGATCTGCCCTTTAAAACGCTCGCGCGCCTGATGTAATTGCGTAGCGCCCAAAGGTTGTTCCCGGAGTTTCCGGAATTCCCGATGGATCAGATTCAGGCATTTATCCACTTTCTCGCGGTCCGTGCCGAAGTACACGGTGAACAGACCCGTGTCGCTCATGGGGGAGTAACCCGATTCAATCGTATAACAGATGCCGTGTTTCTCCCGAACCAGTAGATTCAGCCGGGCACTCATACTGGGTCCGCCCAGGAGGTTGTTCAAAAGCAGCATGGCTGTTTTTTTCGGATGGCCCGTCGGGTAACTCCGCCCACCCACCATAAAATGAGCCTGATAAATGGGCTTGCCTTCGACCTTTTCCTGGGGCGCGTAGCCATTGACCGCCAGGCGATTCCGTTTTCCGGTGTTTTCGGGGATGGATCCGAAATGCTTTTCACAAAGTTTCCGGACCTTTGCCAGGGGAGCACCCGAGGAAATGCCGATCACCATGCCGTGGGTCGAATAATGATCTTCCCGGTAACGCAGAATGTCTTCCCGGGTAAAACTCCGGATGGACTCGGGAGTACCCAGAATATTATTGCCCAGCGGATGGCGGGAAAACACAATTTCCTCAAAGTCGTCGTTGATCTGCTCTTCGGGCGTATCGCGATAGGAATCCAGTTCATCCAATACCACGTTTTTTTCCTTCTGGAGTTCACTTTCGGGAAAGGTGGAGCGGAACAGGACATCACTTAATAGATCCAGTGCCCGGTCCAGGTACGCGCTCAAAAACGATGCGTGTATGCACATCTGCTCTTTCGTGGTGTAGGCATTCAGATCGCCCCCCACCGCTTCCAGCCGGTTCAGTACCTGAAAGGTATTCCGCCTCAGTGTTCCCTTGAACAGCAGATGTTCGATGAAATGAGCCAACCCCGCTTTATCCTCCGGCTCATCCCGTGATCCGGAGTTGATCATCACGCAGGCATGTACGATATCGGTATTTCCTGCAGGGTGATGCACAACCCGAATACCGTTCCTTAATGTAAACAGGGAATATTCCATTGAACCTGCAAAGATACAAAATCGGTGGCGGAACTTTCCCGGAAGCTTCCTAATGTTCCGGTGCTTTATAAAGGCCGATTCCCGCCAGGATGGGACCGGGTCGGGAGTCCAGGATGTGAATGCGCACCCGGTTGGTCTTCACGGCCGGAAAACGCAGCAAGCGCTTGTAGCCGATGGTGGTTTGCCGTGCCAGTTCCCGGAATCCCTGGGCTTGTTCGTCCCAGACTTCCACCGAGAACGATTTTACCCGCTGACCGGCCGGGATGTATTCCTGCAGTTCCAGCCGGTCAAATTCCACGATGCGTTCCAGCTCCAGCGTGAAGGACGCGCTGGTACGGGATTTTTCAAACGCATAAAACGTCCCAGGATCCCCGTCGGTCAGCCGTTTCAACGCGGGGCCGTTTTCTTCGCGGACAGCGGCGCCGGCGGCCAGGTTTTCGTCGAACGTTTCATTCAGTACCCGGCGCAGTTCCATCAGGCGCGTGGAGTCGTTCGGATGAATCCGCCCCTCGCGGTTCACCGGCACGTTCAGCAATAGATTGGCGTTCCGCCCCACCGAACTGTAATAAATCGTGAGCAATTCCTCCAGCGATTTTACCTGTCCGTCGGTGGAAGGACTGTAAAACCAACCCGGCCGGATGGAAACGTCTGCTTCGCCCGGCACCCAACGGGCGCCTTCGGCCTGTCCCTGGTTCAGGACCTCGGTGGGAGGCGCACCGGCTCCGGGTTCGAAGCCTTCGGTGTCCATCGTACTCCAGTTGGTTTCCCCGGCAATACCGCGTTCATTGCCGATCCAGCGGCAACCCGGACCGACATCGCTGAAAATAATCGCGTCGGGCTGATGTTTATAGACCGTTCCGTTAAACAGATCCCAGTCGTACACCTGCTTTTTGCCATTCGGTCCTTCCCCGTTGGCCCCGTCAAACCATACTTCAAAGATATCGCCGTAACCGATGAGCACTTCGGTGAGCATGTTCACAAATACCTGGTTGTACTCATCCGTGCCGTAAGCCGGGTGGTTCCGGTCCCAGGGGGAAAGATAGACCCCCATCTTCAGCCCGTACTTTTTGCAGGCTTCCGACAGTTCCCGCAGTACATCGCCCTTCCCGTTTTTCCAGCTGCTTTCTTTTACTGTATGCGTGCTATACCGGCTGGGCCAGAGGCAGAACCCATCGTGATGTTTGGCCGTAATGATAATTCCTTTCATTCCCGCCTCCCGGGCGGTCCGGACCCATTGGTCCGCATCCAGCGCGGTGGGGTTGAATACATTCGGATCTTCGTCGCCATGGCCCCATTCCACATCGGTAAACGTATTCGGCCCAAAATGGATAAATAAATAATACTCCAGCTGCTGCCAGGCTACCTGCTGCTCCGAAGGCAGGACCAATCCCTGGGTGCTCATGTCTTGTTTGATTGATTTGCAGCCGGTGAAACCTGTCAGCAGACAGCAAATACCGGTTATAAGGTGGCGCATCGCATTGTACTTGAATTCAAATATACAAACCTGACAATATTCTGTTACCTTTAAAATCTAAACTAATGTTATATTAGGCATATGCCCGAACAAAAGATATCGATAAGAGATATGGCGGAACGGCTCGGAGTCTCTCCAACTACCGTGTCGTTCGTGCTGAATGGTAAACAGAAGGAAAAAAGGATCAGTGATAAAGTGGCCAAGCGGATCATCGCCATGGCCAAGAAGCTGAAATACGAACCCAATCACATGGCACGCGGTCTGCGGACCGGGAAAACCAAGACCATTGGCCTCATCGTAGAGGACATTTCCAACCATTTTTTTGCCCACATCGCCAAGGTGGTGGAGCACCGGGCACTCATGTACGGATACCGGGTCCTTTATTGCAGTACGGAAGACAATATTAAAAAGGCCCGCGAACTACTGCAAATGCTAAAGTACCGTCAGGTGGACGGCTTCATCATTACTCCTACGGCATCGCTTGAGAAGGAGATCAGCGCGCTGCTGGGCGAAAAGCGGCCGGTGGTTTTGATTGACCGGTTTCTTCCCGGCTTACCGGTAAGCTACGTCATCGCCGATAACTTTACCGGCTCCTATCAGGCGGTCACACATCTCATTAAGCAGGGCTACCGGAAAATCGGCTTTGTCACCACTACCTCGAGTCAAACCCAGATGAAGAGCCGCTTTGACGGCTACCGGCAACCGCTGGGAGACCGGGGTATTCCATATAACGAAGACCTGGTGCTTCGGATCCCTTTTGGAAGCGCTCGCAGCAACGCGCCCCGGATCATCATGGAAATGATTGAAAAGCATCGGCCGGAAGCCTTGTTCTTTGCCACCAATTACCTGGGGATATGCGGCATCGAAGGCATCAAGAAACTGGGGATGCAGATGCCGGACGACATCGCCCTGGCCAGTTTTGATGAACACGACCTTTTCCGGCTGCACGACCCGGGCATCACCTGCATTTCCCAGCCCATTGACCGCATCGCGCGGAAGGTGGTAGATATCCTGGTGACAGAAATGGAATCGGAAACCGGGGAGGTCACCCAGCTCATGCTCCCACCCAAGCTGGTGATCCGGGGTTCCTCTACCCGCCCGGTGGGGGAAACTTCTACCGCATTGCAACAAAACGCCTAGTCCCGTCCCGGGTTCAATCGGGAAATTTTAAGCGGATCTTTTGATACGAAACAGCAATCTTTTGCCCGGGCGGAAATAACTTCGTCTATCTTATTAAATTTTTTTAATAAGTTCTGCATTCTTAAAAAATTATTTTTTATATTTGATATAGGATATTAAGAAGTCAAACCGCATGCGTACGAATAATAAAGAGCTCAAGAACACCGTCCTGAAGCAACTCTATTTCGGGCAGCTCATGTCCCATGCAGACCTCAGTGCGCTCATCAACAAAAGTCTTCCCATTGTTTCCAAAGCGGTCAACGAACTCATGGCCGAGGGCCTGGTGATCGAAAAAGGATATGCGCCCTCCAGCGGAGGACGGCGGCCCCTCATCTACGCGCTGCGGCCCGACGGAATGTTTGTCCTGTCGGTGGCCATGGACCAGGTTTCCACCCAGATGGTCCTGGTGGATATGATGAACCGGCCCGTGGCCGAACCGGAAACTTTCGGCCTGGAACTTGCCCAAACCCCATCGGCGCTTCCTATTCTTACCAAACGGATCAAAACCTTCATTGCCCGTTCCGGCATTCCCAGGGAAAAGATCATTGGGGTCGGAATCGGCATGCCCGGATTTGTGGATCCCGAGAAAGGCATTAATTACACCTTTGTTGATGCCGGTGAGGACAATATCCCCGATTATATTTCAAACGCCATTGGGCTGCCGGTGTATATCGACAACGATTCCAGTCTGGTCGCCCTGGCCGAATTGCGCTTTGGGGCCGCAAAATCGCTGGAAAACGCGATGGTGATCAACGTGGGTTGGGGGATCGGGCTGGGAATGATCCTGAACGGCGAGTTGTTCCGGGGCCATTCGGGGTTTGCCGGAGAGTTCAGCCACATTCCAATCGCGGAAAACGGCGCGCTGTGCGGTTGCGGAAAACGGGGCTGTCTGGAGACGGAATGTTCCCTTTTTGTCATTGCCCGCAAGGCGCTGGAGGAAACCGGCGGCGGGCAGATATCCACCCTCAAGTTCGGTGCAGGCGCTACCCCGGAGAAAGTCATTGAGGCGGTGATAAAAGCCGCGCACAAAGGCGATCAGCTGGCGGTGGAATTGTTATCCGATGCGGGGTATGTGATCGGGAAGGGGCTCGCGATCCTGATCCACATTATGAATCCGGAGGTGATCGTGCTGAGCGGCAAGGGCGCAGCCGTGGGAGATATTCTCCTGGCGTCGGCCCAGCAGGCGCTGCATAAGTACGCCATTCCCCGCCTGGCGGGAGCGACCTCCCTGAAAGTTTCCGAGCTGGGTTCCCATGCCGGACTGATCGGCGCGGCGGCTTTGGTCATTGACAATTTCGATAAAATAAGGCTTTCCTAAAAGCGCGTTGAGGTGATAAATAAATCCATAGTATATGATAAACAAGTACCTCTTTCGAAAAAGCTGGTTGCTGATTGTCTTTACAGGGCTTTCCGTCCATGCGTACGCCCAGCAACTGGTAAGCGGAACAGTAACCGACGGAACCAATCCGCTTCCGGGAGTTAGTGTCCTTGTAAAGGGCACCAACCAGGGAACTCAAACCGATGAAAACGGGGCTTATTCCATCCGGGTTGCAGCCGACGGTGTGTTGCAGTTTGCCCTGCTGGGTTTCCAGACCACGGAGCTCGGCGTGGAAGGCCGCCAGACCATCAACGTGGTATTAACCCAGGACGCGTCGGAACTCGACCGGGTCGTGGTTACGGCGTTGGGCGTGGAAAAAGATGAAAAGTCACTGGGGTATTCCGTCACTGAGATCAGCGGGGCAGACCTGGCCGTTACCAACGAGACCAATCCAGTGAACGCGTTGCAGGGCCGGGTAGCCGGGGTACAGATTGACATGGGCGCCGGCGGCTTGTTCGGCAACTCCAAGATCCTGATCCGGGGTAACTCCACTCTGGGAACGAATAACCAGCCAATCTTTGTAATTGACGGGGTAATCATGGACAACGACATCTTCGGGGGAAACGGGCGCGATTTCGGAAACGACCTGAAGAACCTGAACATGGAGGACTTCGAAAGCGTTTCCATTCTGAAGGGCTCGGCCGCGGCCGCCCTGTACGGTTCCCGGGCCATAAACGGGGTGGTACTCATCACTTCGAAAAAAGGGAGAAAGCGCAGCGGCCTGGGGGTCACTTTCACCCAGACCTTCAATTCCTACCAGCCCTATGCCGGTCCCGATTTTCAGAACGTTTTCGGAGGCGGAACAAACGGACCGTTCTTTACCGATCGGCGCGATCCCAATTATACCGCAGACCAGGCCTACATGACCAAGGTGTTTCCCATTGATCCAGCCACCGGAAAACCCTACATCGACCAGGGGATCAACCGGGAGCTGGAAAATTGGGGGCCGCGTATGGAAGGGCAGGAAGTGCTCAATTACGACGGCACGCCCACCCGCTATCTGCCGCAGCCCAATAACTTTCTGGATGCGTTCCAGAACGGTTTTGGCAGCAATACCAATATTTCCCTCGATGGGGGGAACGAGCGTTCCACCTTTCGCTTTTCCTATAACCGGAACACCGATGAAGGGGTCGTGTACAACAACGAGCTCACCAAGGATGCATTCGGCCTGCGGGTAACCCACGAACTCAGTCCGCGGATCAACCTGGACGTCAGCGCCAACTACTCCAATTTCAAAGGGCTGAACCCGCCCCGTCTGGGTGGTTTGGACGCGTTCGGTTCCTATAACTACGGCAAGCTGTTCACCTGGATGATCCCGAGAAACTACGATACCAAGTACTGGATGCGGCGGGAAAATTATACCAGCGCGCTGGGAGGCGCCCCCAACCCGAATTCCAATGAGGAAACCAACAAGGCGCCGGAAACCCGTTTCTGGTTTAACCTGTTCGAGAACAACTATTACCAGAAAGAACAGATGATCCGCAGCCGGGTGGCGATTACCGCCAAACTCGCCGACTGGTCCAATCTGATCCTTGAAGGAAACCTGAATAACCTGTATACCGAATCCGAAACCAAGGAATTGGGGCAGGGTCAGAACTTTACCGGGGGAGCCTATGCACTGGGCCATGAAACGAAAGAGAATTACTTTCTGAAAGGTATGCTCACCGCCGAGCGTAGCCTTACGTCCGATCTGGATATCAGCGGATACATCGGAGGCGAGATCCAGCGCACCACGCGGTCGTTCAACCGGGGCCGCACCGATGGCGGATTGAGTTATCCCGGAAACTATTTCCTGGCAAACTCTGTGAACCAGCCCATCAGCGAAGGCGGAATCAATTACAAACGCGCCTTTAACTCGCTGTATGCCAGCGCTGACCTGGGCTTCCGGAATCAGCTTTACCTGCAGGCAACCTGGCGGGGGGACTGGTCTTCCGCCCTGACTTATTCCGACGGTACCGGCAATAACTTTTTCCATTACCCTTCGGTGAGCCTTTCGTGGATCTTCAACGAAACCTTTGATCTGCCTACGTGGATCTCGTACGGGAAACTGCGAACCAATATCGCCGCCCTGGGAAGCGATGCGGACCCCTTTGTGATCAATCCGGGATTCGCCTTCAACGGGTTTACCAACATTGGCGGACAAACCCTGCCGATATCCACCTTCAGCGATCGCCGTGTGCGGCAAAGCAATCTGAAACCCGAACGGAAGATTGCCAAGGAGATTGGCGCGGAAATGCGCTTTTTAAATGGCCGCCTCGGCTTCGACCTCACACTCTATCAGGATAATACCTACAATCAGATTCTGGATATTTCCACCCCGATCGAATCGGGCGTGGACGCCATTCTGATCAATGCCGGCAATATTCAGAACAAGGGTATCGAACTGGCGATTGACGCTACGCCTGTTCAAACCGCCGGTTTTGAATGGTCCACCGCGTTCAACTATTCCCGGAACCGCAACCTCATCAAGGAGCTTTACGAGGGGCGGAACGAATTCAACCTGGGGGCGAATATCGCCGAGATCAGCAGCTGGGCCATTGTAGGTAAATCCTACGGCACGCTGCGAAGTTCCATTCAGTCGGCCCGGTTCCAGGCGAAAGACGGCCAGGGAAATCCCATCGATCATCCGCACAACGGGAAAGTCCAGCTGGTCTGGAGATCCGACGCCCGTGCGGCTTTTCCGGCCCGGAGCAATATCATCCAGGACATCGGAGACATCAATGCGAAATTCCGGGGAGGTTGGGACAATACATTCCGGTTCAAGAATTTCAGCCTCAACGTATTGCTTGATGCCAAGATCGGAGGCGATTTCGTGCTGGCCACCTACCGCTACGGTACCCATACCGGCGTGCTTCCCAATACGCTGTTTGGGCGCGACGAAAAATACGGCGGAATCCGCTGGACCAGTGAGTGGGACGGACTTACCTACGACGACGGGATCATCCCCGAAGGTGTATTCCCGGAAGGACAGACCGTTACCCTGCCGCCTTCCAAGGGGGGAGGCCAGGTGGACGTAGGCGGAATGACCTATCAGGAAGCCTACGAAGCTGGATACGTGGAGCCCACCCACGCGCCACACTTCTACTACCGCTACGGGTCATCCTCCACCGGCGTATCGGATTATTGGGTGTTTGAAAATTCATGGATTTCCCTCCGCCAAGTGGCCATCAGCTATCAGTTCCCGCGTGAGATCTGTGAAAAACTCAAACTGAACCACCTGAGTTTGGGAGTCGTGGGACGTGACCTGCTGTATCTGTACAATTCCCTTCCCTACAATTACAATCCAGCCTCCAATAACTCCAATAACACGGCGTTTTATGGCGAGGAAGGGTTTCTGCCCATGATCCGCTCCCTGGCGTTCACATTAAGGGTAGGATTTTAACTCAAAAAGAACCAGACATGAAAACACGTATAAACCGATACATTGGACTCGCAGCCCTGCTGGCTCTTCCTGCCCTCAGCAGCTGTACCAAAGATTTTGGGGACATCAACACCGATCCCCGGCTGGTGACCGAACCGGATGTCAAATTCCTGTTTACCTATTCGGCCAATTCGATTCCTCCCACCGGGGGCGAATGGATATGGGAGAGTCTGGAACAGACCATGCGTTTTACCCAGCATACCTCGGCCAGTCCTTACGAGATCACCGGAAACGTGAATTCCCGTTACAACCGGTATTACACCCAGATCCTTCCCAATTTGCTGGAGATCCGCGCCCGGATCGATCAGCGGACCGATGCGGAACGGTATCAGAAAATGAAGGCGGTCACTTACATCCTGGATGTATACGCCGGGATCCGGGTAACCGATCTGAACGGTTCCATTCCCTACAGCGAAGCCATGCTGGCCCGGTACGAAGATAAATTCAATCCCGTTTTCGACCCGCAGCAGCAGCTTTTCAATACCTGGCTGGGGCACCTGGACAACGCCATCGCGACCCTGGCCGGCAACCAGGGCGACCAGGAAAGCTACGGAAACGCCGACATTTTTTATCAGGGCGACTGGACCCGGTGGATCAAGCTGGCCAATACGCTGAAGCTTCGCATGGCCGTCCGGCTGGAAAGGCAGGACAACGCGTTGGCACAGCAGATTTTTCAGCAGGTGATGAGCGACCCGGTGGGACCCATCGACGGGGAAGACTCCGAATTGCGTTACCTCAATCCGGATCAAAATCCCATCGGCAATGACGTGGATTACCGGAGCCGGCGTTTTGCCGCCCGTGAAATGGTCAATTTCATGAAAAGGACTGGCGATCCACGGATCGCGATCTATTTCGATGCCAACGACCTGGTGGGGCCCTACGCCGATACCCTGGCGAAATACGGGACTTCGCTTCCCGCCTTTATTGATCCGGCCGATCCGCTGATCCGCTTTCAGGGCGGTCCGCCCGACTGGACCGTGGCGCCGGAGATCGCGACCTATATCAGCAATCCTTTCACCGTAAGCCAGTATTCGAGGTATTTTCTGATATCCCCCATTAACCGGAGCCTGCTATCCCCGAAGCTGAACGGGGCAACCGGAAACTCACTGCAGGTTCTGGTATCCCATGCCGAAACCTGCTTTTACATTGCTGAATTCATCACCAAAGGGTACGCCGGCGGTCTGAACACAGGAGGCACCGCCGAGGACTGGTATAAAAAGGGCATTGCCTCCTCTATCCAAACCATGAACCAGATTGCAGCAGCGGCTCAGTCGGAAACCGCCTTTGACGGAGACGGGGCAGCCGAAATCGCAGCCTATCTGGCCGACCCGGATGTGGCGCTCAATGGAAGCGACGACCTGGAGCGGATCTATATCCAGCAGTATCTTGCCTTTTTCCTTTTGCCAAACGAGGCGTATGTATTTTGCCGCCGCACGGGATATCCCAGGAATACGTCCACGTATTACCGGATGGAACCGTTTAACGAACCCATTCCCCGCCGGTTCTGGATAAACGATCCGGGCGAAGTGAACCGGGAGAACTGGATGAGCGCGTACGAAGATCAGGGCTTCACGCCCCGCGCGGTGGATGCCCAGACACTGAGTGAAGAGCGTGTATGGTACGACAAGCCTGCCCCCGACTTCGGGGAAGGACAGTGATCAAGTCCTAACTTAGATTGCAGCAGCCTGCCGGAGCTTTCCCTGTCAAGGGTGAGCCGGCAGGCTTCGCTTTTAGTACGGTGCTGCAGACCGTATCTACGGCCAGCCTCCAAGGCAATCCGTTGCATATCAGCGGATATTCGTACCTTTGCAGGATCAATCAAACCAACCTATTAAAATTGTATGATGAAAAGAATTATCCTCATTTGGAGTTTACTGGCCATTGCAAGCGGTCTGAGCGCGCAGATATTCAATCCGGTCAGCTGGGACTTCAGCGCACGCCCTTCGGGTGAAAATGAAATGGTACTCACCCTGAGAGCAACCATCGATCCGGGATGGCACGTGTACTCCCAACATCTGGACGAAGGCGGTCCCATTCCAACCAATTTCAAGTTCACCCCTTCATCCGACTACGAGCTGAAAGGAGGGGTGGAGGAAGTCTCCGAGGTGGAGCGTGTCATGGACCCCAATTTCGGAATGGAAGTACTTTATTTCAGCAACGAGGCGGTATTTGAACAAACTGTGGTTCTTAAAAAGCCGTCCACCGCAATCAGCGGGGTGCTGGAATACATGGTATGCGATGACCAGCGCTGTCTGCCTCCTACGGAAGTGGAATTCAGCATCAAGGCCAATCACCCCGATTTCAGCGCCGGCGGCGGTAGCGCGGGTGTGGAGCCAGCGAAAAAATCGTCGGCCCATCTCGCCCCGGAAGCTGACGAGCGGGAAAGCGGCGGGCAGCAGGGGCAGGGATCGCGGGAAGCGGATCGGATAGCAGCCGCGGATTCCGCGCAGGGAATCGTTCAGTCGCGACAGGAGACCGATTCTTCGGCGATTGCCGGTACGGACCCAGCCACCCCGGAAACCCTGGAAGCAGCCGCAGCGCAGGCCGATGCGAAAAGTGAGCGGAAGTCACTTCTGGGAATATTCATCGCGGGTTTTGCGGGCGGACTGCTGGCGCTGCTAATGCCCTGCATTTTTCCCATGATCCCGCTTACGGTAAGCTATTTCACCAAGAAAGGCGCAACCGGCGGCCGGGCAAAAGTGATCAGTTCCGCGGCCCTCTACGGAGTATCCATCATTGTCATTTACGTAGCCCTGGGCCTGCTCATTACGGTACTTTTCGGATCCAACAAATTAAATGAACTGGCCAGCAACGGATTTTTGAATATCCTGTTTTTCCTGATACTGGTCATTTTTGCCATTTCCTTCTTTGGCGCATTTGAATTGAACCTGCCCAGCTCCTGGACCACGTTCGCCGACAAGAAAGCAGACAGTCATGGATTGACCGGTATTTTCTTTATGGCGGTGGCGCTTAGCCTGGCCTCGTTCTCCTGCACTGGGCCCATCATCGGGTCGCTCCTGGTAGAGGCCGCCAGCAAGGGCGCCCTGCTTGGTCCCGCCACGGGCATGTTCGGCTTCGCCCTGGCCCTGGCCATCCCCTTTACCCTGTTTGCAATTTTCCCCCAATGGCTGCAGACGCTGCCCAAGTCCGGCGGATGGCTGAATACGGTCAAAGTGAGTCTCGGATTCCTGGAACTGGCTTTCGCCCTGAAATTCCTTTCCACGGTAGACATGGCCTATCACTGGAATCTGCTCGACCGGGACATTTTCCTGGTACTTTGGATCGTGATTTTCGGCACCTGGGGACTTTACCTGCTGGGTAAGCTTCGTTTCGCACACGACAGTCCGGTGACCCACTTGTCGGTTCCCCGCCTGTTCTTTGCCATTTTCGCGCTTGGTTTTTCTATTTACATGATCCCTGGCCTTTGGGGGGCGCCGCTAAAGCCGATCAGTTCATTTCTTCCCCACCAGGGAACGCAGGATTTTGATATGTACACCGCCACCCTCGGTGGGGGAGCCTCCCATGCTTCAACGGGAGGCGAGCCGGACGGGGCAGGGAAAAAGTACACCAACCTCTTTCACGCTCCGCTGGGGCTGAACGCGTTCTTCGATTACGAAGAGGCATTGGCGTATGCCGAACGGGTCAACAAACCCTTGTTCATTGATTTTACCGGATGGAGCTGTACCAATTGCCGCCGGATGGAAGCTTCGGTTTGGCCCGATCCCCGCGTGCTGGAGCGGATCCGCGACAATTTTGTCCTGGTGCAATTGTATGTGGACGATAAAACCGCTTTGCCCGCCGAAGAGCATTACGTATCGGAATTCAGCGGTAAAACGATCAATACGATCGGAAAAAAATGGAGTGATTTCCAGGCCAGCCGCTTCAATACCAATTCGCAACCCTATTATGTCATTACCGACCATCAGGGACAGGTACTTGTTCCTCCGCGTGCCTTCAATCTGAACATTCCCCAATACGTCCGCTTCCTAGACCAGGGTGTGGAGGCATTCCGAGCAGGCGAACCCATGCTTTCGCAAACCCCCAAACATTAGTCGCCGAGGCAACGGTTTTCGTCTTTTTGCCGTATTCACTCATGTAATTATTTAATTGTAACGGCAATGAAAACGACGAATCCTTTCAAGGCAAGGCCGGCAGCGGCCATGATACTGCTGCTATGCGCCTTCGGGCTGGTGGCGGTACTGCCCGCCTGTGAAGACGAGGACAACAAGCCGGAAGAAAAGGTGGAAGTTAACGGGACGGCAACCCTGAATGCAGACCAGGAAGTGGGCGATGTGACCTCTTCCGGTACCGGAACCTTCCAGGGAGTTTACAACAAGACCACCGGCGAATTTGAGTTTACCCTTAGCTGGAGTAACCTCACCGGTCCGCCCACCATGATGCATTTCCATGGTCCGGCCGGTCCGGGAACCAATGCCGGTGTGAAAATCGGCATCACCGGATTTCCTGCAAACGCAACCGGTTCGGTCAGCGGGAAAGTGACCGTGGAGGCCGGAGACCGGTCCGACCTGCTTGCCGGTAACTGGTATGTAAACATTCATACCGATGCTTATCCGCCGGGAGAGATCCGCGGACAGGTAACCTTCCCTTCCGGAAGCGGCGGTAACGGCGGTGATGGCGGTGGCGGTGGTGGTGGCTATTGATTGGCCACAGCCTGCACCGCATGATGGGGACGTAGCTAGTTGATTGGTTCAGGACCATGGAAGGGACGGGTGCATTTTGGGGCGCGGATACGTATTCCAAAATGCACTTGTTACTTGCTGCTAATTATTCGTATTTTTGGCGGCCGGTCAGCGGACTGAAATTTTGTAACCAAATTAACTATTTCTATGTCTTCCATTCAGCATATTGGTGTATTTACTTCAGGAGGGGATGCTCCCGGAATGAACGCCTGTATCCGGGCCGTGGTAAGGACTACCCTTTATCATAACCTTCAGGTGTCTGGAATCATGCGGGGCTATGAAGGAATGATCAACGGTGAAATTCAGCCGCTCGACGTAAAATCGGTAGCGAATATTATCCAACGGGGCGGTACCATGCTGAAGACAGCCCGGAGCGATGAATTTGCCACACCCGAGGGGCGCCGGCAGGCCTACGACCAGCTGAAGCGCGCGGGAATTGACGCGCTGGTGGCCATCGGAGGAGACGGCACGTTTACCGGGGCCCATATTTTTCAGAACGAATTCGATATCCCGGTGATCGGCGTGCCTGGAACCATCGACAACGATCTGTACGGAACGGATTTTACGATTGGATACGACACGGCCATCAATACGGTGGTGGATGCGGTGGATAAAGTCCGGGATACGGCGGAATCGCACGACCGTTTGTTTTTTGTCGAAGTGATGGGCCGGGATTCGGGGCTTATCGCCCTGCGGAGCGGAATCGGGGTGGGGGCTGAAGCCATCCTGCTGCCGGAAGTGGATACGGATCTGGAACAGGTTTTCCAACGTCTGGAAAAAGGACGGAAGGACAAATCGTCAAAGATCATTATCGTAGCCGAAGGGGACAACGAGGGGGGCGCCTTCCCCATCGCACAGAAAGTGAAGGAACGTTTTCCTCATTACGATACCAAAGTGGCCGTGCTGGGGCATATCCAGCGGGGTGGCAAACCCACCTGCGCCGACCGGGTGCTTGCCAGCCGTTTAGGATTCGCCGCCGTGGAAGCGCTCATCGAGGGCAAACGCGGGGTTATGGCCGGTATCGTGAACCACCAGGTGGTGTTTACACCTTTTGAGAAGGCAATCAAGCATATCCACGAGCTGGATCCCGCGTGGATCCGGATGGTCGGTATCTTATCCACCTAAGCCAAGCGGATCCGTCCCGCTGAAGGGCTTTACGGTTTGGCAGGCTTCCGATTTTTTCTTACCTTCAATTATCTGGCTATGAAAAACATCGGACTATGCTTGTCAAAACCTATGGCGGTGCCGTTCAGGGCATCGAAGCCATTACCATCACTGCCGAAGTCAATATCAGCGGCGGAAACAGTTATTCCATTGTAGGTCTGCCCGACAGCGCGGTACGGGAAAGTTACAAGCGGATTGATGCCGCCCTCCGGAACGGCCGGCTCCGTATGCCGCGGCGTGGAATTCTGGTAAACCTTGCACCGGCCGATATCCGCAAGGAAGGGTCGGCCTACGATCTTTGCATCGCCACCGGTATCCTGGCCGCCTCCGGACAGATGCGGGCTGACGGCATCCAGCGGTATATGATCATGGGCGAACTTTCCCTGGACGGGAGTCTGCAGCCGGTCAAAGGTGTTCTTCCCATTGCCATCCAGGCGCGCCGGGAAGGCTTTAAAGGGTTCCTTCTCCCGAAACAGAATGTGCGGGAAGCCGCCATCGTAAGCGGCCTGGAAGTATATGGCGTTGCAAGTATCCTGGAGGTCTTCCGGTTTTTCAACGGCCAGCGCGCGCTCGAAGCGTTCCGGTTGGACGCGGGCGGGGCATTTCAAGCCGGAGCCGGCAAGTATCAGCCGGATTTTGCCGATGTCAAGGGACAGGAAGACGTCAAACGTTCGCTGGAGATCGCCGCCGCCGGCGGACATAACATCATTCTGATTGGTCCGCCGGGTTCGGGCAAAACCATGCTGGCCAAGCGCCTTCCCGGCATCCTGCCGCCGCTTACGCTCAATGAGACGCTGGAAACCACCAAAATCCATTCGGTTGCCGGAAAGCTTTCCACCACCGACGGCCTGCTTGCCGAGCGCCCCTTCCGCTCGCCGCATCATACCATCAGCAATACGGCGCTAGTGGGCGGGGGCATCGCTCCGCAGCCCGGTGAGATTTCCCTGGCACATAACGGCGTCCTGTTCCTGGATGAACTGCCGGAATTTAAACGCTCCGTGCTGGAGGTCCTGCGACAGCCGCTGGAGGAGCGGAAAGTTTATATTTCCCGGGCGAAGTTTTCGGTCAACTATCCGGCCAGCTTCATGCTAGTTGCCTCCATGAACCCCTGTCCTTGCGGGTATTACAATCATCCGTCCAAAAAGTGCGAATGTTCGCCCGGGGCGATCAGGCGTTACCTGAGCAGGGTCTCGGGCCCGCTGATGGACCGGATCGATATTCATGTGGAGGTCACCCCGGTTGCTTTTACCGAACTTGCGGGTGGGCGGTCCTACGAGAAAAGCGAGGAAGTCCGGAAGCGGGTGATCGCAGCCCGGGAGGTGCAACGGCGACGGTTCGCTGAACGGGGAGGGATCTATTCGAATGCCCAGATACCTTTCAGCGAAGTTAGCGTGCGGTGCCGGGTGAACGCGGAAAGCCTTGCCCTGCTCAGGACCGCGATGGAACGCCTGGGCCTTTCGGCAAGGGCATACGAGCGTATTTTGAAAGTCGCCCGGACCATTGCCGACCTGGCAGCCAGTGCAGAGATCCAAACCGAACACCTTGCCGAAGCCATTCACTTCCGCAGTCTGGACCGGGAGGCCTGGCGACAAAACCTTCGCTGAGATCCTAGTTCAGCAGAATTTCATCCACGAAGACCCAGGCAGGCTGTCCCTGGGCGCCATGCCAGGAAGGAAGCTTGTCCAGCGGCCTTACAATTACCTTCAGGTAGGAAACCGTATTCCCGTTCAGGGTATTCCGGTAAATCTGCTTTTCGACGGGCTGATGCTCCTGAAGCTTGTCCGGATTGGCCGTCCCCAGCAATTTCAAATCCTCCGGGTCATCGCCTCCCCATACCTCAATGGATGCCGGCGGGAAAATATGCCCTCCGGTATTCACCAGCGAACTGACGGCGACCTCGTTGATTTGGATGGGTTGGTTGAACAGGAGATAGGCTTCCAGCGGCATACCTTGGTATCCGAGCCATTTTCCGTCGCGTATGTCGGTGCTTCCGTTTTCCAGGTCAAAGAGG
>JAJUHF010000003.1 GCA_029268045.1 Anseongella ginsenosidimutans
CCGTTTAAAGGACATCACCGACCTTTTTCTCGATACCGGCATCGGTTCGGATTCCTATTCGATCATCGAGCTCAAAATGATCGAGGAGATCCTGAACAATAAAGACAACTCCCGGCGGGCCCTTTTTGAAGAGGCCTCGGGGATTTCCAAATACAAAGTCCGCAAAAAGCAGACACTCAATAAGCTCAAAGACACCGAAGCCGATCTGGCCCGGGTGGAGGACCTGCTTTTCGAGATCGAGAAGAATTTGAGGTCGCTTGAAAACCAGGCCAAAAAGACACAACGGTATTACCGGCTAAAAGATCAGTACAAGGAAGTCAGCCTTGCCCTGGCTTCCTTCCGGATCCATGCCTTCCGCCAGTCCCTGGAAACTCTTCAGAAACAGGAACAGGAACAGCAGGATGAAATGCTTCGGATCCAGACCGAAAGCCAGAAAATGGAAGCCTTGCTTCAGGAGGAAAAACGCCTGAGCCTGCAAAAGGAAAAGAATCTTGCCGTTCAGCAAAAAGCGACCAACGAGCATCTCGCCTCCATCCGGCAGTATGAAAGCGAAAAGCAGCTCAAAAACCAGCAGCTGAAATTCCAGCAAGAAAAGGAATCCCGCCTTTTGGCCGAACTCTCCAATGACAAACTGTGGATGGAACGCAGCCGGGAAAACATCGGGCAGTTGGAACAGGCCAAAGAGGCCGAAGCCGCCGTGCTGCAGGAACTGGAAAAGCAACTGACTGAACTGAAAGCAAACCTGGAGGCCCTGCAAAAGCGACAAGGGCTTCATAAAGCCGAAGTGGAGGAAGCCGGGGCGGAAGTGAAGCGCCTGCAGGAAGAAGCCTATCAGTTGGAAAAGGAAAAGGACATTTTGACCATCCAGATCCAGACCCTGGAACAGGAACTTCAGCGTACCACGCACGATGCCAGTGAAAAGGAGGACGAGCTGAAGGGTTTCAGTCAGTCCATCGAGCGGCTGGACAAACTCGTCCGTGAAAAGGAAAAGGCCCTGGAAGAGGCAGGTGAAGCGGAAGAGCAGCTGGCCAGCTCCCTGGCCCGGATCGAGGAAGCGATTGGCCAGGCGAAAGAAAAACTGGCTGCCTCAGGCCGACTCCGGGATGCAAAACAAAATGAATATCAGCTGACCAAAAGTCTGGTGGACAACCTGGAAGGGTATCCTGAATCCATCAAATTCCTGCGTAAATCCGCCGGCTGGGCCAAAAAAGCTCCCCTGTTTTCCGACATTCTGTTTTGCGGGGAAACCTACCGCATTGCCGTGGAGAATTTCCTGGAGCCTTACATGAACTACTACGTAGTGGAAAGCTACGCGGAGGCCATGCAGGCCATTTCCCTGCTCAGCGATGCCTCCCGCGGCCGGGCGAACTTTTTCGTCCTGGAAGCCTTCCGGAATTACAAAACGCTGCCACCCAAACCGATCGATGGACTTCTACCCGCGTTGGAGGTCATCGAAAGCGAATCCAAATACCAGCCGCTCTGCCATTACCTGCTGCAGGATGTGTACCTGCTTCCCAAAGCGCAAGAGACGAATTTCAATCCGGAAAATTATCAGGTGACAGTATTGGGTGAATCGGGTAAATACTCCCGGGGCCGGTTCAGCGTTTCGGGCGGTTTTGTCGGCTTGTTTGAAGGGAAACGGATCGGGCGGGCCAGGAACCTGGAAGCACTGCAGAAAGAGATCCGGAAACTCGACGCGGAACTGGAGCGCCTGACTTCGGAGATCGCCGATCTGGAACAGCAAAGAAGCGAATTAAGGCAACGGACCAAAAAGGAGGAGATTGACACGCTGCGCGTCGAACTGAACCGGTACTCGAACGAATTGCTGACCTTCCAGACCAAGGAAAACCAGTATCGGGAATTCATCGGAAACAGCGCCGTCCGCAAAGAAGACATCATTCAGAAACTCGGACAGTACCGTGATTCCCTTCAGACGCTCCAGCCCCGTCTGCTGGTATTGGAAGAGGAAAAGCTCCAGGCAGGAGGCAACCTGCTGCGCGTACAGGAAACCTACCGGGAAATCAGTGAACAGGTTTCCCTCGTTTCGGGTAACTACAATCAACAGAACATCCGTTACCATCAGCAAAAAAACAAGCTGGACAGCCTGACAAAGGACTTGGAATACAAACTGGCCGATGTGAACCGTTACGGCGAACGGATCGAAAAAAACACCTCCGAACTGGAGGGAACGCGGACTAAGATCGCCGAATTATTGAAAACAGAGGACGGGGCGGATGAAGTGCTGCAAGGCATGTATGCGCAGAAGGAGGAAATGGAAGCCGGACTCCGGGAAGCCGAAGAGCTTTATTATGCAAGCAAAGGAACCATCAGTGAACTGGAAGAACAGCTCACTGCGCTGCGCCGTCAGAAAGACCAGGTAGATTTCCTGGCCTCTGAACTGAAAGAGCGGAAAACCCAGCTTCGGATCGACCTCAATTCCCTTAAGGAACGGCTATCGGTCAATTTCAACATTGATATTGAAGACCTGCTTGAACAGGAAGAAGCGCCCCAGGGCGATGAAGAAGAACTCAGCGCAAAGGCGGAGAAGCTGAAAACCCAACTGGATAACTTCGGTGCGATCAATCCGATGGCAATGGAAGCTTTCGATGAAATGAATGAGCGTTTTCAATTCATTACCAAGGAGAAAAATGATTTGCTGGAAGCAAAGACTTCTCTTCTAAGCACCATCGGGGAGATTGACGACACGGCAAGGACGCAGTTTCTGGCCGCTTTCACCCAGATCAAGGAGAATTTCCAGCGGGTATTCCGGTCGCTTTTCAATCCGGAAGACTCCTGCGACCTGTTTCTGGTAAAACCCGATGAGCCGTTAGATTCCGATATTGAGATCATTGCCCGGCCGAAAGGGAAGAAGCCGCTATCGATCAATCAGTTGTCCGGGGGAGAAAAAACGCTCACCGCCACCGCCATTCTTTTCTCGCTGTACTTACTGAAACCGGCGCCGTTCTGTATTTTTGACGAAGTTGACGCACCCCTGGACGACAACAACATCGACAAATTCAATAACATCATCCGGGAATTTTCGAAAGACTCCCAGTTTATAGTAGTAACCCATAACAAACGGACCATCGCCAGTACCGACGTCATTTACGGCGTGACGATGGTGGAACAGGGGATTTCACGGGTGGTCCCGGTAGATCTGCGCGAGATGGAAGCGGCCGGCTGAACGGACTAAGCGCTTGAACCCGGTAACCGGACTAACTGCCCGAAACGATCTTTCCGTCCTGCATAACCAGTTGCCGGTCTGCCATGGCAGCCAGCTCCACGTTGTGAGTCACGATCACAAAAGTCTGGTCCAATTCGTCCCGCAGGTCGAAAAAAAGTTGATGCAGTTCACTGGAGTTTTTGGAATCGAGGTTACCGGAAGGCTCGTCCGTCAGCACCAGGGCCGGATTATTCATCAGCGCGCGGGCAACGGCCACCCGTTGCTGCTCCCCGCCCGATAGCTCACCCGGTTTGTGATGCGCCCTGCCCCCCAGGCCCAGCATATCCAGCAGGCGTTTGCCTTCCTTCTCGGCTTCCGGAACCCTTTTTCCTGCGATGAAGGCCGGCATGCAGACATTCTCCAATGCCGTGAACTCCGGCAGCAGGTGATGGAACTGGAAGACAAAGCCGATATGGCGGTTGCGGAATGTACTGAGTTTCTTTTCCCCTAGCCGGCTCACGTCCATTCCGTTGATACTCACCTGGCCCGCATCGGGCTTGTCCAGGGTGCCGATGATATGGAGCAAGGTGCTTTTCCCGGCTCCCGAGGCGCCCGTAATGGACACCACCTCTCCCTTCTTTACCTCCAGATCAATGCCTTTCAGGATGGCAAGGTCCCCGTAGGATTTGCGGATGGAATTGGCTTGGAGTAGAATCATTTTATCAAGGGATCTTTTTCTTTTGTGAAATGTTTGTAAACCAAGCGGTCGGTCAGTTTTGGAAAAAAACGGCTCATAAAAACCGTCAGACGCCCCTGACCGGTAATGATGAGGTCTCTCCGGCGCTGGCGGACTCCCCGCAGGATCAGGCCGGCTACTTCGTCGGCAGTCATCATGCGCCCTTCCTCCATTGAGGAACTTCCCTGCAGGGAACCGTCGGCAACCAGCGCCGTATTCCGGATATTGGAAGCGGTAAATCCGGGGCAGGCCACCATGACGTGCAGGCCCGTGTGGAGATGTTCTATCCGAAGCGACTCCATAAACCCCTGCATGGCGAATTTGGAGGCGGAATAACCCGTACGGCCCGGCAGCCCTTTGTAGCCAGCGATGGAAGAAACCCCCACCACCGATCCGCGGCGGGCTACCAGCGACGGCAAGGCGTATTTGGTGCAATAAACCGCTCCCCAGAAGTTCACGTTCATCACCTGGTGCAATACCGCCAGGTCCAGGTCCTGAAACAGGGCCCGCATGCTAATCCCCGCATTATTCACCAGCACATCAATTCCCCCGAAGGTGCTCCGGGCCTGTTCGACAAACAATCGGCAGTCTTCTTCCCGCGATACATCCGTCTGTACGGCAACGGCCTGTATTCCGTGGGCTTTTTCCAATTGGTCTGCCAAGCCGCAGAGACGGACGTATTGACGAGCCCCCAGCACGAGGTTGGCCCCGGCTCCGGCGAAGCGCCTGGCACAGGCTTCCCCAATGCCGGATGACGCGCCGGTAATCAGCACGGTTTTTCCTTTTAGATCCATTTTCCAAAGATAATTTTTTTGACCCGGTTTCCCGAAAACCGTATATTGATCATGATTATGAACGGACGGAAACGTTTCCCGACCTTTGGACATGCCGGCGCGCTTCTCCTCTTATGGGGTATGCTGGTATCCGCCTCAGCCTACGGCGGGGCAACAGCATACGACTCCCTGGCCCTGGACAAGCCAGTGGACGTGACCTACCTGCAAAAGCATCTGCGGAAAGGCACCCCTCGTTTGGTACTGACCCCAGAATTGGAAACCCGCCTCCGGGATAAACTGGAAACTGATTCGGTCGTAAAGAACATGTACCGGGCCATCCGCTTGAGTGCAGGAAAAATTCTTACGCAACCCCTGCTGGAGCGGATAATGACCGGCAGGCGGCTGCTTTCCGTCTCCCGTGAAATGCTTTACCGGATGAATATATTGGGTATGGTTTACCGGATGGAGGAAGACCCTGCGGTGCTGACCCGGATCGATGAAGAGCTGAATGCGGTATGTTCCTTCGCCGACTGGAACCCCTCCCATTACCTGGACGTGGCCGAAATGGCCCTGGCCGTTGCCCTGGCGGTGGACTGGACCGGACACGCCTTGCCGGATCAGACGGTTGCCCTGGCCAAGACAGCGCTCATTGAAAAGGGCATTTTACCAGGTTTTCAAGGCAATAACTGGTGGGTAAAGGCCAACAATAACTGGAATCAGGTATGCAACGGGGGCATGATCGCGGCCTCCATCGCGATCGCTGAAACCGATCCCGAACTGGCGGCAAAAACAATTGCCCGTGCCCTGGATGGCATCCCGAATGCGCTAAATGCCTACGGGCCGGACGGAGTTTATCCCGAAGGATCTACCTATTGGAGCTACGGCACCGGGTTTTCCGTGCTGACCGCCTCCATGCTGGAAAGCGCCTTTGGCAACGACTTTGGCCTGGCAGCCTACCCTGCGTTTATGAAGAGTGCCGATTTTCGCCTCCTTAGTACCGCGCCCTCGGGATACTACTATAACTTTTTCGACTGCGGCGACCGCCGGGAAGTCAACGGAGACCTCATACTGGCCTGGTTTGCAGCCAAAACCGGCAACCCCATATATTATGAAACCGACCGCTTCCTGCAGGATCCCGGGGAAATGGAAAAGTTATCCCGCCATGCGGGTGCGGGTCTGGTATGGCTGGCCGAATTTGAGAAAAAGGAGGAAAAAGCATTGCCGATGGCCTGGAAAGGAAGGGGCGTCAACCCGGTAATTTTTTTTCGTTCCGATCCGGCCGATGCATCGGCCTATTACCTGGGCGCCAAAGGCGGGCGGGCCAGCAGTAACCACGGCAACATGGACGCGGGTTCCTTCGTATTTGAGCTGGATGGCGTCCGGTGGGTAATTGATCCCGGGAATCAGGCTTACCATGCGATTGAAAAAACGGGCTTCGATCTCTGGAGCAGCTGTCAGGACTGTCCCCGTTGGACGCTGCTGACGAAAAACAATTTCGGGCACAGCACCCTCACGGTGAATAACGAGCTTCACCGGGCGGATGGCTTTGCGGAGCTGACCAGATTTGAAGACGGTCCGCAGCCCCGGGCCGAATTTGACCTTACGCCGGTGTTCGGAAACACCCTCGATCACGCCGAAAGGCATTTCCTCAAAAACGACGACGCTTCTTTGCTAATTGAAGATAAGATTGAAATAAATAAGTCTACTAAGCTGGTAACCTGGCAATTAATTACAAAAGCCGAGGTGACGATTCAGGAAAACAAGGCCTTGCTCAGCCAGGATGGAAAAAAACTCGAGGTGGAAAACCTGTCCCATCCGGATGTTCGGTTCGAGGTAATTTCCCTCGATCCTCCCCCGCTGGAACTGGACCGGAAGATCAGGAACCTGAAACGTCTCGAAATCCGATTTCCCGCTGAACGACTCCAGGGCGGATCCGGAACGATCCGCGTCCGGCTGCAGCGGGGCCGCTGAAATCCGGATCAGCTGTTTTCTCCCTTATAGGGTACGCGGGTCAAAATGGAACGCCCCAGGGTGACTTCGTCGGCATATTCGATTTCCCCTCCAAAGGCGATTCCTCTTGCAATGCTCGAAAGCGCCACGGGAATTCCCTTCAACTTTTTGTAAAGATAGAATACGGTCGTATCCCCCTCCATGGTAGCGCTCAGCGCCAGGATCAATTCGCGGGTTTCTTCCTTTCCGGCACGTTCCAGCAATTTCCCGATATTCAGATCCGAGGGACCAATCCCGTCCATGGGCGAGATAAGGCCGCCTAGCACATGATACAGGCCATTGTACTGACGGGTATTTTCGATCGCCATTACATCGCGGCTGTCCTCCACCACGCAGATCAGGCTGCGGTCCCGCTTAGAGGCCGTGCAGATGCTGCACACGGGCTCGTCGGAAATATTCCCGCACTCCCGGCAGAAGTTCACCTCTCTCTTAAGCCGAAGCAGCGCGCCGGCAAACTTCTCCACCTCCGAATCCGTCCGGTTGAGCAGAAAAAGCACCATGCGCAGGGCCGTTTTTTCTCCTATTCCTGGCAGCCGGGCGAACTCCGCCACGGCATCTTCCAGCAACTTCGATGAAAAGTTCATATTCATGCAAAGAAACTGTTTTGATTTTTATTTGTGTGAAATTATTTTCATCTTACCCCTTAAATTGACCTGAATGTCACCCTTTTTCATTATCTCATGCATCGTTGTCTACTTCGGGATTTTGCTTCTCATCGCCTGGATAACCGGCAGAAACGCGGATAATAACGCATACTTTCTTGGAAACAAAGCCTCGCCCTGGATAGCGGTCGCTTTCGGAATGCTTGCCGACTCGCTTTCGGGGGTAACTTATATTTCGGTGCCCGGCGCGGTGGGTTCAGCCCAGTTTTCCTACCTGCAGCTGGTCATGGGCTATGTCTTCGGGTATTTCCTTATCGGCGCAGTCCTGCTGCCCTTGTATTATAAAATGAACCTGACCTCGATTTACAGCTACCTTAAAACCCGTTTCGGGAGCTGGTCGCAGAAAACAGGCGCCTTTTTCTTCCTGCTGTCGAGGACCCTGGGAGCAGCCGCCCGGCTATACCTGACGGCAAGCGTCATTCAGCTGTTTGTATTCGACGCGTTGGGCGTACCGTTCTGGCTAGCGGTTACGATCATCATCGCGCTGATGCTGATTTATACGTACCGCGGTGGGATCAAAACGCTGGTATGGACCGACACCCTGCAGTCGGGCTTTTTGCTCCTGGCGGTGATTCTTTCGATTGTAGCCATCAGCAGGGAACTGGATCTGGGCTTTTTCGACCTAATCCGTACCGTGTCGGACAGCACCTATTCAAAAACCTTTTTCTGGGACCCCAAGCCGGAATCCTTTTTCTGGAAACAGTTCCTGGCCGGTGTGTTCATCGCGGTAGCCATGACCGGCTTGGATCAGAATATGATGCAGAAAAGCCTAAGTTGTAAACGCCTGTGGGATGCGCAGAAAAACATCTACTCCTACAGCTTGGTCATGTTCATTGTCAATTTCTTCTTCCTTTGCCTGGGTGTGCTCCTGTATACGTACGCAGAACGGATGGGGATCGGGATACCCGGGGTAAGCGATAACCTCTTCCCCACCCTGGCATTGGAGCACCTGGGCATCTTCGCGGGACTGGTATTTATTGTAGGCCTTACCGCGGCCACTTTTTCAAGCGCGGACTCCGTGTTGACTACCCTGACCACCTCGTTCTACATCGATTTCCTCAACATGCAGGAACGGGAGGATTACACCCAGAAGCAGAAAGTCCGGATCCGGAAACGCACGCACCTGGCCTTTGCCGTTATCCTGCTGCTTGTGATCCTGATTTTCCGGGCGGCCAACAACGACGCGATCATCAATACGGTTTTGCTGCTGGCTGGATATACCTACGGTCCCTTACTGGGACTTTTTGCATTCGGCTTGTTTGCAAAAAGGAAGGTCATCGATCGATTTGTTCCGCTGATATGTATCTTTGCCCCTTTGTTATGTTACCTGCTCAATGAAAATGCGACACGATGGCTGAACGGCTATGAAATCGGCAACGAGCTGATCCTGCTGAACGGACTTTTGACCTACATCGGGTTGCTGTTAATTTCAAAGCGGGAAAACAGGGTGAAGAATAATACAATCGCAAAAGATTCGATATGATCGACAACGGAAAGGAAAGCGAAGAGAAAATCAGGAAAGCATTCGAACAGAAGGACTGGCAGAGCATCAAGGTAAACGATTCCTGGCAGATATTCAAAGTGATGTCCGAGTTTGTGGAAGGATTCGAGACCATGGCCCGCATCGGCCCCTGTGTTTCGATCTTTGGCTCGGCACGCACCAAGCCCGGCCATAAATACTACAAAATGGCAACCGAGATTGCCGCGGGACTTACCCGTAGGGGTTTCGGGATCATTACTGGCGGCGGCCCCGGGATCATGGAAGCGGCCAACAAAGGCGCCCAGATGGAAGGCGGCAAATCGGTGGGTCTGAATATCCACCTCCCGCATGAGCAGGAATCCAATCCCTACATCGACAAGGATAAGCTGATGAATTACGACTATTTCTTCGTCAGGAAGGTCATGTTCATCAAATATTCCCAGGGATTCATTGTGCTGCCCGGTGGCTTTGGAACCATGGATGAGCTATTTGAAGCAATTACGCTCATTCAGACCCGGAAAATCGCCGAATTCCCCATTATTCTGGTGGGAAAATCATTCTGGAGCGGATTGATCGACTGGCTTAGGGAAGAAGTGCTGACCCGCGAAAACAACGTGGGACCGGAAGACCTGGAGCTGTTCCGTCTGGTGGACACGGTGGACGAAGCGGTGGATCACGTGGTGCGGTTCTACGAGAAGTATGTGATAAAACCCAACTTTTAATTGAATGAGACGGTTTTTATTTCTGTACTTTGCTGTTACCCTTCTCTGCCCATTGCAAGCAGTTCATTCGCAGGAAATCTGCTCGGTGAGCCTGGGGGACTCGACTGTGCATTTGGCAATCCACGGATCCGCGGATGCGCCCGTTTATTTTTTAAACCTCCACGATAACGAAAACACATCCGTAGAGGCTGCCCTGGAGGTAATGAAGACCCTGCCGGGCCGCCTGGTGGAGATAAAGCACACCGGTGAGCGGCTGATCGCCTTTTCCGTTGGCAACCGCTCCTATCAATTCGATCCGAACCGCATGTTCACCCCGGAAGGACGACGGGCTACGCTAAACCGATATGGATCTTTCAGCCTGGCGGCGGAAAAAGCGGTGGCGGTGTTTGCCGATACGGTCCTGCAGGTTTACGGGATAGACCGGGCCGGCTGCATTGTAACCCTTCACAATAACACCAATAATGATTTTTCGGCCAAGTCGTATCTCCCCGGTGCCATTTATGAAAAGGAAGCCCGGAAAGTCTACATTGAACCGGGAACCGATACGGATGATTTCGTGGTGGTAACCCGGCGGCGGTTCTACCGTTATTTCAAACGTCACGGGATCAATGTGGTATTGCAGCATCCGGATCCGACCGATGACGGCTCCTTGTCGGTTTACGCCGAGCAGCTGGGCATTCCCTACATAAACATCGAAGCCGAAGATGGACATTTACAGGAGCAGATGCGGATGATACAGATCACCTATCAACTCTTGCAGCGCCCCCGGGGGATTTTTTCATGGCTGGCCGGCGGCAGGTAGCGGTCCGGCCGTATTGGCGCGGAAAACACGCAGAAAGTTCTCACCCAAGATTTTTTTCACCTCCTCGTCCGAGTACCCCCTTTCCTTCAAGGCCCGGGTGATTTTCGGGAAATCCGAGACGTCGTCCAACCCGCGCGGAAGGGAGTTCACCCCGTCGAAGTCCGACCCCAGACCGACATGGTCCACCCCGGCCAGCCGGGCGATGTAATCGATGTGGTCGATCAGCAGGGAAAGAGGGGCCCGCAACGCCTCGGCTTCGCCGGGATGCATCTGAAGCAAGCGGATCCCAATCGCGTAATCGGACGATAGCGTGCTGCGCAGCGAATCGGCTTCACTGGGATAACGGGTCAGCAGCGCTTTGACTTTCCCGTTATAGGAGGGGTCGATGTAGGCTGAATAGAAATTAACGCAGATAACCCCTCCGTTGCGCGCAACGGCTTTGATCTGCTCGTCTTTCAGGTTTCTGTAATGGGCACACAGGGCATAGGCCGAGCTGTGTGAAAGGATGACGGGCCGCTTTGCAATTGCCATCGCGTCCCAGAAGGTGGAATCCCCGGTATGGGACAGGTCGACCAGCATGCCCAGTTCATTCATGCGGGCAATGACCCGTTTGCCGAAATCGCTTAAGCCCCTGGTACGCAGGCTCCGCGGACGCAAAACCTCATCCTGGGCCGAACTGGCCCAGGAAATGCTGTTATTCCAGGTAAGAGTCAGGTAACGTGCCCCGCGTGCGTGCAGGCTGTCGAGGTAGTCCAGCCGCTCCTCAATCATGTGGCCGCCCTCCACGCCGATTACAGCCGCCAATTTTCCCTGTTTCACGGCACGCATCAGGCCGGAAGCATCGGTTACCAGCGCCATGCGGCCGGAATTGCGCCGGATGGTTTCTTCAAGTACATCAATCTGACGGTTCGCCTCACGGAAACCTCCTTCGTGCGTGAATTTCTCGCCACACCAGACTGAAAACACCTGGACGTTGACGCCCCCCTGTTGCAGGCGGTCCAGGTCGGTATGCGCCTTTCCACGAAGGTCGTCTTCGAGTTTGCGTCCCCGCATGAGTGCCGAAGCCAGCACGTCGTTGTGGGCGTCCACCAGAAGCGACCGGGCATGCAGGTTCCCCTGGGAACTATCCGTGGCCTGGCCCTGTGCCGGGTCAAAGACCAGACTGAGAATTACCGCAAAACCAAGCAGCCTTGCAATCCGCATGCTTATCAAGCTTTAACCTGGGTTGTTCCCCCTCCTTCCAAAGAGAGACTTACCGGTTGGTTTGTTTTCCAGGACCCGGCGGTAAAATCGGGCACATCAATGGAATTGGACCGGTTTGCCACCGACCATTCGCTTAAAGGGGCAATCGCACTCCACAGCACCCCGTCGTATACATCCTGATCCAGCGGAAGACCATTCCGGAGACAATCAATCAAGCGCCAGTCCATCATGAAATCCATGCCCCCGTGTCCTCCGATCTTTTTTGCCATCTCACCGACCTTGGTCACAATTTCCGGGGTATATTGTTCTTCCAGCGTTTTAAATTCCTCCTGCGAAAGCCAGTTGTGTCCGGTTGCAATGCGGGCAGGCGAAGGCCACTTTCGTGCAACGCCCTTGGTTCCGCTGACCAGGTGGATCCTCGAGTAAGGCCTCGGTGAAGTCACATCGTGCTGGATCATGATACTTCCTCCCTTTTTCAGTCGCACCAGCGTAGTATTCATATTTCCACGGAATTGCTTATTAGCATACGGGGCGAAAAACGCATCTTCTTCGGCCAGCTCCTGTGCCTTGCCGGCCATTTGGTAATCGCGGCTGGAAAGCGATACCAAATAATCCATCCGGTCGCCCCGGTTTACGTTCATCACCTGACAGACCGGTCCCAATCCATGCGTAGGATACAGGTTGCCATCCCGGAAGTTCTCCTTCAGCCGCCACATGTCGTAATACCCCTGCTTGTTGAAGTTAAGCTGAAGCAGGTCGTGGATGTAGGCGCCTTCGGCATGCACGATCTCCCCGAAAAAGCCTTGACGGGCCATGTTCAGGGTAAGCAGCTCAAAGAAATCGTAACAGCAGTTTTCCAGCATCATGCAATGCTTCCGGGTACGCTCAGAGGTCTCAACCAATTGCCAGCATTCTTCCAGAGTGGTGGCTATGGGCACTTCACAGGCAACGTGTTTGTCGCATTCCATGGCGTAAACCGCCATGGGAACGTGCCAGTCCCAGGGGGTGCAGATATAAATCAGGTCGATATCATTCCGCTCGCAAAGCGCTTTCCATGCAAAGGTCGATCCTGCGTAGATGTCGGGGCGGTGGCCGGTGCCCTCCAAGGACTTTTTCACCTTTTCGGCGCGGTCTGTGCGGATATCACATAACGCCTTTATCTCAACTCCCTGGATGTGGCTCATCCGGTTTACCGCTCCCGGTCCACGTTGTCCCAAGCCAATGAAGCCAATCCGGACGGTGTCCAGTTTCGGCGCCGCATAGCCGCTCATGTTGAATCGCTGCCGGCGCTTGCTGCGCGCAATCTGTTCCTCAATCCACCGGGAAGACCCGGAAACGGCCGCTCCGGCAATGCCCGGTAGCCCGGCGCCTGCCAGGCTCAGTCCGGCCAGTCCGCTTATTTTAAGAAAATCTCTCCTTTTATTACTCATAATTCAATTGCTAACAGCCGATCAAATTAAACATTTTTATTCTTTATCAAGAATGGTGAAGTGGGCGGTAAGGCGCTCTCCTAGTTCATCCACCAGCGTCAGGGAATGTCTTCCCCGGGTTGGACTAAGCGCCATTTCATGCGGAGCCCGGGTTTCGCCAAGATACGCTCCGTCCAGATGCCAGTACACGGTAGCCTCTGCCCGGCGATGGGCGACACTGAATACGGCTTCTCCGCGCTCACCCGTCAGTTCAACCGGGACGTAAATGCTGGTGCCCGGCGTGGGATAGATGAACGCCATGGATTCGGTGGCTCCCGAATGCGGATCGCATCCCTCCCGATACGGCGGAAGCGGCCGGTAGTCCTGGTTTCCCGCTTTGTAATACCATTCCATGGCAGGAGGCAGTACGAACCAGGACCGGGAAACTATGTCGGAAGGCTGGGCGCAGTCGCTGCTAACCCTTTTGCCAGTGGCATCCAGATGGACGAGCCGATGGTACGGGCATGCCGCCGTACGGAGCCCCGCCCGGGGTACATACATGCTGTCTGCCTGGGAACACAGTTCCGATGCGCGGTAACCGCTTTGGGGGCATACCGGAATGCGGGCCATTTTGTCATAGGGTACCTGGAACCACGATGATTCGGGAAGATGGCGGAAAATATCGAACAGAATCGGAGCCGCCGCGGTAATCCCGGTAAGTCCTGCCCTGCCCTCCCCGTCGGCATTGCCCGCCCAGACGGCCACCACGAATTTCGGGGTGAGCCCAATGGCCCAACCGTCCCGGAATCCAAAACTGGTGCCCGTTTTCCAGGCGATCTGCTGGGTGGAGGTAAATTGCTTCCATAGCATTTCCTCTCCCGGCCGGACCACCTCTTCCATGGCCCGGAATGCGAACCAGATACCCGCCGCGTCCAGCAAGCCTTTCTGTTCCAGCCGGGCATCCCGGTTTTGGGACCAGGCCAGGTAATGGGGCGCGTGAAAATCGGCTGGATTGTATTTCCCGTTGTAATCGTAATGATGATTCAGTACCCGCGCCATGCTGGCATAGACTCCTGCCAGGTCCCACATCGTTACTTCTCCTCCCCCCAGGATGAGCGACAATCCGTAATGCCCCGGCGGCCGGCCGAGGGTGGTGATTCCCATTTTCCTCAGCAGGGAATGGAACCGCTCGTAGCGGTAATTCTGAAGCATTTTTACTGCGGGAATATTGAGTGAACGGGAAAGGGCGGTCGAGGCCGGCACCGCGCCGGCGTATTCGAGGTCAAAATTATGCGGTGTAAATCCCGCGATCCGCGTGGGGATATCCGCCACCAAGGTATGCGGCAGCAACATTCCTTCAGACAACATGGCCGCATAAAGCGCCGGCTTGAGCGTACTGCCCGGACTTCGGGGAGCGGGGATCACGTCCACATACGATTCCACTTCGGGATCTTCGGGTTCAAATACATTGCCCACATACGCCAGGGCGTTGCCGGTTTCTACCTCCAGGACCAGGGCGGCGGCATTGTGGATGCCGTTCGCCTTCAGGCGGCGGTGATGCTGCTTGACAAGGGCGTTTACCTTTTCCTGAAGGGAAGCGTCCAGCGTCGTACGGGCGCGGGTTGTCAGCCGGGCAGCCCCTTCCGCACGCCGCACGGCAGCCGCATGGTCTTTTCGAAAACGGTCCAGCAGATGGGGCGCCCGCTCGGGAAGATCCAGGGGCGTGCCCGGCAGGGGCTCACGCATGGCAAGCTTGGCTGTGAGCGGATCAATGACCCCTTTTTTTTCCAGCTTTTCCAGCAGCCGGTTTCGTTTATCCAGCAGGGCGGAACTGTTCTTACCCGGATAAACCAGCGAGGGGCTGTTGGGAAGCACCGCCAGGGCGGTCATCTCGCCCCAGGACAGTTGCGACGGACTACGACCGAAATAGCGCCAGGATGCCGCCTCCAGCCCCACCACATTTCCACCGAAAGGCGCGTTCTGCGCATACAACGCAAGGATCCCGGCTTTGCTATAGCTCAATTCCATTCGGATGGCCAGCAGGATCTCGATGCACTTCTGCCAGAGGGTACGCGGCTTGTTCCTGGACAGCCGGATTACCTGCATACTGAGCGTACTGCCGCCGCTTACCACGGCTCCTGCCCGTAGGTTCTGCATCATCGCCCGGGCCAGGGCCAGGGGATCAAAGCCCGGATGACTGAAAAAACGCTTGTCCTCAAACGTCGTAATCGCTTCGGCGAACTTATCCGGCACCGCATCTCCGGCCGGAAACCTCCATTGTCCGTCGGAAGCCACGCTCGCGCCCAGTAGAATTCCTTCCCGGCTTTCAATCAAATACGAAGTGGGTGTACGGAACAGGGGATCCGGCAGGGAGAACCAGAAGACCGCCAGGAAACAACCGCAGATGATCCCGCTGAGCAGCAATTCGGGACGCACACTGGACCGGCTGCGTGCAAATAAATGCGTTCTGGCCATCACCTCACTCCTCTTCTCCCTCCCGATTAGTTTTCTTCCATTGGGCTGTAGACCTCCACCCAGCGACCCGCAGTCCGCGCGCTGACGCCTGCATCGTACATCGCCTCGCAGTATACCGGGGGCTGATAAAACCTACCCGGGTACGCTGCGTTGAGCATCACATGGTAGGTAACCGAGGCTTTCCCAGCCAGATTAAAATACGTATATACGCGATCATCCCGGATATCCTGATAGGCGAACGGCGAGGAAAGCAATACATTCCCTTCGCCTGACATGCGGGTATTGATAATCTCCCAACCAGACGGAAACACCTGCGAAAGTGCCAGGTTTTCGTAGTCTCCCCAGGTACCGGGATTGGTCAGCGTAACTTCGGCAATGAAATCGGTACCCTGGGCCAGGCGCAGCGGATCCACCGGCTCCCCGGCCAGGCCGGTGTAGCGAACATTCATTTTCAATCGTTCCGTATTTATTGCCGGCAGCGGATCGGCTCCGGGGGCAGGCTGCCCGCTAATGATCCATCGGACAAATAAGCTGTTTTCCCCTTCATTGCGGATGGTCGCCTCCTGCTGATTACCCGAAAGGCGAAGGGGAATGCTTTTCAGATACGCGCTGGTCTGCACATTTTCCGATTGTTTCCCCGATTTGAAATCCGCATGGATTCCGCCTCCCTGTGGGTTTCTTCCGCAATACCCGGCGATTGCGATCAATGACCAGGCGGTGGTATGCGTGCTGTACCAGGTAGCTCCGGAAAGCCCCCTGGCCACCTCGTTTAGCAGTTCCCGCGCCTGTTCGCGCCGACCCATTGTAACGAGTGCCTGTAAAAGCATGGCTTTGTCCCGAAGGCTGCTTCCGAAGGTCGGTCCCGGTTTGCTGTAAGCAGGCGCTTTCAGCGGCAGGCGCGCGGCCAGCTGGGCGGCGGCCTCGGTTTGGCCGGCCAGCTGATAGGCGGCGGCAAGCATCCAGCCTGCTACCGGATTCATGTATTCAAATTCCCTCAATCGATTCATCGCCCCCATTTCCGGCGAACCGGCGGCGGCAAGAAGGTACAGGCGGTATGCCTGCATTAGATCGCCTCCCTGGAAGTTATAGTAACCAGGTGACCAGGCCAAGGCCCTATTCCGCTGGTATTTCATCCACTGGTCCCAGAAACCCGGGGGCAGCGTGTATCCTCTTTCGCGCGCTTCCAGCAGAAAATGCCCTGCATAGCTGGTGGACCATTCATCTGATTCGGATGCGCCTGGCCAGTACGCCAGTCCTCCATCGGACCGTTGGTAGCCTTTGATACGCTGAATGCCTGCTTTCACATTCCGGGATATCGCCGCTTTTTCCTGTTCACCCGGGTCGCCCAGCTGTTCCACAACAAGTTGGGGGAAAACCGTGGAGGTTATCTGCTCCAGGCATCCATGTGGATACCGCACGAGGTAGCCCAGGGTTTTCGCCAATTCGACCGCGGGAATGGAGGAAAGCTCCAAATGCGCGGTTCCACTGCCCTCTTCCCCGATGGGTACGAGCGTGACGCGCTGACTTTCCCCGGGGGCTATCTCCTGTGACAAGACATTGGTAATAACGGGATTAGGATTTCTAACATCTAGTTCCACTTCATATGATGCCTGCTGATCCCCAGTGCTTGCGGACACGTTTACGCGGGCAATGCCGGTGGAATTCCCCACTTCCATTTCCACGTAAACCAATTGTTCCCCTGCCTCGGCAAACCGGACGGTGCGCATCGATTGCCCGGCAGAAACGGGTTGGAGCAGCCCATTGGTCGACACTTTGAGTTGGACCTGCCGGCTTCCTTCGGCAGACGAAAAAACAGTTACCGGCATCCGCAGTTTTTCTCCCGGCGCCAATATCCTCGGCAAGGTAGCCAAGAGCATCAAGGGCTTCTTTACGGCCACCGATTTTTCGGCTCTTCCGTAGGCGCCCCGGTCCGCCCCCACCACCATGACGCGGACGGCTCCGATGTAGGGATCGAGTTGGAACGTGTGCGTTTGTTTCTGACCCTTTTTCAGACGATACGGCCCCATGAATTTCACGACCGGCTTGAAGCGGTTCGCCCGGGCCGCCCCCGCATCCAGGTTCAGTTCCCCGTCGCCACCGATACTCAGAATGCGCTCAAGATCGCCTCCCCAGGCGCCAACCACCGCATCAAACAGATCCCAGGTCTTCACACCCAGGGCTTCGCGCGTGTAAAAGGCTTCGTGCGGGTCGGGAGTTTGAAACCGGGTCAGATCCAGCAATCCTTCATCCACGATGGCCAACGTATAGGTCATTGCTTTTCCGCGCGATTCGGAAACGGTTACACTTGCCGGCTCTTTGGGACGTATGCTCGAGGGCATGGAAATGACCGGGTCAAGGATTGTTTCTGAATCCTCCACCAGGATCGGAATGACTCCGTACATCCGGATGGGCAGGTCATTTTTTGTTTGGGCATGCGGTTGCAGCAGGCTTACGTTGACATACACGTTCGGAGCCATTTCTTTTTCCGCTTTGAATTTGAAAACGGTCTGTCCTTCGTCCGTTCCGGTCCAGAAGGTTCTGATAACTTTGCTGCCCGACTCAATACTCACCAGGCAACGGCCACCCTCGGCGCTGGGGATGGTGAGCACCACTTCGTCCCCCACCTGAAATTTCTCTTTGTTGGCTGTGAAGGAAAGCATTGCTGCTTCGGTAGGGTTCTCATCCCGCATCCGCTGGTTCCATCCCGGCCAGTCTATATAGACCGTCTGACCGGTCGTGTGCCCGCTTTCCAGATCCTTTACACGGATCAGGTAACGCCCCCATTCGGGATAGGCCACGTTCAGGTTCCACTGGCCCCGTCCGTTCTGCAAAGTGACCTCCTGCTCCTGAAGCAATTTATTGTAACTGTCCTGTGCAAAATTGCTGAAATCATCGCCGCTCTCGTCCCACCACCAGCGCCACTGCACTTTATATAGGCTGACCTGAACTTTCCGGCTGCCTTTTACCGGGTTGCCCTGCTCATCCAGGTTGACAACTTCCACCGGATGATCGGTATCGGTGACCAGAAAATTTGAAAAACCACTTCCTTCAGGAACCTTAATTCCCACATAGCTGGAATAGGCGTGATAAGGCAGGGAAACATTGCTCACGCTGAAATTGCCACCCGGTTCAAATACTTTTACCAGAAAGTTGGCCTTCAGCATCCCGGGAGCGCGGTCTCCTGTGGCGATCTGCGGAACGAACGAGCCTTGACCGCGGGCGTTCAGCTGTCCTTTGAAGATAGTCTTGATTTCCCCTTTGAACGCGGAAACGGGATCGTCGAACGTATAGCCTTTGTACTTATCGAATACGGTTCCCGGATGGGTGAGCCAGGCATCCACAGTGGCACTCAGGTTTTGGGCCACCCCGCCGAACAACCAGCGGGCCGCCAGCTGCACGGGCTCGCCTGCATTGCCTGACAAGGCTTTCCGCCCTCCGAAGTCCAGGTCAATCTTCAGCCGGTTGGGCATGACCGTTTCGATTTTAAGCGTCTTGCTGAATTGTGCACCGCCCACCTTGACCAGGGCGGTCCAATTGCCGGTGGGATCATCCGCGCCGGTGGCGAAAGGAAACGTATAAAATCCATCGGCCGAGCCGGTCTTCACCTGGCGAAGGTATAACTGGCCCCGCGGATTGATCACCTCGAAGGTTACCGGATGATCGTCCGGAAGCCGTCCTGATTTATCTTCCAGGATGAAGCTGAGATAGACCGAATCCCCCGGCCTCCATACGCCCCGTTCCCCGTAAATAAAACCTTTCAGTCCCTGCTGAACCTCACCTCCGCCTACATCAAAGCGACTCAACGGAAGGCTGCTGCCGTCATCGAGTTTCAGGTAACCGCGTTGCTCGCCTTTCCGGGCGATCAGAAGGAAGGGTTTCCGCTCGGTTTCAAAACGCGCCATACCCGCTGCGTCGCTTTTTCCCTGTTCCATTACCTGCTGCTGGTAATCAAGCAGTTCCAACTCCACTCCCGCAACCGGTTGGGCCGTGAGCAGGTCGGTTACCGAAACCCACACTTCGTTGCCGGCGCCCCGTTTAACGATTAGCCCCAGATTGGAGGCGATCACGTTTTTGCTTGCCCAGCGGCTTTTATTGTAGTAGGCATCATGACAGGGGTTATCCCGCTGTTTCCAGTCGAATCCGTAAGGGTAATATTGATCGTACCGGCTCCAGAATTCATCGTCTTCGTCAATATTTTCCATGTATCCGACCGGCGTTTCTTCGGTTGGGGCTGTATCTTCCTGACATTCAAATAGCGAATAGGATCTCCGGAATCCAATCGTAACCGTATAAATGGCTCCGGGTTCGGTTTTCACCAGTTGATCGATATCCAGTGAGAACCGGTTTTTCCGGCTCAGATCAAGCGACTGATCGGTATTGAGCCAGATGGTCTTCCGTACCACGGGCCGGGCAACCCGTCGCAGGCCGTAGGTGCTTTCCAGGTCGTTCTGCTGCAGAAACTGAGGGATGTTATTCTCGTAGATCCGGATGATGCTTACATCGACCGCCTTCAGATTGACGGCTTCAAAAGGCAGTACCAGTTTACCGCTCTGAGGCAGGATCACACCCTTTCCCCGGATTTGGACCGAAGGCATTCTGTTCTCAAAATAGATGGTCCCGGTAACGTTTTGATTCAAGCGATGGTCCCGGTTGCTACGGACTCCTTCGTGGACTGTCACCTGATAGTCTCCCTCGTACACATCAGGGGCATACACCTTCAGCTGGCTCCCTTCTACAGTATACACAAGATCCGAAACACCGGCCACCGTAACCAGTCCTTCCAGATCCTGACCCGGGGAAAGCGGCTGGGAAAACTGCAGCAGGACGTATTGATTCGGTTCATTCACCGCCCGGATTTGAAGTACCTTGAAGACATCCCTTCCCGGCACCTCAACCCGGCGTTCGGTCCGTTGATCATCACCAATCGGTTCCCCGTTCCAGGAAAGCGCCAATTCCTTACCGGTCTGGTCGCGGAGCAGGCTGTCGATGGTAAAATAAGACCGCTTCTCGTCGGCGTGATGCTGCCATCTGATCTCGGTGGCGGTTCCGCCGTAGCGCGCCGTCAGCAGCTTTTCCACCTGGTCCGGCTCCTCGATATCGGCTGTCAGCACATGACCGCTATATTCCATGTACTCCGGGGAATTGTTTCCGCTTACACGAAGCCCTTCCTCCACGACTTCAAACGTGGGTTCTATTACCTGAAAGCTGAACTGGAATTCCTTCAGCTGGCTGGGAACTTCCGCCACCTTGGACAGATCGAAAGTCGCGGTATACATCCGTCCCGCTTTCAGATTTTCAGCGGGGCGGAACTCAATGGTACGGGCATCGACTCGATAGGCCTCCCCGGCAATAGCCGGCTTAAAGCGGAAAAGCGAGCCAGGCAAGGGGTCATTTCCCCCGGTATGTAAAGCAAACCGGGAAGAGAGGCGAATGCGGATGGGACTTTGCTTTGAAATGGTGCCGGAGGTAAAGGACTCCACGTATTTGGCAAAAGCGGGGTCAATTTCAGCCGGCTGCTGCTTGCAAGAAATAAGAAGCAGGCCGGTTATGCCTGCAAATACGAAGAAAAGCCGGGAAAGCACAGGATGGGACTCCATGGTGTTTTATTTAAATTCAACCTAAATTTGCAATAAAAGCACAAAAATACAAGTCCCTATTCCCGGCAGGAGATATCTTAACCTATAATTACGCCCGGTTTGTTTACCAAGGGCACGCGTACCAGATTTTCCTCCACGATGCTTTCGGGAAGGAAAATAAATTTTTTATCGTAGATCGTACCATGCAGATAGTAGCTCAGCCAGTATTCGTTGTTCAGACCGAACACCTGCTCGTCGATCAACTCCACCAGCGCATATTCCCGGGCTTCGATGCGCGGAAAAGCATGACGCAGGACCGAGGTTTTCACTTCCTTGCCGTCTTTGGTCCCGTAGCCCTTGGAGCTGATCATGACCGTCTCGATCGCCTCGTCCTTCAGGTTAAGCAAAAACACGCGCCAGCTCTTCGCTTCAGCGGAAGCTTCTTCAAGCACCACCGCTACGGCGATATCTCTGACTTCGTTTTTAGGAAGATGGCTAAGCATAACAGCGTCGGATGTATAATTTCGATTATTTCGATTTGCGCCGCGATTTCGATTTTGGATTGGCTTTGGCTTCTTCGGCCAGCCTCACGCAGTCTTCATAGCTCAGCGACGCCGGGTCGGTGCCCTTGGGAATTTTTACATTCTGCTTTCCAAAAGCGATAAATGGACCCCAACGTCCATTAAGCACCTTCACATCCGGGTTTTCATCGAAGGTCTTGATGGTCTTTTCAGCGTCTTTCTTTCGCTTCTCCTGAATGATTCCGATGGCCTGCTCTTCGGTCACATCCAGCGGCTCAATGCCTTTAGGAATGGAATAAAACTTTTTATTGTGCAGGATATACGGACCGAACCGGCCGATATTCACCTGCATTTCCTGGTCTTCAAAGAATCCGATCTTCCGAGGCATTTTGAACAATTCCAGCGCCTCTTCCAACTGAATGGTTTCAATGGACTGGTTTCCGCGCAGACTGGCATATTTGGGCTTTTCCTCTTCACTGCTGTCTCCCAACTGCACAAACGGACCGTACCGGCCGATGCGAACCGATACCCGCTTCCCGCTCACCGGATCAACCCCCAGCTCGCGCTCGCCGGTAGCTTTGTCGGCCTCCTGCAGGGTCTTTTCAACATTCTGGCGGAACGGACCGTAAAATTCCTCCAGCATCCGGGTCCACTCTTTCATGCCTTGGGCTATCTCATCGAATTCCTTTTCGACCCGGGCGGTAAAATGGTAATCCATGATGCCGTTAAAATGCTGCAACAGGAAGTCGTTGACTACCGCTCCTACATCACTGGGAAAAAGTTTGTTTTTCTCGGCGCCGGTGATCTCGGTTGCGATTTCCTTTTGAACACCCGCGGTCGTCTCCGACCCCTTCGACTTACGGTACGTAAAGACCCGGTAATCACGGGGTTTCCCCTCCCGGTCTTCCTTGGATACATAACCCCGCTTTTGGATCGTCGAAATCGTGGGTGCATAGGTGGATGGCCGTCCAATCCCCAGTTCCTCCAGTTTTTTAACCAGACTCGCCTCCGTGTACCGGGCGGGAGCGCGTGAAAACCGCTCGGTTGCCCGCATCTCCTCCAAATCAAGCTGCTGCCCTTTGGTCAGCGGAGGCAAGACGCCCTTGACTTCCGATGTGTTCTCATCGTCGTCGTCGGTGGATTCGATGTACACCTTCAGAAAACCGTCAAATTTCAGCACTTCACCTTCAGCGACCAATTCTTCATCGCGGGTGGAAACGCCTATTCTGACACTGGTTTTCTCAAATTCGGCTTCGCTCATCTGGGAGGCGATGGCCCGCTTCCAGATCAATTCGTAAAGCCGCTGTTCTGCGGAATCGCCTTCAATGCTGTGTTGCCCGAAGTAGGTCGGCCGGATGGCCTCGTGCGCTTCCTGGGCTCCGGAGCTTTTGGTTTTATACCTTCTCAGTTTATGATACCGTTCCCCATAGGCTTTGCTGATTTCCTGCCGGGCGCCTTCCAGGGCCGTGTCGGACAGATTGACCGAATCGGTACGCATGTAGGTGATCTTACCCGATTCATACAGCCGTTGGGCCACCACCATGGTGCGCGACACGGAAAAGCCCAGTTTCCGCGAAGCCTCCTGCTGAAGCGTGGAGGTGGTAAACGGCGGAGCCGGTGTCCTTCGCGAAGGCTTCACCTCCAGACTGTTCACGGTGAAGTCCGCAGCCATGCAATCCGACAGAAATGCGGTGGCTTCCTCCTCCTGCCGGAAGCGCTTGGGGAGCTCCGCTTTCAGGACCGCTTTCCCGTTTACACGGAAAACGGCTGTGATCCGAAATTGCGCTTCGGGTACAAAGGCATTGATCTCCCGCTCCCGCTCGACAATCAGGCGAACCGCTACGGATTGTACCCTTCCGGCGGACAGGGACGGTTTTACTTTCTTCCAAAGGACAGGCGACAACTCAAAACCCACCAGGCGGTCCAACACACGCCGCGCCTGCTGGGCACGGACCAGGTCGTAATCGATCTGCCTGGGGTTTTCGATCGCAGCTAAAATGGCCGGTTTGGTGATCTCATGGAATACGATCCGCCTCACTTTTTCTTCAGGGAGTTTCAATACTTCCGCCAGATGCCAGGAAATGGCTTCCCCTTCCCGGTCCTCATCCGTTGCCAGCCAGATCACTTCCGCCTTCTTCGCCAACTTTTTCAATTCTTCCACCACCGGTTTCTTATCGGCCGGAACTTCGTATTTTTGTGAAAAATCGTTCTCCACATCAATGGCGTCGTCACCCTTGACCAGGTCCCGGATATGCCCATAACTTGATTTCACAAGAAAGTCAGGGCCTAAATAGCCTTCTATAGTTTTCGCCTTTGCCGGCGATTCCACGATCAATAAGTTTTTTGCCATTCGGTTTAATGCTGCTGACCGGACAGTACCTCATTTGCCTGACCGGCATTCCGCAAAGAAAGAGATTTGGTTTCAAAAACAAAAACTATTGGACGGAAACCTTACCCTTTCCGGCACTGGCAGGGATTCCGTCACCGGTTCCCGAGGGTCAGGTTTGAATGAGTCCGGGGTTGAATCGTTTCCCCAGGGGCGCGTGATTGGCCGCGGCAATGCCCTCGGAGATTATCCGCCGGGTGTCCAGTGGATCAATGATCGCATCCACCCACAGGCGCGAAGCGGCGTAGTATGGCGACAACTGGGCGTTGTAGCGTTCGGTTATTTCCTTCAGCAGGGCCTGCTCCGATTCCTTGCCGATTTCCTGGCCCGCCGCCTTCAGGGCCGACTCCTGGATCTGCAGTAAGGTTTTGGCCGCCTGATCTCCACCCATCACGCCCATGCGCGCACTTGGCCAGGCCAGCATCAACCGGGGATCGTAGGCTTTTCCGCACATCGCGTAATTACCTGCTCCAAACGAATTGCCCACCACCACGGTAAATTTGGGAACCACCGAGTTGGCCACCGCATTGACCATTTTCGCGCCGTCTTTAATAATCCCTCCATGTTCCGAGCGCGTTCCTACCATAAAGCCGGTGACATCCTGCAAAAAGAGCAGGGGGATGGTTTTCTGGTTACAGTTCATGATAAAGCGGGTCGCCTTGTCGGCCGAATCTGAGTAGATGACGCCGCCGAATTGCATTTCCCCGGACCGGGTTTTCACAACCGTACGCTGGTTTGCCACAATGCCCACCGCCCAGCCATCAATCCGCGCCAGGCCGCAAATAATGCTTTGTCCGTAACCCGCTTTGTATTCATCCAGCTCAGAGGCATCCACCAGGCGGTAAATGATTTCCCGCATATCGTAGGGCTTATTCCGGTCATGAGGCAGCAAGCCGTATATTTCCTGTTCGTCCTTGCGGGGTTTCTGGGGGGCGGCCCGGTTAAAGCCTGCCAGCGAGACCGCTCCCAGCTTATCCATGATCCGGCGGATCGCCTCCAGACAAGCGTAATCATCGGGAAATTTATAATCGGTCACTCCGGAAATTTCACAATGGGTCTCCGCTCCGCCCAGGGTCTGGTTATCGGTTTCCTCTCCAATCGCCGACTTGACCAAATACGATCCGGCCAGAAATACCGAACCTGTCCCCTCCACGATCAGGGCCTCGTCACTCATCACCGGCAAGTACGCCCCCCCGGCCACACAGCTTCCCATGATCGCTGCGATCTGCACAATTCCCATGGATGACATGTGGGCGTTATTTCGAAAAATCCGTCCAAAATGTTCCTTATCCGGAAAAATTTCATCCTGAAGCGGTAAGAATACGCCCGCGCTATCCACCAGGTAAATGATCGGAAGCCGGTTGTCCATGGCAATTTCCTGGGCCCGCAGATTCTTTTTGGCCGTCATCGGAAACCAGGCGCCTGCTTTCACCGTGGCGTCATTGGCCACCACCACACATTGTTTCCCCGATACGTAACCGATCCCGGCAATCACCCCCGCCGAGGGGCATCCGCCGTATTCACCATACATTCCATCGGCTGCCAGGGCGCCGATCTCCAGAAAATGGCTGTCCTTATCCAGAAGGTGCCGGATCCGTTCTCTGGCAAGCAGTTTCCCTTTTGCCTTTTGTTTGGCTGCATTGGCCTGGCCTCCCCCCTCCAGCACAGCCTGCTGCTTTGCCCGCAGTTCATTCAGGAGCTGTCTGTTGAAATCCTGATTTCTTTCAAAGTCGAGACTTTCCGGCATTCCTGTATTGCTTACCTCGAATAATTCGGTGCTTCTTTGGTAATGATGATGTCGTGCGGATGGCTTTCGCGAAGTCCCGCCGCGGTGATCTTGACAAACCGGGCTTTTTGAAGATCCTCGATCGTGGCTGCGCCGCAATAACCCATACCGGCACGCAAACCGCCGATGTATTGGTGCATAACCTCCTGCAGGGTACCTTTATAGGGAACCCTGCCCACAATACCCTCGGGCACCAGTTTTTTAATATCGTCTTCCACGTCCTGGAAATAACGGTCTTTCGAGCCGCGCTCCATCGCTTCCACCGAACCCATGCCCCGGTAGGATTTGAATTTCCTTCCTTCGTAAATAATGGTTTCGCCAGGTGATTCTTCCACGCCGGCGAACAGCGACCCGGCCATGACCGAACTGGCTCCTGCCGCAATGGCCTTTACGATGTCCCCCGTCTGTTTGATCCCGCCGTCTGCAATAACAGGAACCCCCATCCCTTCCAGGGCCCGGGCCGCATCGTAAACGGCGCTGAGCTGCGGAACCCCCACGCCGGCAACCACGCGTGTCGTACAGATGGATCCCGGCCCGATACCGACTTTCACTCCGTCCACTCCGGCATCGGCAAGCGCCTTGGCTCCTTCCCCGGTACCCACGTTGCCTGCGATGATATCCAGATCCGGAAAACGTGCTTTTACCTTTTTCACTTCGTTGATCACTCCCCGGGAATGCCCGTGGGCTGTATCGATAATGACCACGTCCACACCGGCGTTCACCAGGGCGGCAACCCGCTCCAGGGTGTCTGCCGTAACGCCAACGGCAGCGCCTACCCGCAACCGTCCGTGGTCGTCCTTGCATGCGGTGGGGAAATTCTTGAATTTCTGAATATCCTTGTAGGTAATCAGTCCACTTAATTTTCCTTCCTTGTTTACTACCGGCAGCTTCTCGATTTTATGGTTCTGAAGGATTTCTTCAGCCTGGGTCAGATCCGTGCCTTCCGGGGCGGTCACCAGGTTGTGACGGGTCATGACCTGTCCCACCTTCAGGGTGGTGTCCCGCTGAAAACGGAGGTCCCGGTTGGTGAGGATCCCCACCAGTTTGCAGTTGTCTTCCACGATCGGGATCCCGCCGATCTTGTATTCTTTCATCAGGTTGAGCGCCTCTTCCAGCGTCGCGTCCTCCCGGAGGGTAACCGGGTCGAGGATCATGCCGCTTTCCGAGCGTTTGACCTTTCTCACCTCCAGGGCCTGCCGCTCGATGCTCATGTTTTTATGGAGAATCCCAATGCCGCCTTCCTGGGCAATGGCGATGGCCAGAGCCGATTCAGTCACCGTATCCATGGCGGCTGACACGACGGGAATATTGATCTGAATGTTCCGCGTAAGTTTGGTCTGCGTATTGACTTCGCGAGGAAGGATCTCGGAATAAGCCGGAATGAGTAGCACGTCATCGTATGTGAGGCCTTCTCCGGTGAATTTTGAGGGGTCTGACTGCATGGCAAATAATAGAATTAAGGGTATATTATTTGCCGCACAAAATTAGCAATTTTTTCCGAATTATAATGATCGCGTCCCTACTTTCTCACCGAAACCGGAGGAAAGCAGGGACGCGGAGGAACAAATCGGAAAAGAGATCAGGAAATCAATTCTTTTTCTCCCGATACGGTTTGCTTGTCGTGTTTCAAACGGCCTTGGGTATCAATCAGGAGATTTCCTTCAAGGTATTTCTCGTCGTGCTGACTCAGATCGAGACCAACTTCCTCTTCTTCAGCCGATACGCGAAGCGGATAAACCAGGTTGATTCCTTTGAATATCAGCCAGGAAACCGTGAAACTGTAACCAACCACCAAGAGCATTCCGAGGAATTGGTTTTTAAACAGCTCGAAGTTTCCATACCACCAGCCACTGTCGATATCCGCGTTCACCACGGTGCTGGCAAACACACCGGTCAGCAGCATGCCCACGATTCCGCCGACGCCGTGGCAGGGGAATACATCCAGCGTGTCGTCGATCGTAGAGCGCGATTTCCAATGAACAAACATATTGGAAGCTACGCTGGCAATCACCCCGATGAACATACTCTGGGGTATTCCCACAAATCCGGCAGCAGGCGTAATAGCCACCATGCCCACAACCGCCCCGATACAAAATCCGAGCGCCGACGGTTTTCTCCCCCGGGCCGCATCGAACAGGATCCAGGCTAGGCCTGCCGCGGCGGTCGCGGTATTGGTCGTGGCAAAGGCGGAGGCGGCCAGGCCGTTTGCCCCCAGGGCGGAACCGGCGTTGAACCCGAACCATCCGAACCACAGCAGCCCGGTACCGAGTAATACAAAAGGTATATTGGCTGGTTGAATGCTTTTCTTTATTATATGGTCTTTCCGGCGTTTGAGGATCAGCGCACCGGCAAGAGCCGCGCAGCCGGCTGAAATATGAACCACCGTTCCGCCGGCAAAGTCAAGTACGCCAAGCTGAAAAAGAATTCCATCCGGGTGCCAGGTCCAATGCGCAATGGGCGCATAGACCAGCAGGCTAAACAGGATCATGAACAAAATGTAGCCGGTAAACCGGATGCGTTCGGCAACCCCGCCTACGACCAGTGCCGGCGTGATGACCGCGAATTTCATCTGAAAAAGCGCGAACAGCAACAGGGGGATGGTCGGAGCCAGGCTCCAGGGCTCACCGGAGGCCACCCCTTTAAAAAAGAAGAAGGTGGTGGGATTTCCGACAAACCCGTTCAATGATTCGCCAAATGCCAGGCTGAATCCCACCACAATCCAGACAACCGTAATAAGCCCGGTTGCGATAAAACTTTGAAGCATGGTGGAAATCACGCTTTTCCGGTTCACCATTCCTCCATAAAAGAACGACAAACCCGGTGTCATCAGAAAAACCAGGGTTGCTGCCACTAAAATCCAGGCTACATCCGAGCTGTTTACGACACTTTCGTCAAAGTTTACCCCTTCTGACGGTACAAATACAGCAAAAACACTGATAACCGCCAGAACAATCATAGGTAGGACCGATTTTAATGTAATTTTTTCCATTTACTTGTGATTTGAAGCAAAAGTACGCAGCAAACCACCAATAATGCAACACTTTTTTTAATTTTTTTTTAAAAACTCTGATTTTTTTAGACTTTTCACCTAAAACCTATAACATTTTTGAATATTTATACCCAAAACCCGATACATTCTCAACATATCCGGCAATTTCAAGACTCAAAAGTGATGAAAGTAGGATATTTCTTGGAATTCCAGTCTTGTTTACGAGCTCATCTACCGAAATATGGTCGATTTGCTTCAAAACTTTCAGAATTTTGCGCTCGTTTTCATTTTTTATAGCCGGAACAGTCGGATGGGAGTCTTTTTTAAAATCTTCCTGCCAGTTTAAATAGTGAGCTACATCCGCCCCTGCGGTGACCAGCTGAGCCTGCTGGTTTTTTATTAAGGCGAGGCATCCCGCAGCGTTCTCATCGCTCAGGCGGCCGGGCAGCGCAAATACTTCCCGGTCGTATCCGGAGGCGATCCCTGCGGTAATCAGGGCTCCACCCTTTTCCGTTGCTTCCACCACCAGGGTCGCATCGGAAAGGCCGGCTATAATCCGGTTTCTTTTCGGGAAGTTACCGGGAGCCGGAGGACAGTCGTGCATGAATTCACTAAGTAGCCCACCCTGTGAGCGGATGCTTCGCGAAATCCCCGCATGGGCCGCCGGATACATGTGATTCAGTCCGTGCCCTAAAACGGCCACGGTGGGCAAGCCGTATTTCAGGGCTGCCTGATGGGCGGTCACATCGATCCCGTAAGCCAGGCCGCTCACGATGAGTGGCCGGTAAGGAGCCAGCTGTTCGATTAGGAACTCACAAACCCGTTTTCCATACCGGGTGGCGCGCCGGGACCCCACAATGCTCAGCACACGCGGATGGTCCAGCTCCGCGTTCCCCCGATGAAAAAGTACCAGGGGCGCGTCGTAGCATTGCTTCAGCCGATCCGGATAATTGCTGTCGTAATAAAAAAGCCGCTGCACGCCGTACTTTTCCATGTAATTCAGTTCGGCCTCTGCCCGCCTGAGCGCGTCCTTCCGGAAGGCGGCTTTAAATGACCGCGCCAGCCTGGTACCGATGCCCGGAATTTGGATCAGGTCTTTTTCGGATTCGTTAAAAACAGCCTCTTCGCTGCCGTAATGTTCCAACAGGATCCGGGCGTGCACCGGACCAATGCCTGGCAGCAGGGTAAGCGCCAGTTGATGTAAGGGGGACATAGGTAAATGTCTTTATGGTAAACGTTATCTCTAAAAAATCCCAACGGCCTGTCAGCCTACCGGAATGTGGACTACATATTTCATATCAAAAAAAGATTCCTTAAAAAAATCGCTGATCGAGTAGCAGGTTGCCGGACAGGGCAATTCGGCCAGCTCGGCAGCCAGCTCGCCGCCCGCAGAAAGGTCACCGCCTTTTAAATAGAGGATCCCGTTTTGTAGCCGGTTAAAGGAATCCCGGGCTACCTTTCCGTTCACCCAGTTGTAAAAAACCGGAAGCCGGGTAACTGCCCGGGAAATCACGAAATCGAAACGCTCCTTGAGATTTTCCACACGCTCCTGGGCCGCCCGGACGTTGTCCAGGCCCAGCCTGTCGGCAATGTCCTCTACCACGCGGATCTTTTTCCCGATGGAATCGACAAGTAAAAACCGGGTCCGGGGGAACAGGATGGCCAAGGGAATTCCGGGAAAGCCGCCCCCGGTACCTGCATCCAGCACCGCGGTGTCGTTTTTGAAAGAAATCACCCGGGCAATCGCGAGCGAATGGAGGACATGCCGCTCGTAAAGGTGATCTATATCTTTTCTGGAAATGACATTGATCTTTGCATTCCAGTCCGCGTAGCATTCCTTCAGCGAGGCCAATTGCTGAAGTTGACCGGGGTCCAGATCCGGAAAATAGTTCGTGATCACTTCCATGGCACATTTTCAGCGGAGGCCGGCACAAGGCTCAGCAAAAACAGATAGAGATGATATATCAGATCAAACAGGGGGATAAAAAACCAAAGATCCCCTGCTTTCATTTTTTTCATGACCGGATAATACAGAATATACTGTACCAACCACTTGACTCCGGCCGCCAGGCCAAGCAACAGCAAATCCCAACCCAGCCCAGCCAGCACGAAAAGACAAAGGTAAAAGAGGATCGTAGCCACGGCCTGGGTTCCGAGCAGAAAGCGATGCCGTCCTTTATAATACTTGCCTACACTTTGATGGCGCCGCTTCTGGCGGAAGTAATCCCCCCAGGTCCGTTCCGGGGTGCTGCAGGTCTGACTCCCGGGGGAAAACACAATCCGGGTATTGCGCCGGTGCGCCGCTTGGTTAACGAACAGGTCGTCATCGCCCGATTTAAGATGAAGGTGGCTTGCAAAGCCTTTGTGCTTAAAAAACAGCGACTTTTTATAGGATAGATTTCTGCCCACACCCATGTAAGGGATTCCTGCCAGGGCGAAGGAAAGGTAGTTCATGGCGGTCTGGAATGTCTCAAAACGGATGAACGCGTTCAGCAGCCCGCCTCTTTTTTCATAGGGCGAGGTACCCAGCACGATTTCCGTCCCGTCGCTACGGTACCCCTGCTGCATAGACCGGATCCAGTTCGGTGAAAGCGGATAGCAATCGGCATCGGTAAACAGAAGCGTTTCATGACGGGCTGCCTTAATGCCCATGGTCAGCGCAAATTTTTTTCCGTGCCGGTATTTGTCGTTTTCCGGAATGGACACGATCCGGAGCCGGGGATTCCCTTGCTGCAGCTCCTTCAACACCGCTTCGGTCCGGTCGTAAGAGCAATCATTGGCCACGATCACTTCAAAATCAGGGTGATCCTGACTGAGAATCCGGGGCAGGTTTTTTTCCAGATTGGCCGCTTCGTTCCGTGCCGCAATGACCACGCTGACCGGCCCGGGTACGTTTTTCTCACCGTCACGGTCTCCGCCGGCATCCACCAACGCCTCTCGGTAGGAAAACAACTTTCTGTAAATGAATAGATAATACAAAAGCTGCACGAGCGTCAGGACAAGCAGCAGCAGATACAGTAAACCAGGTAGACTTTGTAATTCCATTTCCACCCCCGAAGATAAAAAATAAAATCTGACGAGGGCTTCTTATCTTTGCCTTCGCATGAATTTTAGACTGGACCATTCCGATCCCTTATCCAAGGCCAGGGCGGGAACACTTCAAACTCATCACGGAATCATTGAAACACCGGTATTTATGCCCGTAGGCACCGCCGGTACCGTGAAAGCGGTTCACCAGCGGGAACTGAAAGAGGATATCCGGGCCCAGATCATTCTGGGAAACACCTATCATTTGTATCTACGACCAGGTCTGGAGGTACTCCGTAACGCAGGTGGGATACATCGTTTCAACGGCTGGGACGGCCCGGTACTCACCGACAGCGGCGGTTATCAGGTTTTTTCACTTTCGGAAACCCGGAAGATCCGCGAAGAAGGGGTTACTTTCCGCTCCCATATCGACGGATCCCGCCATCTGTTCACACCCGAAAACACGATGGATACCCAGCGTATCATCGGCGCCGACATCATCATGGCGCTGGACGAATGCACCCCCTACCCGTGCGAATACCGCTATGCCAAAGATTCCATGCAACTGACCCATCGCTGGCTGGAGCGCTGCGTTCGCCATTTTAATAATACGAAGCCGCTATACGGATACCCTCAAACCCTTTTCCCGATCGTACAGGGAAGCACTTACCGGGATCTGCGGAAAGCCTCGGCGGAAACGGTCGCATCCATGAACCTGGAAGGCAACGCGATCGGCGGCCTTTCCGTGGGCGAGCCGGCCGAAGAAATGTACGAAATGACCCAGGTGGTATGCGATATTCTGCCCCGGGAGAAACCCCGCTACCTGATGGGTGTGGGGACCCCCGCCAACATACTGGAATGCATTTCCCTGGGCATCGACATGTTCGATTGCGTCATGCCTACCAGAAACGCCCGCAACGGAATGCTGTTTACCCGGAATGGCATCATCAACATTAGGAACGAGAAATGGAAAAATGATTTTTCGCCGATCGAAGAGGAAAGCGGCCTTTGGGCCGACAGGTGTTATTCCAAAGCCTATCTTAGGCACCTGATCACCAGCAAGGAGATATTGGGGGCGCAGATCGCTTCACTTCATAATTTACATTTTTATCTTTGGCTCACGGGAGAAGCCCGCCGCCGGATTATCGACGGCACCTTCACCCCTTGGAAAAACGAGTTGATCAACACGGTATCAGCAAGACTTTAATCCGGATACAGACATTCATGCGCAAAAGGCGTTTCAGAACACCCCGCATCAGTTTACTCGACCGTTATATTATTAAACGGTTTCTGGGTACCTTCTTTTTTACCCTGGCTATTTTCATGGCCATTGCCGTGGTATTCGACATTTCGGAAAAGATGGATGACTTTCTGAAATGGGAAGCGCCGCTGGAAAAAATCGTCGTCAACTATTACGTGAATTTCGTCCTGTTCTACGCCTCCTTCCTGAGCCCTTTTCTCATATTTGTGTCGGTGATCCTTTTCACGGCCAAAATGGCTTCCAATACTGAGATTGTGGCGATCCTGAGCGGGGGGATCAGTTACAGACGATTTCTTTATCCCTACTTTCTGAGCGCGCTTTTCCTGGCAATGATCACGTTTTTTTTTAACGGATACATCATACCACCGGCGAATAAGGTCAAGTACGACTTTGAAATGACCTACGACGACAAAAAATACAGTGGCGTTTCCAGAGACATCCACATGCAGCTGGATGCCGAAACATTTGCCTACGTGGAGTCGTTCAATACGACCAATAGCATTGGATACAAATTTTCGCTGGAACGGTTCGAAGATCAGGACCTGCGCTATAAGCTCATGGCCGACCGGATCCTGTGGGACACGACCGAGAATAAATGGCTGATCGAAGACTACAGCATACGTTATATCGACGGACTTCGGGAAAAGATGATCTACGGCACCATCATGGACACCACGCTCGCCTTCGTTCCGGCAGACTTTGACGTGAAGGACGATGACCTGACCACCACCATGACCATGGACGAACTCGAGGAGAACATCCGGGTGGAAAAAATCCGGGGTACCGGCAACCTGGAAATTTTTCAGTACGAATACCATCGCCGGATCGCCTCGCCGTTCACGGTGTTCATCCTGGTGCTGATCGGGGTATCCTTGTCGTCCCGAAAATCACGGGGCGGCGTGGGCGCCTCGCTGGGACTGGGTATTGGCCTGAGCTTCCTTTACGTGCTTTTTATGCAGTTTGCCAGCGTGTTTTCCATCCAGGGAAACATGCCTCCGCCCATCGCAGCCTGGCTGCCCAACCTGATTTTCGGCTCAATCGCCTATTATCTATACCGGATTGCTCCAAAGTGATCGCGGCCTGTTTTTACAAGGGCTTAACGCAGGCGCCGGCACGGCTGGAACCCGATTTTATTTTTTTTTGATTTCCGTGTAGCGTTTCCCTGCTTTTATTCGTTTATAAAATCAAAGGCTGGAATAAGCGTCTCTCCATACATCTCTTATATACGGCAAAGCCCTGCCTCCGCTACACGGCGGACAGGGCTTTTTTGATTCTTAACCCCTGTGAGCTAACGCATGGTGCTGGCAAATTTTCCCTGAATCACTTCCTGCACGGTTCGGTTCTCGATCTTGCTTTCCAGCCAGGAAATAATATCCAGGTAAAGGAATGCCCGTTTTTCGTAGGGATGTTCGGAAAGCGCCAGCAAACGGCTTCGCAGCTTTTTGAATTCATCCTTCAGCTGATATTCATAGATCCGGCCCAGGTTCCGGACAAAGAGCATGATCTCCTGCTGCACCTGATGCAGTTCATTCATTTTGACAATGAATTTGTAAACGGACTTTATTTGGTACTCCAGGTGCTCGTCCAGCCCTTCTTCGTACAAGGCGATCAGGTGCAGAATGCGCGCAAAGCACTGCAGGTCTTCCCGCAGGCCTTCCTCCCGGCAATCGGTCACTTTTTTCAGGTAGGCAATGGCATTCAGGTTGTCCCCGCTCCCAAAATAGAGACAAGCTATTTTATAATAAAGTACCAGGATGTGATGCGGGTCCAGGCCGGGCTTTCTTTCATCAATCATGGCAAGCAGGCCGGGAAGCACTTCATTCACACCCTTGGAAAATGTGCCTTCCATAAAATGCTTGTTGATCCGGTTGGTGTAAAGGTACATCCGCGCCAGGGTCTCCGTACTGCCTTCCAGCGTGATCCGGCCACCTTCAATATCTTCACTGAATTTGTCAAGCGTTTCCCGGAACTTGGAATAGCGCTGCAGGTAAAACAGGGTATCCAATAGGTAGTGATATCCTTTCAGATAGGATCCCGTGTTTATTTTTTTCATCAGGGGGTATTCCTCGTACAGATCCACCCAGTGCTGTGCTGAACGGTAACACAGCGGAAAGTCCTGCATGATATGGTAATACCATACCTGGGCCTGGTAGAGAAACAGTTTTTCATCGAAACTCAGTTTCTCTATCTCGTAGGATGGCAGGTTCGCGTTATAGAACGCTTCCACAAAGGCCTTGTCTTTCTCACTCCGCACGTAACCCACTTTCAGGTAAAGCCCGTATAATTTGAGCGCCAGATTCGAAAGCGCGTTTTTCCGATGTATCTGCTGACAGAGCGTGCTGGATTCGGTCGCCAGCTGGTCTGCCCGGTTGCTGAGGCTCCGGGTGATGTGCTGCGACTCGATCAGCTTCTCAAACTCCACCACCTCCAGCCCCATCAAATCCTGGTTATATTGGGAGGCGAGAACCTTTGCCTTTTCCAGCAATTTCAGGCTCTGCATATAGAGCCCTTTGTTGTAAAGGATGCGGGCGAAATCAATCTGTTCCCGGAGTTGCAACTCCTCCCTGATATCTGTATATTTCAGCCGAAGACTGATCAAAATCTGTTTATACAAATGCGCCTTCATGTTGGCAAGCTGCAATTTGGTCACAGGAGCACGCTGAAGGATCAGGTGTTCGTCGTAAGCCGCCATGCGATCCATCGTATCGAAGAGTTTAAGGAATTTTGCGTCTTCATTGGAGATCAGCCGCCGGGCATACAGCTTGAAATTTCTCTTTTCCGATTTGGAAAGCGATTTGATCAACTGGAATAAGGGGTCAGTCTTCACGTTTGCCATTGTAGTACGAACCATGTCAATCTATTGATTGTCAGCACAATAGTAAACACAGTTAATTATTAGCTGTTGTAGCAGTAAAGTTAATCTAATTTTAATAATTCTAGCAATCTGGTAGCTTCGTGAGCATAAAAAAAGGAAGGTAGCAATGGCTTCTAGGAAAATAGACATTTTTGACACGACCTTGCGCGATGGGGAACAGGTCCCTGGCTGTAAATTGAACACCCCGGAGAAGATCGAGATCGCACGCCAACTTGAAAAGCTGGGTGTGGATATCATTGAAGCGGGATTTCCCATTTCCAGTCCGGGAGACTTCAACTCCGTTGTGGAAATCGCAAAGGCGGTGAAGGAACCCGTCGTCTGCGGTTTGTCCCGGGCGGTAAAGAAAGACATTGAAGTAGCGGCTGAAGCGCTTAAGTTCGCAAAAAGGCCGCGGATTCACACCGGAATCGGCACCTCGGAAACCCATATCCGGTATAAATTCCGCGCTACCCCTGAAAAGATCATCGAATGGGCAGTGGATGCCGTCAAGTACGCGAAAACCTTTGTGGAGGATGTGGAATTTTACGCGGAAGACGCAGGCAGAACCGATAACGAGTTTCTGGCCCGGGTATGCGAAGCCCTAATCAAAGTCGGGGTCACCGTGCTGAATATCCCCGATACCACCGGCTATTGCCTACCGGAAGAATACGGCGCCAAAATCCGGTATTTGAAAGAAAACGTCAAAGGAATTGACCGGGTGACCCTTTCCACCCATTGCCATAACGACCTGGGCCTGGCCACTGCCAATTCCATTGCCGGAGCGGCCAACGGCGCCGGCCAGATCGAATGCACCCTGAACGGGATCGGCGAACGGGCGGGAAACACTTCGCTGGAGGAAGTCGTGATGGTGATCAAGCAGCATCCCTCCCTGAATCTGCATACCGACATCCAGACCCGTCTGCTTTATCCAACCAGCCGCCTGGTGTCTGACCGCATGGGCATGGTCGTCCAGCCGAACAAAGCCATTGTCGGATCCAATGCGTTCGCGCACTCTTCCGGCATCCATCAGGACGGGGTGATCAAATTCCGGGAAACCTACGAGATCATTGATCCGGAAGAAGTCGGCGTGGACCAATCATCCATCGTACTCACCGCCCGCAGCGGACGGGCTGCCATCGCCTACCGCTCACAGAAATTGGGGTATCACCTCACCAAGGACGAATTGGACGGGGTGTACGAACTGTTTCTGGATTACGCCGACAGAAAGAAAGAGGTAGTGGACGAGGATCTGCACGAGATCATGAGGAAATCAAATATCAGCGGAAAAGTGGAAGCCTGAGGGGAAATGGGAGGAGTCGTATGGGAAAGACCATTTTTGAGAAGATCTGGGACGCGCACGTTGTTGCCACGGAAAAGGGCGGCATTGAAGTCCTTTACATAGACAGGCATTTTATACACGAGGTAACCAGTCCCCAGGCTTTTTCGGAATTGGAGAAACGCGGGCTGCCGCTTTTCCGGCCGGAACAGACCGTGGCTACCGCCGACCACAACGTCCCAACCTGGAATCAGCACCTTCCCATCCCCGACCCGCTCTCAAGAAAACAGGTCAACACCCTGGAGGAAAACTGCCGGAAATTCGGCGTAACGCATTACGGTCTGGGACACCCCCATCAGGGGATTGTTCACGTAATCGGTCCCGAACTGGGCATTACCCAACCCGGTATGACTATTGTGTGCGGAGACAGTCACACTTCCACCCACGGCGCCTTCGGCACAGTTGCATTCGGTATCGGAACCAGTCAGGTGGCCATGGTCATGGCCAGTCAGTGCCTGCTCTTGAACCGGCCCAAAAAGATGCGGATCACCGTGAACGGACAAACCGGCCCGGGCGTATTTCCCAAAGACGTCATCCTGTATATTATATCCAAACTGGGGACCGGCGGCGGGACAGGACATTTTGTGGAATATGCGGGAGACGTATTCCGGAACATGAGCATGGAGGGCCGGATGACCGTATGCAACATGAGCATTGAAATGGGCGCCCGCGGCGGACTGATCGCTCCGGATCAGACCACATTTGATTACATCAAAGGAAGGAAATTCGCTCCCAGCGGGGAAGCGTTCGACCAGGCGGTGGCCTATTGGAAAACTCTCCCCAGCGACGAAGATGCCGTATTTGATACCGAATATCATTTTGACGCCGCCGATATCGAACCCATGATTACCTACGGGACCAATCCGGGAATGGGCATCAAGATCACCGGCCGCATTCCGCAGCTGGATGAGGTTTCCAGCAAAGAAAACTTCCGGAAATCCCTCGAGTACATGGGTTTGCAACCCGGCATGTCGCTGCTGGGGAAAAAGATTGATCACGTGTTCATTGGCAGTTGCACCAATTCGCGCATCGAAGACTTGCGGCTGGTCGCCCGGATCGTAAAAGGGCGCCGGAAAGCCGCCAATGTGCAGGCCATGATTGTACCCGGATCGCGTCAGGTAGCCGACCAGGCACGGGAAGAGGGAATTGACCAAGTACTGCGTGAAGCCGGATTCCAGATGCGTGAGGCGGGCTGTTCGGCCTGTCTGGGAATGAATGAAGACAAGATCCCGCCGGGGGAATATTGCGTATCCACCTCCAACCGGAATTTTGAAGGCCGCCAGGGTCCGGGAGCGAGAACATTCCTGGTGAGCCCCCTGCTTGCGGCAGTCATTGCGCTGGAAGGCCGGATCGTGGACGCAAGAACCTATGCGGAACTTGCCGACGTATTGTAAAGAGATCAGTTCAGTAATGGAAAAATTCACCACGCTACAATCCACTGCCGTGCCGCTGCTCATCGAAAACGTGGACACCGATCAGATCATCCCGGCCCGATTTCTGAAAGCAACCAGCCGGGAAGGCTTCGGCGAGAACCTGTTTTGCGACTGGCGCTACGATTCAAACGGGCAAGCCCGGCCGGACTTCGTGCTTAACAACCCCCTGTATTCGGGAAAAATACTGATCGCAGGACGCAACTTCGGGTCCGGATCGAGCCGTGAACACGCCGCTTGGGCAATTTATGACTACGGTTTCCGGGTCGTTGTATCCAGTTTTTTCGCGGATATTTTTAAAGGAAACGCACTCAATACCGGGCTGCTGCCCATCGAAATATCGGAGTCTTTCCTTCAGCAGCTGCTTTCAGCGGTGCATGCCAACCCCAAGACCCTGTTTCGGGTAGACCTTGAGAACCAGGAGTTGGCGGTCCCTGACCGAGGGCTTTCAGAAACGTTTGAAATCCACCCCTACAAAAAGATGTGCCTGCTTAACGGCTACGATGATATTGATTACCTGATCAGCCTCAAAGACCGGATCCTTGCCTTTGAAGAACAAAAGCCGGCATAACTCCCCGGAATTACTTAACTTTGGCGCGAATTAAAACAAAGCCCAACGGGCTATGTTGAACCCATGGAGAAGGCCCGTAAAAGCGGGCTCCAACCGGCAAGATCAGCTTCTGCATCCGGCCAAAACAAAGTTATTTAGAATGGGTTTAATTAATGTAAGTTCAGCGCTATGAGTGAAGATTTGAAAGTCCTTGAAGAGATTACCCAATCGGAGTATAAATACGGTTTTTATACGGACATTGAAACCGAGTACGCCCCGCCCGGCTTGAATGAAGACATCATCCGTTTCATTTCCGCAAAAAAAGGCGAACCGGAATTCCTGTTGGAATGGCGGTTGAAAGCGTTCCGGAACTGGCTGAAAATGGAAGAACCCCATTGGCCGAATGTGACCTATCCGGCAATAGACTACCAGAAGCTGTCCTACTACGCGGCGCCGAAGCAAATGCCCAAGTTGAACAGCCTGGATGAAGTGGATCCGGAACTGCGCGCCACCTTTGACAAACTCGGCATATCCCTGGATGAGCAAAAGCGCCTTACCGGCGTAGCGGTGGATGCGGTATTCGATTCGGTTTCCATTGCCACCACATTCCGTGAAAAACTGAAAGAAGCCGGTGTGATCTTCTGTTCGGTGAGCGAAGCGGTGAAGGATCATCCGGAGCTGGTCAAGAAATACCTGGGTACGGTCGTACCTCCAACCGATAATTATTTCGCGGCATTGAACTCCGCCGTGTTTTCTGACGGTTCATTTGTGTATGTCCCCAAGGGAGTCCGTTGTCCCATGGAGCTTTCCACCTATTTCCGGATCAATGCGGAAAACACCGGCCAGTTCGAACGTACCCTGATCATCGCCGAAGAAGGCGCGTATGTCAGTTACCTGGAAGGCTGTACCGCTCCCATGCGGGATGAGAACCAGCTGCACGCCGCGGTGGTGGAGATCATCGCCCTGGATGACGCCGAGGTAAAGTATTCCACGGTACAGAACTGGTATCCTGGAGATAAGGACGGAAAAGGAGGCATCTATAACTTCGTTACCAAGCGGGGTCTGTGCCAGGGACGGAATTCAAAAATATCCTGGACCCAGGTGGAAACCGGTTCGGCCATCACCTGGAAATATCCCAGTGTAATTCTGAAAGGAGACCATTCCGCCGGAGAGTTCTATTCCGTGGCCGTGACCAATAACCGGCAGCAAGCCGATACCGGAACCAAAATGATTCACCTTGGAAAGAATACCCGTAGCCGGATCGTCTCGAAAGGGATTTCGGCCGGATTCAGCAATAATTCATACCGCGGCCTGGTGAAGGTGGGGAAAAACGCACACAAATCCCGGAATTACACCCAATGCGATTCGCTCTTGATCGGCGATAAATGCGGAGCGCACACGTTCCCATACATTGAAGTGAAGAACCAGACGGCTCAGATCGAACACGAAGCTACCACCTCCAAAATCGGAGAAGACCAGATATTTTACTGCAATCAGCGGGGTATCGGGCCCGAAGAAGCAGTGAGCCTGATCGTAAACGGCTATTGCCGGGAAGTATTGAACCACCTCCCCATGGAATTTGCGGTGGAAGCGCAGAAGTTATTGGCAGTCAGCCTTGAAGGTAGCGTTGGTTAATCAAAAGAATTAAGAAAAAGAATATGTTAACGATAAAAGATCTCAAAGCTTCCATTGAAGGGAAGGAAATTTTAAAAGGCATCAGCCTCGAGGTACGGCCGGGCGAAGTTCATGCAATCATGGGTCCCAACGGATCCGGGAAAAGTACGCTTTCGGCCATTCTTGCAGGGCGTGAGGAATTCGAAGTCACTTCGGGCAGCGTCACCTATCAGGGACAGGATCTGCTGGAGATGGCGCCGGAAGACCGCGCGCGGGCCGGCATCTTCCTGGCATTTCAATACCCGGTGGAAATTCCGGGAGTAAGCACCACCAACTTTCTGAAAACCGCGGTGAACGAACTGCGTAAAGCCCGTGGCCAGGAACCGCTGGATGCCGTGCAATTCCTGAAGCTGATGAAGGAAAAAATGAAACTGGTTGAAATGAACCAGTCCCTGCTGAGCCGTTCGCTGAACGAAGGGTTCTCAGGCGGCGAGAAGAAACGGAATGAGATCTTTCAGATGGCCATGCTGGAGCCCAACCTTTCCATACTGGATGAAACCGACTCCGGCCTGGACATTGATGCCCTTCGCCTGGTTGCCAGCGGGGTAAATCAGTTACGCAGCAAGGATAACGCGTGCATCCTGATTACGCACTACCAGCGTCTGCTTGAATACATCGTGCCCGATTACGTGCACGTACTGTACAACGGAAAAATTGTTAAATCAGGAGATAAGAACCTTGCGCTTGAGTTGGAAGCCAAGGGATACGATTGGATAAAAGAAGAAGAAAAAGTAGAAGCTTAAATGAACAATGCTATCATAGCCCAGGATCCGGATATCCAACGCTCCCTTGCCCCCCTTCAGACGAAACGGGAAGAAGCTAAGGCGTATTTTGAGAAGCATGGCTATCCGCATTCCAAACTGGAAGATTGGAAATATGTTCCGGTTCACCGGATTATTGCGCCTGCCTACGAAAACCCTGCACCGGACGCAGGCGGCTCAGTGGACAGGGACGCGTTTGCCGCGTACCCGCTGACCAGCCTGGATGCGTGGTACCTGGTGTTTGTAAACGGCTGGTTCAGCGCCGAACTGTCGCAGGTACCCTCGCCGGAAGAAGGCATTTTGATCGGAGCGCTTTCCGACGAACAGGTGTTGGCGCAGGCGGCTCCCTATCTGGGGAACGTGGCAACCCTGGAGTCCGGCTTCGTTGCAAGCAATACGATGGGTTTCACCGACGGCGCGTTCATCCACACTGCTGCCGGAAAAACACTGGATAAGCCCGTGGTGGTATATCACCTGACCGTTGCCCACGATGCACCGTTGAAGATCCGTCCGCGGAATCTGTTTGTTGCCGAATCGAACTCCTCCTTTAAGGTGGTTGAAATATTCGCTGGAGACGCATCCCGGGAGGCGCTGACCAATATGGTCACCGAACTGAAAGCCGAACAGGATGCCGTGGTGGATTACACCAAACTCCAGCTGGAGACCGGAAGCAACTTCCATGTGGGATATACTGAAATCGAACAGCATAAAAACGCATCGGTAGACACGCACATCATTTCGCTGGACGGCGCGTTTGTGAGAAACAACCTGCATTTCCGTTTAATGGACAAGCAGTGCCGGAGCATTATGAACGGACTCTATCTGCTGAGCGGAAACCAGTTCCTGGATAACCACACCCGGGTAAATCACAATTCGCCCGAATGCTACAGCGATCAGCTGTACAAAGGAATTATTAATGAACAGGCCACCGCCGTGTTCAACGGAAAGATTTTCGTGGAAAAGGATGCACAGAAAACCAATGCATACCAACGAAACATCAACATTCTGTTGTCAGACGAGGCGACTGTAAATACAAAACCCCAGCTGGAGATCTTCGCCGACGATGTGCGCTGTACGCACGGCGCTACCAGCGGCCACCTGGACGAAGAGGCTGTTTTCTATCTGCGCTCGCGTGGACTTTCGGAAAAAGATGCCAAACGCATGCTGTTGCGGGCCTATTCCGAAGAGGTGATCGGGAAATTACAGGTGGAAGAGCTGATTGCGCCCCTGATGAAGATCGCCGCTGAAAAATTTAAAGACTAAATGATCGATATACCTGCCATCAGGGAACAGTTCCCCGTCCTTCACCAGGAAGTGAACGGGCATCCCCTGGTGTATTTCGACAACGCGGCAACCACGCAAAAACCGCAACGGGTCATTGACGCCTTGCTTCATTATTACCGGTTTGACAATTCCAATATTCACCGCGGTGTACACACCCTGGCCGACCGCGCCACCGACGGCTTTGAACAAACCCGGGAACTGGCAGCAAAATTCATCAATGCTGCCGAGAAGGAGGAAGTGATCTTCACCAAGGGAACCACCGAGGGAATTAACCTGGTGGCGCATAGTTTCGGGCGCAGTATGCTGCATCCCGGCGACGAGGTGATCATTTCCGCCATGGAACATCATTCCAACATCGTTCCCTGGCAAATGATCTGTGAGGAGCGCGGCGCCCTGCTCAAAGTTATTCCGGTTACAGAAAACGGGGAGCTGATCCTGGAGGAATACGCCCGTCAGCTAGGTCCGAAGACCAAAATGGTGGCGCTTGTTCACGTATCCAATACGTTGGGCACGGTGAACCCGGTCAGAAAGATTACCGAGATGGCGCACCAAGCCGGCGCCAAGGTATTGATTGACGCAGCCCAGTCGGTTGGACACCTGCCCGTGGATGTCCAGGAAATCGATTGCGATTTTCTGGTGTTTTCAGCGCATAAGATCTACGGTCCTACCGGGGTTGGCGTGCTGTACGGCAAGCGGGCCGAACTGGAGGCGCTTCCCCCCTACCAGGGCGGAGGTTCCATGATCCGGGACGTGCGTTTTGAAAAAACCACCTACAACGATATTCCCTATAAGTTTGAAGCGGGGACCCCGACCATTGGCGAGGTGATCGCGTTCAAACCGGCCATTGAATTCATCAACGAGTTGGGCAAACCGGCCATCCATTCCCACGAAGACGAACTTTTTCGGCAGGCGCGGGAAGGGCTGCAATCCATCCCCGGCGTACGGCTGGTTGGCCAGGCGGCGGAAGCATCGGGTATTGTTTCGTTTTTGCTGGAGAAAACGCATCTGTTCGACACGGGAATGTTACTGGATGCCCGGGGAATCGCGATCCGCACGGGCCACCACTGCACCCAGCCCCTAATGGAGCGCTTCGGCATCGAAGGCACCTGCCGGGCCTCTTTTGCCGTGTACAACACCAAAGAAGAAGTGGACTACTTTCTGGAAAGCGTAGAAAAAATAGCAACGAGGTGAAACCGGCAATCAATGAAATACAGGACGAAATAATAGAAGAGTTTTCACTGCTCGAAAATGACATGGAAAGCACCATCTTCTATATCATGGAGATGGGCGGCAAGCTTCCTCCGCTTGATGAGAAATACAAGGTAGAAGAAAATATCGTAAAAGGCTGCCAGTCGAAGGTGTGGCTTGTAAGCAGCTTTGAAGATGGGAAAGTGATTTTCAAGGCGGACAGCAATACCGATATTACCAAAGGCCTGATCAGTCTGCTTATCCGGGTCTGGAACGAGCGGACACCGGAGGAAATCCTTCACTCGGAATTGTATTTTGTGGAGCGTATCGGCATGCGGAAAGTGATTGGCTCCCAACGTTCCAATGGATTTTCCTCCATGATCAAGCAGATGAAACTATATGCGCTGGCATTCCAGAACATCCAACACCATGGCAGAGAATAAAAACGAAAAAACGCTTGAACAGCTTCGGGAAGAGGCCATTGAAGCAATAAAAACCTGTTATGACCCCGAGATCCCGGTCAATATCTATGATCTCGGTCTAATATACGAGCTGACGATCACGCCGGAACGCAATGCGGAGGTGATCATGACCCTTACTTCCCCATTTTGTCCGGTAGCCGGCACACTCCCCGAAGAAGTACGTCAAAAAGTACAGGCGGTAGAGGGCATCAACGAAGCAACGCTGGATGTGGTCTTCGATCCCCCCTGGGACAAGGACATGATGAGCGAAGAAGCCAAACTGGCGCTCGGTTTCATGTAGAGCTTTACCAGCAAAGCAGGATGGCCAGGCCACCTGTAATTCCGGCGCCAAATAACACACTCATGTATTTTTTCAGCCGCCGGTTCCCTATAAAGAGGACGATGCCGCCCTTAAACGCCAGGTTGGCCAGAGAGGCGGTCAGGATCAGACGCCAGGCAAGGTCCGGTTCTATTTCTCCCGAAGCGGCCATTGCCGAAGTAGACAGTGTAATCGCGTCCATATTGGTGAGGCCCGATAGGATCGCCACGCCGAACAGTCCGCTTTGCCCCACTTCCTCCGAAGCCCAGGCAGATACCAATACGATCAGGCCGTAAAGTGCCGCAAAGATCAGCGCATTCTTGATTTCGGCGGGGTTGTCCTGTTCCGGAAGCTCTTCGGTCTGACTTCCCCGTTTGAAAAACCACACCACGGTCATCAGGCCGAAGAAGACCAGTTCCAGGGCGATGGGCCACACCACCTTACTGAAAACACCGGGCGCCACAATGACAATTTCCACCAGCACCCTTCCGTAAGACACCACCGTGGCGGCCAGGAGTACCAAAATGGCTACGTTGGTAATCCCCGCTCCCGCCCTGCCGGCGGTTTTACGTGAATAGGAAACGGTCGTCGCGGTACTGGAAACCATTCCGCCTAGCAGACCGCCCGCCAGGACTCCCAGTTTTCCGCCCAGCAGCTTGTAAAAGAAGTATCCGATCAGGCTGATCCCCACAATGAGTACCACCATCCACCAGATTTCCCGTGGATTCAGCACCTGGTATGGCCCCATGTTTTCATTGGGCAGTACCGGCAGAATGACCAACGTAATCAGCACAAATTGCATCACCGCCTTCAGGTCCTTTTCCCCGATCTTATCCACAAATTGGTGCAACGCCGGCTTGAAATGAAGCAGCACCACCACCACCCCGGTCAGCACGACGGCAAGCAGCTGATTTCCATTTACCAGATAGGCTCCGATGAGATACATCAGGATGATTGACATCTCGGTGGTAAGTCCGCCTACCCCTTCCCGCTGAACGGTTCGCTGCCAGTTGGTTACGATCAGCAATCCGCCGATACAGGCCACCCCGGCCGGGACCATCCATACCCCGAAATCGCTGGCAAGCAGCGCCGAAAGCGTCCCCGTAAGCGTAATCAGCGGAAAGGTACGGATTCCTGCCACGCGGGAATTCACATGTTCCCGCTGGATTCCAACCAGCATACCCAATGCCAGGGACAAACCAAGGATGAGGTATAAATTGTCAATCATCTTTTATAAATTCGTTCTCTTAGTGAAATATAAAAATAATCCCGATGAAATACTTTCTTCTTGCCGCTATTCCTTATTTTTTTCTGGCTGCGAAACCCAGCGATCCACCGGCGAAAGATACCCCCACGCCGGTATTCAAGGCCCAGGTAGTGGACGATCAGGTCGCCATTGGTTACGGACTGGCTATCGGCGATGTGGACGGGGACCGCAAACCGGACATTCTGCTGGCTGATAAGAAAGAGATCGTCTGGTACCGGAACGGAGACTGGAAGCGCTTTGTCATGGCAAAGGACCTGACCACGCACGACAACGTCTGCATTGCCGCGCGGGATATCAACGGAGATGGTTTGGTGGAAGTGGCCGTCGGCGCGCAATGGAACCCCGGCGAGACAAGCGATACCGCCCAATCGGGCGCTGTCTTTTACCTCCACCGCCCCCAGGACCCCACCCAGCTGTGGAAGCCGGAGAAACTGTATCACGAACCCACCGTGCATCGCATGGGTTGGGTCGAGGCCGCACCCGATGTTTTTCAGCTGATCGTCTTGCCCCTGCATGGACGGGGAAACACGAACGGAGAAGGAGAAGGAGTCCGGGTCATGGCTTACACGCCGCCCGGAAACAACCAAGAGGGGTGGCGCTATAAAATCATTGACCGGCTGCTCCACATGACCCATAATTTTGAGATCGTTCCCGGCAAGGGAGGCGAAGCGCTCTTTGTGGGAGGGAAAGAAGGCATCCGGAAACTGAAATTCGAGGACGGCCAATGGGCGGCCAGCTGGCTAGTCAACGGACCTTCCTTTGGCGAACTCCGCGTAGGACGGGATGCCGATGGCCGCACCTGGCTCACCGGGATCGAACCGATGCACGGTAACAACCTGACCGTTTACCTTGGGCTGGATACAGCCGGACGCCAGGTATTGACGGCTAAAATGAACCAAGGACACGGGCTGGCTACGGGCGACCTGACCGGAAGCGGAAACGATCAGATCGTGGCGGGCTGGCGAAACCCGGACGAGGAGGGCAAAGTGGGCATTCAATTATGGCAGCAGGAAAGTGGGAAATGGAAACCCTACCGGATTGATGACAATGAAATGGCATGCGAAGACCTGAAGATAGCCGATCTGGACGGAGACGGCCGGCCGGAGATCATCGCTGCGGGGCGGGCCACGCACAACCTGGTCATTTATTGGAATCGGACCGACGCTTCGGATGGCTCAGGACACTGAGCGCATCTGCTTAAGCGCTTCGGAGGCCTCCCGTACCGGGAGCTGACAGGTTTTATCCCGGCACACGTAAATCATCGTTTCGCCCGTAAATTTCCCCTCCAATAACGGCAGGTTTCCCGTTTCACCTCCCAGCATAAGTTTATTGGGAATGTATGCCGAATCAATTTCTTTCCGTCGCAGGAGGGATTCCGGACCGGTGATCGCCACTTCGAAAACCCCGCTGACTTCGTTGAGCAGAAGGATGGCCCAATTGGAATAGGCCGAACCGTACCCCTTCATCGGTTTCATTACGTTGCGAAGCATCTGCCGGCTAATATCCAAATACCGCTTTTCATCGAAAAGAAGGCCCAGCTGCTGCAGTACGTGAGCCATTGTGGAATTGGACGAGGGGATGACATTGTCCATTAATTCGTATTTGCGATCGATCAGGGTTTCGCTCTCAGCAGAGGTATAAAAGAACATTCCGTTTTCGGGATTGTAAAAATCCTGAAGCGCCCGTTCAGCAAGCGCGCGTGCCCGCAGCAGCCATTGCTCATCAAAGGTTGCCTGGTATAGCGCAATGAATGCGTCCGCAACAAACGCGTAATCATCCAGAAAGCCAGGGATCGAAGTCTTTCCGCCTTTATAGTTCCGGTAAAGCCGGTCATTTCCCTGGAGTAAATTGCGTTTTATAAAAGCGGCATTTTTAAGGGCACGTTCCAGAAACAGATCCTTGCCAAAAGCCCGGTATGCATCCAGATATCCTTTTAGCATCATGCCGTTCCAGGAAGCAAGGATTTTGTCATCAAGCCCGGGACGGACCCGTTGTTCCCTAAGCTGCAACAGCCGGTCCCTCCCTGCCGAAACGATTCGCTGCAATTCACCCGGCTGCAGATTGAACCGACGCGCCACCTCCTGGTCGGTATAAAGGCGTCTCAATACATTGGTTCCCTCCCAGTTCCCTTCCGGGGCAATATTGTAATACGCGCAAAAGACCGCTTCGGCCTCCGGATGATCTAGTTGATCCAGACCGGCTTGCGCTATTTCATCTCGTGTCCAGCAATAAAACTTCCCTTCAACCCCTTCGCTATCGGCATCCAGGGCGGAATAAAAACCTCCCTCGGGCGATGTCATTTCCCGCTCGATAAACTCCAGGGTCTGGTACACGGTATCCCGGTACAGGGAAGATCCGGTCCATGAAAACCCTTCGGAATAAAGACTCACCAGTTGCGCGTTGTCGTAGAGCATCTTTTCAAAATGAGGCACGTGCCAGGCCGCGTCTACGGAATAGCGCGAAAATCCGCCGCCCAGCTGATCGTATATCCCGCCCCGGCACATTTTGTCCAGCGTCAAGAGCACAATTTCCCTGGCCTGGGATTCCCCGGAAAAATGGGCGTATCTTAAAAGAAAGAGAAAATTATTGGGAAGAGGAAATTTGGGGGCGCGGTTATGGCCTCCTTCCTTGAAGTCGAAATAAGAAAGCCATTCCCGGTAGATTTCCTGAAGGTCCGCAGCGGAAAATTCCTTTCCGAATGCGATCCGCTGCACCTGTTCGGACTGCCGGATTCCCGCGGTAAGCTTGTCGGCATAGGCTTCGGCTTCGCTTCTTTTTTTTCTGAAAAATTCATCCAGATTCACCAGAATACTTTTCCAGTCTTCGGGTGGGAAATAGGTTCCTCCGTAAACCGGACGCTGATCGGGCAGGGTGAAACAATTCAGGGGCCATCCCCCCTGCCCGGTCATAAGCTGCACCGCGTTCATGTAGATCTGATCAATGTCCGGCCGCTCCTCGCGGTCCACTTTTATGCAAACGTAGCGCTCGTTCATGATTCGGGCGATCTCCTCGTCCTCGAAGCTTTCCCGCTCCATGACATGGCACCAGTGACAGGAGGAATAACCGATGCTTATCAGGATCAGCTTATCCTCCTTTTTTGCTTTCTCCAGGGCCGCCTGGCCCCAGGGGTACCAGTTTACCGGATTGTGGGCGTGCTGCAGCAGGTAAGGACTGCTTTCATTGATCAGCGGATTGGTGAATTTTGCCATGGACCTCGGTTTTTTCAATCAAATAAAACGACATTCTTCTATAAGAATAACGGTCCCACGAAAATATGTTTCCTTTTTTGAAATTATTCCTGGGAGTCCAAACATTTCGAACGGGTCCATGTATTATTTATATCACCTGAACATAAATAAAAAACACAATATGGTTACAAATAAAGTTGTTTACGTCACCGGCGCCAGCAAAGGCATTGGAAAGGGCATTGCTGCCTACCTGGTGGACCAGGGATACCGGGTCGCGATCAGTAGCCGTAAGCTGGATGCGGCCCGGCAGGCGACCGAAAGTCTGGGAAATGCCGATCGGGTCCTGCCTCTTCAGTCAGATGTCCGGAATTTTGAAGACGAGCAGCGCGCGGTGGCAGCGATCCTTGAAAAATGGGGCCGGTTGGATGTGCTGGTTGCCAACGCCGGCGTGGGACACTATGCTCCCATCACCGAATTGACCCACGAACAATGGAACGCCATGCTGGACACGAACGTAACCGGCGTGTTCAACAGTACCAAAGCAGCCGTAGAGGAACTGATTAAAACGAAAGGCTATATCATTACCATCGCCAGCCTGGCCGGCGCGAATTTCTTTGCAGGCGGCACCGGTTACAATGCCAGTAAATTCGCCGTGGTGGGGTATACCCAGGCTTTGATGCTGGATCTCCGTCAACAGGATGTAAAGGTGACAACCATTATGCCCGGATCGGTCGCATCCCATTTCAACAATAACGAGCCATCGGAAAAAGACAATTGGAAGATACAGCCGGAAGACCTCGGACAGCTGGTTTCCGACCTGCTCCGGATGCATCCCCGCAGTTTGCCGAGCAAGGTCGAGATCCGCCCCACCAAACCGCCCGTGAAAGCCTAAGCATCCCATGAGAATAGATACGCTTGCCATTCATGCGGGTAAGGACCGGAATAGCTCCCGTGTCAGCCCGGTCATCGCTCCCTTGCAGCTTTCTACCACGTTCCGTCGCGATGCGGCGGGTGATTTTCCCGACGGATACATGTACACCCGGCATGGCAATCCTACGCGGACCGAATTGGAATCCTGTCTGGCATCGTTGGAAGGCGGTGAAGCCGCGGCCTGTTTTTCATCGGGATCGGCTGCAGCCATGGCCGTATTCCAGGCACTGCAGCCGGGCGATCACGTGATCGTTCCGGAAGATATGTACATGGGCATCCAGAATATGATCCGCCAGGTGATGACGCGCTGGAAACTGGAGTTTTCGTTTGTGGACCTGGGGAGCCTGGATGAGCATATCCGTCCCCATACCCGGTTGATCTGGGTGGAAACCCCGTCCAATCCGCTGATGAAAATCGCTGACATCCGCCGGATTACCGACTTGGCACGCCGGAAGGGGATCGTCACCGTTTGCGACAATACCTTTGCCACTCCAGTCTTCCAGCGTCCGTTGGAATTGGGGGTCGACCTGGTAATGCATTCCACCACGAAATACATTGGCGGGCACAGCGATACATTGGGTGGGGCGATCGTCTGCAGGAAAAAAAATGAATTCTTTGACAGGATCCGGCAGGTCCAGACCCTGGGTGGAGGGGTGCTATCCCCTTTCGACTGTTATCTGACCCTGCGCGGGGTAAAGACGCTTGCATGCCGGATGCGGGTTCACGATGCAAACGCGCTTCGTTTGGCTCAATGGCTGAAGGATCATTCCCAGGTGGAACAGGTTTTTCATCCCGGCCTGCCCGGACACCCCGGTCACGACATTGCCCGTTCACAAATGAGCGGATACGGTGGCATGCTGGCTTTTCTGATCAAGGGAGGGCGGACCGAAGCCATGAACCTGATCAATAACTGCCGGCTTTTTGTCCACGCGACCAGTCTGGGAGGTGTGGAAAGCCTAATTGAGCACCGGGCTTCCCAGGAAGGCCCGGGAAGCCATTCTCCCGAAAATCTGCTGCGGGTCTCAGTGGGCATTGAAGCAATCGAAGATCTGATCGGCGACCTGGAGCAGGCGTTCGATCCGTCCCGCTAGGCCTGCGCTTCGGTTTCGCTTTCCAGTATTCTGTGCAGGGCGTTGTGATAGAGGTCCTTGACTTCTTCTATCTCGCCAAAGGATTCGCCGTCGATAATGAGATCCCCATCGTTGACAGTGCCCAGCAGACTGTACTCGACATCGAAATTGGCCATGAATTCCAGAAACTGCTCCTGCAATTCGGATTTGACCGAAACCACGATCCGGCTTTGCGACTCCCCGAAGAGGAAAGCGTCTTTACGTACGCTCATATCGGTAGAGATATCGAATCCCAGGTTGCGGGGCATGGCCGATTCCAGCAGGGTGATGTACAGGCCGCCATCGGAAACATCGTGGGCCGAGTCGATGAGATTCTCCAGGATCAGGTTTTTAACTACCTGCTGCACGTCGAATTCCTTGTCCAGATCGAAAAAGGGAGCCGGCGACTGCCTGATCTTATGCCATGAATACAGGTATTGGGAAGAAGCGATATCGTTTTTGGATTCCCCGATGAGATAGATCAGATCACCCGGCTGACGAAATGCCAGCGAGGTAAACGTATCCCGGTTATCGAGTACGCCAAGCATCCCAATGGTAGGGGTGGGAAATACCGGCCCCTCATCGGAAGACTGATTATAAAAGCTCACGTTGCCTCCCGTAACGGGAGTCTGGAACTTTTCACAGGCCTTGGCCATGCCTTTAATGGCTTCCACAAACTGCCAGTAGACCTCGGGGTTGTACGGATTCCCGAAATTGAGGCAATTGGTAACGGCAACGGGCTCGCCACCGGCACATACGATGTTACGGGCCGCCTCGGCCACAGCCATGGCACAGCCCTCCTGCGGATCCGCCCATACGTATCGGGAATTGCAGTCGACGGTCATGGCCAGCGCTCTCTCCGTCCCTTTTACCAGGGTCACCCCGGCATCGGCAGGCGCGTTGGTGGTCATATTCACCGTCCCGATGGTGGAGTCGTACTGATTATACACCCAGCGTTTGGATGCGATATTTGGATGACCCGCCAGGTGAAGCATCACCGCCTTCAGATCCTTCGGCTCCTCCACTTGGTCAATGGCAAATTGTTTGTTTTCCTTGAAATAGGCAGGCTCTTTAAAGGAACGCTGATAAACCGGAGCGCCACCGCCCAGCACCAGTGAATCGGCAGGCACATCGGCAACCAGTTCACCGTGCATAAAATAACGCAGGCGGTCTCCCTCGGTCACTTCCCCGATGATGGCGCAATTAAGATCCCATTTTTCGAATATTTCTTCTACTACCGCCTCTTTTCCTTTTTCAACAACGATCAGCATGCGTTCCTGGGACTCGGAAAGCAGGATCTCCCAGGGAAGCATATTCTCCTGACGTACCGGCACGCGGTCCAGGTGGATATCCATTCCGTGTTCGCCCTTGGCAGACATCTCCGAATTGGAACAAATGATACCGGCTGCCCCCATGTCCTGCATGCCCACCACGGCGCCCGAGGCAATTACCTCCAGGGTAGCTTCAAGCAAAAGCTTTTCCTGGAAGGGATCGCCAACCTGTACCGCGGGAAGGTCCTTGGCCGATTCTTCGGTAATATCTTTTGAAGCGAAAGCAGCCCCATGGATCCCGTCCTTTCCAGTGGCTGAACCCACGATATAAACCGGGTTACCCACGCCGTAGGAGGTAGCAGAGGCGGTTTTGCCGTGTTCCACCAAACCCACCGACATGGCGTTTACCAAAGGGTTGACCGTAAAACAGTCGTCGAAAAAGACTTCCCCGGCTACCGTTGGAATACCAAAGGCGTTTCCGTAGTCGCCGATTCCCTTCACTACCCCACGCATAAGCCATTGGTTCCGGGGAAGGGTCGGATCGCCAAACCGCAGCGAGTTAAGCTGCGCAATGGGACGGGCGCCCATGGTGAAAATATCCCGGTTGATCCCGCCAACTCCGGTGGCAGCGCCCTGATAGGGTTCCAGCGCGGAGGGATGGTTATGCGATTCAATCTTAAAAACACAGGCCAACCCATCGCCTATATCCACCATTCCCGCGTTTTCCTCACCGGCTTTAGCAAGCATGCGCGGGCCATCCTTGGGCAGGGTTTTCAACCAGATAATGGAGTTTTTGTACGAGCAGTGCTCGCTCCACATCACGGAATAAATACTTAGCTCATTGAAATTCGGAGTCCGGCCTAGGATCTCTTTAATCTTTTCGAATTCTTCGGGTAATAACCCCAGTTTCTGAGCGGTCTCCAGGGTGGTTAACTGATCTTCCAACGTAACGGTAAAATTTATATGGAGGCAAATTTAACAAATAAAGCCGAGTAAAAACAGAGGAACCGGAATTACTGCGTGGCGGCCTCTCGGGGATTTTTTATAAATTCGTTCATTCAAGCCCATGATATGAAGAAACGCGCTTTTTTGAAGTCCCTCGGAGGCGGGATCCTGTTGTCTCCCTTCCTGTCCGGCAGCACCGCCGCAGCACTATTTCCCGATCGGCCGCGGAATCCTTCCGGCCTTCAGCCGGAGACGGTGCTTCCGCCCGGCCTGAAAAAAGGCGATACCATCGGGATAATCAGCCCTTCGGCCACATTATTTGAAGAAATGCCCTTCCAGCTTGCGCGCGAGGTCGTGCAGGCGCTGGGTTTTAAAGTGAAAATGGGCCAACACGTGGGCAACCGCTACGGTCATCTGGCAGGGACCGACCAGGAACGGGCGAAAGACCTGAATGCCATGTTTGCCGATCCTACCGTCCGGGGTATCATTTGCCTGCGGGGCGGCTCCGGGGCTGCGCGTATCCTGGATCTCATCGACTACGATGTAATCAAAAATAACCCGAAGGTATTTATGGGGTACAGCGACATAACCGCCCTGCACATGGCCATTTATACACAAACCGGACTGATCACTTTTCACGGTCCCATGGCCAGCAGCACCTGGCCGGATTATAATGCATCGCAGTTCCGGACCCTGTTTCTTGAGCGAGCGCTGCCCGTATGGAAAAATCCCCAAAGCAAAGGAGATGACCTGATCGTCCGCTACAACCGGATCCGTACGATTTCCGGCGGCGAGTCGGCGGGCGAATTGCTGGGTGGCAACCTATCGGTCCTTTCCGGCCTGGCCGGATCGCGTTATTTCCCTGACTTTACGGGCAAGATCATGTTTCTGGAAGAAGTTGGAGAGAAATTGTACCGCGTGGACCGGATGATGAGCCAGTTGCAGCTGTGCGGCGCCCTGGAGCAGCTTGAAGGCTTTATTTTCGGCCACTGTACCGAATGCAATCCGGGTGAGGGTTACGGCGCACTTACGTTGGACGAAATCCTGGACCATTATATAAAACCATTGGGTATTCCGGCGTATTCCGGCGCCATGATCGGCCACATTTCCCGGCAGTTCATCCTGCCGGTTGGGGGTCGGGTACGAATGGACGCCGCCGAGGGCTCGTTTAGTCTCTTGCAGCCTGTTTTCAAGTAATTCTCCCTGAGGGGCCTGCGTGACGTGTCCAAAAAGTGAAGACGCCTCCTATTTCCGTCTGTTGGCTTCCAAAAGCGTGAGCAGTCGCTCGTTCACGGATACGACGCTCTCCATGAGCCTCAGCATGAACTCCTGTTGCGCTTGGTTGACAGTTTGCGCACTTCCCTGAACCGCAAACCGGGTTCGGGTCACCTGTTCCAGGAAATTATGGGGAGAAGCCGAAACAATCTGAAGCGGGTCTACCGTCAGAAACTCGGCGACCTTTTGAATAACGTCGACGGTGATTTTGCTTTCACCCCGTTCGTATTTGGTATAGGCAGCTTCTCCGATCCCGATGTAGTCGGCTACCTCAAACGCTTTTTTTTCACGGAGTTTTCTGAATAAAGCCAGGTTGCGGCCAATGGTTTTGTTTTCGAAAACAGTGAATCGTTCCTGTTTTTCCATATCAGCGCCGGTTGTTCAAAACAACAATATTTATAGGTAAAACTACTAAGAATCCTGGGATTTTTGGAGAAAAAAAATCAACTTAGCATTGATTTAAGAAGATCTCTTCATAATCAAACCTGTATGACAGTTCTCCGGCGGGCATCCGCCGGAGCAGCTGTCAGTTTTAAAAACGGGATTACGACGCAGGCCCACCCAATGTTCCAAGTTTCTACGTATTGGTTTTACTTCAACTTGTGCTGCTAAACAAGCACATGTTCTTTATGCCACTTATGTGGGGCACAGGCCAGCTTCAGGCAATGGCTTAATTACCGGCACCTGACAGCTGGCTTTTTCATAGTTTTTACTTGAATCCGGCGGCTTTAACGCCTAATTTTCACAAAAACCGCCACATAATTCGCAAGAACACATTCGGACACCTGAATTATTGGAGAAAACAAGGGTTTTTCGGATCAAAACTTGAAAATATATGATTTTTTATCATTTTTTTTCAAAGATTCACTTGATTTTTGATTTTTTCGCCTATTTTTGTCACGATTTATTACAAAAACAAAACAAATAGACGAAATATGTCCACTTTACGCTTCAAAGCTTTAGAAAGTGTTCTCAGTAGAACACCGATGCGGGCAATACCGCCTTCCGATCGGATCTCGGATTATTTTGGCACCAATGTGTTCAATGAGCACACGATGAAAGAATTTCTTTCCAAGGAAGCTTTCCAAAGTGTAAAAAATGCAATTGAGCGGGGAACGCCGGTTGATCGCGACATGGCAGATCAGATTGCCTCCGGCATGAAGGCCTGGGCCATGAGTAAAGGGGCAACCCACTACACCCACTGGTTTCAGCCCCTAACCGGGCTTACCGCTGAAAAGCACGATACATTTTTTGAGGCCTCACCCGATGGAACGGGCATGGAAAAATTCACCGGAGAATCCCTGGTACAGCAGGAACCCGATGCATCCAGCTTTCCCAGCGGCGGTTTACGTGTCACGTTCGAAGCCCGGGGCTATACCGCATGGGATCCCTCCTCCCCGGCTTTCATTATCGAGAGCCAGTCCGGAGGTAGCGCTACCCTGTGTATACCCACCGTATTCATTTCTTATACCGGCGAAGCGCTGGATTACAAAGCTCCCCTGCTGAAAGCATTGGGCCGGCTGGACAAAGCCGCGGTAGATGTCTGCCATTATTTTGACAAATCCATCACCAAGGTAAACGCAAGTCTGGGCATCGAGCAGGAATACTTCCTGGTGGATCTCTCCTTATACAACGCCAGGCCGGACCTGTACCTCACCAACCGGACGCTCTTTGGACACATGTCCGCCAAAAACCAGCAATTGGAAGACCACTATTTCGGCTCCATTCCGCGCCGCGTCCAGGCGTTCATGAGCGAACTGGAAACAGAAGCCCTGAAACTGGGTATTCCCCTGACGACCCGGCACAACGAGGTAGCTCCCGGTCAATTCGAATGCGCTCCGCTTTACGAGGAGATCAACCTGGCAATCGACCACAACCAGCTGCTCATGGATTTGATGGATAAAATTGCGCTTCGCCATCACTTCAAGGTGTTGCTCCATGAAAAACCTTTTGCCGGACTGAACGGATCAGGTAAGCACAATAACTGGTCATTGATCACCAATACGGGCAAAAATCTCCTTTCCCCGGGGAAGACCCCCAAAAACAACCTGATGTTTTTGACCTTCTTTGTCAATACCATCAAAGCGGTGCATACCCATGCGGATCTCATGCGAGCGGGTATCGCGTCGGCGGGTAACGACCACCGGCTGGGAGCAAACGAAGCGCCCCCTGCGATCATTTCCATTTTTATAGGCTCACAGCTTACCGAAGCCCTGGAGGAAATCGAAAGCCGCCGGGTGGCTAAAAAGGACAAGCATACCGACACGATTAAACTGAATATTCCAAAAATTCCGCAGATCCTGTTCGACAACACGGACCGGAACAGAACCTCTCCGTTCGCCTTCACCGGAAACAAATTTGAATTCCGGGCCGTGGGTTCGTATGCCAACTGCGCGGCTCCCATGACCATCCTGGCAGCGATCATGGCCGAGCAACTGGAAGCATTCAAGAAAGATGTGGACAGCCTGATCCGGAAAAAGGAGAAAAAGGACGTGGCCATCCTGAAAGTGATCCGCCAATACATTAAGGAATCCAAGAATATTCTCTTTGAAGGCAATAATTACAGTGAAGAATGGCATAAAGAAGCCGAAAAGCGTGGTTTGCCCAATCTGGCCACAACGCCGGTGGCACTGGATGCTTACACGACACCCAAAGCGCATAAACTGTTTGTTGAACAGGATATTTTCACCGAAAGAGAGCTTCACGCACGGTATGAGATACTTCTGGAAGCCTTTATCAAGAAGATTCAGATCGAAGGCCGCGTATTGGGTGATCTTGCGCAAAACCATATTATCCCCACGGCGCTTACGTACCAGACCAGCCTGATCGATAACGTAAAAGGGCTGAAAGAGATCGGACTGGACAAAAAGAATTACCAAAGCCAGCTGGACATCATTGAGAAAATATCGGCGCATGTGAATCTGGTCAAACAGAACGTGGATGCCATGACCGAAGAACGCAAAAAAGCAAATAAGCTGACCGACGTACGCAAAATGGCCGCCGCATACGACCAAAAGGTAAAACCCTATTTCGAAGTCATCCGGTACAACATTGAAAAACTGGAGCGGATGGTGGACGACTCGGTATGGCCCATGCCGAAATACAGGGAATTGCTGTTTCTACGCTGATCCTTCGGTACGGATTGTGTAAAAAGCTCCGGGATGGCCTGTCCGTTCCGGAGCTTTTGTCATTCGGCGCTTTTGCCGGGCAAATTCGTACATTTGCGACATGAATAAGGACCTTCGTTACAGTCAGCGCGGCGTTTCCGCGTCCAAGGAAGACGTTCACGCGGCCATCCAACATATCGACAAAGGAATTTTCCCCAACGCGTTCTGTAAGATCATTCCCGATATTCTCGGCGGAGACGACAATTGGTGCAACATCATGCATGCCGACGGGGCGGGCACAAAGTCTTCACTCGCCTACACCTATTGGAAAGAAACCGGTGATTTAAGCGTGTGGAAGGGAATCGCGCAGGACGCGGTCGTCATGAATACGGATGATCTGCTATGCGTTGGCGCCACCGACAACATCCTGCTTTCCTCCACCATCGGAAGAAATAAAAACCTGATTCCCGGTGAAGTCATTGCCGCGATCATTAACGGTACCGAAGAAGTCCTGGAAGAACTGCGATCGCATGGCATCGGGATTTATTCCACCGGAGGTGAAACCGCCGACGTGGGGGACCTGGTACGGACGGTGATCGTGGATTCCACGGTGAGCTGCCGGATGAAAAAAGAGGAAGTCATCAGCAACGACGGCATCCGGGCAGGCGATGTGATCGTGGGTCTTGCATCGTTCGGACAGGCCCGGTACGAAAAGGAATACAACGGCGGAATGGGAAGCAACGGGCTGACCAGCGCACGGCACGACGTCTTCGACCGATCGCTTGCGGAGAAATATCCCGAAAGCTACGATCCGGCGGTTCCTCAGGAGCTTGTTTTCAGCGGAAGCAAAAAACTGACCGATCCCATCAACATTTCTCTGTATGACAGCACGGGCCGTGCCTCACGGGAAGTCCGCACCACGGCCGGAAAGCTGGTGCTTTCCCCCACCCGGACCTATGCGCCGGTCATTAAGAAGATACTGGAAAGCTACCGGTCCCGGATCCACGGCATGGTGCACTGCAGCGGCGGGGCGCAGACGAAGGTATTGCATTTCATCAACGGTCTGCACGTGGTAAAGGATAACCTGTTCCCCTGCCCGCCCCTGTTTCTGCTGATCCAGGAACAATCCGGGACGCCCTGGGAGGAAATGTACAAGGTCTTCAATATGGGTCATCGGATGGAGCTGTATGTTCCTTCGGAGATTGCCGATGACCTGATTGCAATCTCCCAAAGCTTCGGGGTGGATGCGCAGGTGATTGGCCGCGTCGAAGGGGCCGAAAGCAAGCAGGTCACGATCCATTCGGAATTCGGAACGTTTTCCTACCGGTAGGTAGTATTTATTCCCCCACGTCGAATACCGATCCTTCCCGGGCCAGCTCGGTTGGGGGAAAGACCGCCCGTGCCTCCTCCAAAAGCGGGGAAAGTTCCCGGTACCTCGCGGAAAAATGGCCAATGATCAGCTTTTTCACCTGGGCTTTTCGGGCAATCTCTGCCGCCTGGGCAGCAGTGGAATGAAAGGTTTCATTGGCCCGCTCCAGCATTTCGCTGGTAAAGGTGGCCTCGTGATACAGCAGGTCCACTTCCTTGATTTGAGGGATGATATCCGGCTTGACCAGCGTATCGGCACAATAGGCATACGCCCGCGAAGGACGCGGCGCCAGCGTCAGCTCCTGATTGGGGATCACCCTTCCATCGGGAAGGCGCAGGTCCATGCCCTGCTTTATGGATGAAATAAGTTCCGACGGAATCGCGTATTCCTGAATTTTCTCGCGGATAATATTGGGCAGTCGCGGCTTTTCCCTGAAAAGAAAACCCGTGCAGGGAATCCGGTGGTTCATGATAATGGTCTCCACCGTTATCTCGGAATTTTCCAGCAAACGGGTGGGCGCCCCCGCATCCACCGGAATAAACTCAAGCGGATATCGCAACTGGGTCTGGGAACAGGTAAGGGTCAGATTGATGATCTCAATCAATTGCGGCGGACCGTACAGCATCAAGGGCTTGGTACGCCCGTTCAGATGGAGGGTGGATAGCAAGCCAGGCAATCCGAAATAGTGATCGCCGTGCAGATGGCTTATGAAAATATGATCAATCCGCGATGCCTTCAGTCCGTACCGGAGTAACTGGATCTGGGCTGCTTCACCGCAATCGATCAGAAATAGTTTTTCATTGATATTCAGTAGTTGTGAGCTGGGAAAGCGATTACGCACGGGGGTGGCGGAACTGCTGCCCAGTATCGTTAACTGAAACTTCACATTACTCCTTTTTATTAATCTCTCTTTCCAGTTCTTCCATAAACACGTAATCGATGGCCTCCTCCTTTGTCGGAACAATTTGTAATGACTTATCTAGCTGCGTTATAGATATTAATTGTTCCACCGATGGTTTAACCCCGGTCAGCACAAACGAGCCGTTGGAATTTTGGCAGATCCGGTTCGCCGTCAGCAGACAGCTGAGCCCGGATGAATCCATGTGTTCCACATGGGAAAGATCAAGAATGATATTCCGGAAGCCTTCCGCATTGAAAATGACCAATTCCGATTTCAGGGCCGGCGAGATCATCGCATTCAGCTTCGCTTCTTCCAGGGTAAGCAGAATGTATTTTTCGTTTTTGTCGACCGAATATTTCATATACGATAAAATTAAGCAGAATTTTCCATCTCCATGCTATTTTCCTTTAAAAACCGCCGAATGTTTTCCTGTACCCGTTCGGTTACATCCACATCTCCGGCCGGCTTGATGAATTCATCGCCGGTCACCCGTTCAAACAACTCAATGTACCGGGCGGAAATGGCCTGCACTACGTCCGGGGTCATTTTTGGTATCTTTTGCCCTTCCAATCCCTGAAAGCCGTTTTCGATCAGCCATTGCCGTACGAATTCCTTCGACAGCTGTTTCTGCGTTTCTCCACGTTCCTGCCGCTCGTGGTAACCTTCAGCATAAAAGTAACGGGACGAATCGGGGGTATGGATCTCGTCCATAAGGTACACCTGATTGTTCCGCAAACCAAATTCGTATTTGGTATCGACCAGGATCAGCCCCCGCTGGGCGGCCAGTTCCGTCCCTCTTTTGAACAAAGCATGCGTGTACTCCTCGAGCTTAGCATAATGGGAAGCGTTGACGATTCCCTTCCCGATAATCTCCTCCCGGGAAATATCCTGGTCGTGACCGGTGGCCGCTTTGGTGGTGGGCGTAATGATGGGCCGGGGCAAGGGATCGTTCTCCTTCAGGCCGTCGGGCAGCGGAACTCCGCAGAGCTGCCTTTTTCCGGCGCGGTATTCCCGCCAGGCGTGTCCGGCAAGATAACCGCGAATGACCATTTCAATCGGAAAGGGTTTGCATTTGAATCCAACGCTAACGTTGGGATCGGGGACGGCAATGATCCAGTTGGGTACGATGTCGGCCGTCGCATCCAGGAATTTAGCCGCAACCTGGTTCAGCACCTGGCCTTTGAACGGAATGGCTTCGGGCAGAATCACATCAAAGGCCGAAATCCGGTCGCTGGCCACCATGATCAGCAGTTCGTCGTGGATCGTGTATACGTCGCGGACTTTTCCGTGGTACAACGCAGTTTGTCCCGGAAACAGAAAAGAAGTCTTTTTTAGGGTATTCATGGTTTGTCTGCTCATTGTTTTTCGATGTCACCGTATGCTTCCAGGATTTTCCGCACCAGTTTATGGCGGACCACGTCATTTCCGTTCAGATAAACAAACTCGATTCCACGGATATTTTTCAGGATTTCCATGGCATGAAGCAATCCCGACTGCTGCTTGCGGGGAAGATCGATCTGCGTGACATCGCCCGTTACAATAAATTTCGCCGTGGGGCCCATCCGGGTGAGGAACATTTTCAGCTGCAGATCCGTCGCGTTCTGCGCTTCGTCCAGGATCACAAACGCATTATCCAGTGTTCTCCCCCGCATGAAAGCAAGCGGAGCCACCTCAATGGTCCTGTTTTCGAGGTACACCCGAAGCTTTTCCTGCGGGATCATATCATCCAGGGCATCGTACAGCGGGCGGAGATAAGGGTCTATTTTTTCCTTCAGATCACCGGGCAGAAATCCCAGGTTTTCGCCCGCCTCCACGGCCGGCCGGGTCAGGATAATCCGCTTAACCTCCTTGTTTTTAAGCGCCCGCACCGCAAGCGCCACCGCGGTATACGTTTTTCCGGTTCCCGCCGGTCCGATGGCAAACAAAATATCGTTCTGATAGGCTCCCTCCACCATGCGAAGCTGGTTCTCACTTCTTGCACGCACTTTATTCCCCTTAGGCCCGTAAAGGATCACATCACCCAGTCCGATTTCCCGGGCAGCGTCACTCCCCTCTCCCGGGGAGTCCTTTTCCGCATTCAATATCTGTTCAAAATCACTGGAGCTGATCCGGTTGTATTTTTCAAGGTGCTGCAGCAATTGTTCAAATTTTGCAGCAAACGCGGCAGTTTCCTGTTCGTCCCCCAACACCTTCACCTGGGTTCCCCGGGCGACTATTTTCAGTTTCGGAAATCTTTTTTTTAGAATTTCAAAGTGCTCATTGTTTGTTCCCCAGAGGATCGCAGGGTCGGCCTGATCCAAGCTTAAATGTATTTCACTCACAATCTACTTTTAAAAGTGTTATTTTCCCTGCAAATTTTGATATTTGCAAGCGTTACCAAAAATAAGCAATTATTAACGAATGGCAATTATCACCCTTACTACCGATTTGGGGCACAGAGACTTTTATCAAAGTGCGGTCAAGGGGGCCATTTTATCTCATTTGCCGGATGTAAAGATAGTGGACATTTCCCATCAGATTTCTCCTTTTGATGTGGCCCAGGCAGCATATGTCGCGCGGAATGCGTACCGGTTTTTCCCGCCGGGAACCATCCATATCCTGGGAGTGGACGCCCACTATCAGACCCAGCCAAGGTATCTGGCGCTTTTTCATGAGGATCAGTTTTTCGTGGGGCCCGACAACGGTATTTTTTCACTTTTGTTCGAAAACATCCCGCAGACCGTTGTCGAGATAGCGCTACAGAATGATCCCGCTTTCGTGCATTTTCCGCTGGTCGACGTGCTGGTGAAGGCAGCCGTGCACCTGGCCGCAGGCGAACCACTGCAAAAGCTTGGACCGGCCGTGGAACATATTAATCAACGCGGTTTTCTGCAACCGGTACACGAACCGGACCTGATCCGCGGAAGCGTGATCCATATCGATTCATTCCAGAATGTGGTGACCAACGTCACCAAAACCCTTTTCAAGGAAATCGGGAAAAACCGGCCGTTCGAGCTGTTCTTCAGCCGGAACGAATCCATCACGAACATCAGCCGCTATTACAACGACGTGCCCGAGGGGGAAAAGCTTTGTCTGTTCGGCATCAGCGGCTACCTCGAAATCGCGATCAACAAAGGGAATGCTTCGGGCCTGCTTGGCCTGAACCTGGGCGATATCGTAATCATCCAGTTTGACTGAGTCGGGAATGGCAGCATTTTTGCAACCGGTAATACTTTCGGACAATCATGAAGAAAACTGGCCTACGGCGCTTGCTGGGTTTGCTATTGTACGGATGTCTTACCGTTGTCATCTATTTTGCCGCGTTGGAAATAAACTTTTTGGGATTGTTCGGAAACTCCCCGGGTTTTGATGAACTAAAACACCCTTCGCTGGCAACTTCCTCCGAATTATATACCTCTGACGGGGTCCTGATCGGGAAATATTACGAGGAAAACCGCTCCCCGGTCCAATTTGCCGATCTTTCCCCGGTTCTGGTGGAGGCGCTTCTGGCTACCGAAGACATCCGCTTCTTCCGCCACGCCGGGATCGACCTCAAATCCATTCTGTCCAGCGCCTGGGCCACGATTAAAGGTGACCCACGTGGGGCAAGCACAATTACTCAGCAGCTGGCCAAAAACCTGTACAAAACGCGCCGGGTAAAAACCCAGGGTATTGTCCGGCACATACCCCTGGTTGGTACGTTGGTTCTCAAGACCAAGGAGTGGCTGACGGCTGTGAAACTCGAAATGATTTACTCCAAACAGGAAATCCTGGCGCTTTACCTGAACACGGTCAGTTTCGGTAACAATGCCTACGGGATCAAAGTGGCTTCCAGTCAATATTTCAATAAAGCGCCTGATAAGCTGGAGCCGCAGGAAGCCGCCCTGTTGGTGGGCATGCTCAAGGCGACCTCCACTTACGATCCGATCAATAACCCCGAAAACGCCGTGGGACGACGCGATGTGGTCTTATCGCAAATGTTGAAGTATGACTTTCTCTCGAAGGAGGAACACGAAAAATACCGAGCCACTCCCCTTGGTCTGAATACAGCCGGCCGGGACACGGAAAACTCCGGTAGTTACATCCGCGCCGCCGTCAGGCGGTGGTTGGACCCGTGGGCGAAAGAAAACAACGTCGATATTTACGCCGATGGCCTCCGGATTTATACCACCATCGATTCCCGTATGCAGCGCCATGCCGAAGAAGCGGTGAAAGAACACATGGCCACTCTGCAGCGCCGTTTCAACCAGCACTGGCAGGGTCAGGTCCCCTGGCGGACCGATGAGGGCGATCCAATTGAAGGTTTTATTGAAGAAAAGGCAAGAAATCTTCCTGAATACAAGCTGCTTATGGATAAGCACAATGGACAGGAGGATACCGTCTTCTCCTTGTTGGACAGACCGCGGGAAATGGTCTTATTCACCTGGGAAGGCGATACGACCGTGCAGATGTCCCCGCTGGATTCCCTTGCCTATTACGCAGCTTTTCTCCATACCGGAATGATGAGCCTGGATGCGTCCACTGGCCACATCAAAGCCTGGATCGGCGGAATTGATTTCCAGCGGTTCAAATACGACCACGTAGATCAGGCTCGGCGCCAGGCGGGATCAACCTTCAAGCCCTTTGTTTACCTGACGGCGCTGGACAACGGCTACTCCCCTTGCGACAAATTCGTGGACAGGCGGGTGAGGATAAATTACGTCGAAAACGGAGAGGAAAAATCCTGGGCGCCCCAGAATAGCGACTGGGTATTCACCGGCTATAACATGTCCCTGCGATGGGCCATGGGAAAGTCCTGCAATTCGGTCACGGCTCAACTCACCGAAGCGATCGGCTGGGATAAGGTAGCGCGGTATGCCGCGCGCATGGGCATACAGAGTCCGATTAAAGCCGTCCCCTCCATCGGATTGGGAACCAGCGACGTCAGTTTATACGAAATGGTTTCGGCCTACTCGGTCTTTCTCAATCAGGGCATCCGTAAAAGTCCCGTACTGGTGAGCCACATCACGGACCTGGAAGGAAACCTAATCGCCCGTTTCAGCCCCGAAACCGAGCGCGTATTGGATGCGGAAACCGGCTGGCTCATGCTGTACATGCTTCGGGGCGGCATGGAAGAACCTGGCGGCACCTCGCAGGCCCTATGGGAGTACGATCTATGGCGCGACGGCAACCAGATCGGAGGAAAAACCGGCACGACATCCAATTACTCCGACGGCTGGTACATCGGCGTAACCAAAGACCTGGTAACCGGAGTCTGGGTGGGCGCCTCGGACCGTCACGTCCATTTCCGCAACAGCGCCACCGGGGAAGGTTCCAAAACCGCCCTTCCAATATTCGGAAAATATATGGAAAAAGTATATGAAGACAAGGATTCCGGTTATACCTTTGGGGAATTTCCGGAACCGGAGGTGGTGATCACCAAACAGTACAGATGCCGCTCCTACTTGCCGGAACCGGATACGCTTGAAACCGATCGTGTCCAGGTGGACTCAACGGCGGTCCCAAACTTTTTTTAGCGGCGGACGTTGCGCCTGAGGCCATTTTTTCGTATATATGTTAAACCATTATGTGTTCAACGCTTTTTATCATGCGCTCAAAATTTTTACTCTTGTTTCAGGGAATCAGGTTACCGGCTATGACCATGCTGGTTCTGCTTGCCGCCTTACCTGCCACAGCCCAGTATTTTGGGCGCAACCACGTTCAATATGAACGGTTCGACTTCCGGGTCCTGCAAACCAATCATTACGATATATACCACTACCTGGACGACGATACCACCATCAACGCGTTCGCCCTGATGAGTGAACGTTGGTATTACCGGCATCAGGAGCTATTACGGGATACGTTAAACGAAAAAAACCCCATTTTCATCTATAAAAACCATTCCGACTTCCAGCAAACCACCCTGATGGACCAAAACATCGGTGTGGGTACGGGCGGGGTGACCGAGGGTTTTAAAAACCGGGTATTCATGCCCTACTTTGAATCCAATCAGCAAACCGACCACGTTTTGGGACACGAGTTGGTGCATGCTTTCCAGTATAATCTGCTGAAGACCGGAGGGGATTCACTCAGCCTGTACAATATCGGCAATCTGCCGCTTTGGATGGTGGAAGGGATGGCTGAATACCTTTCCCTGGGACGGGTGGACGCGCATACGGCGATGTGGATGCGGGATGCGGTCCTGACCCAGGATTTTCCCAGTCTCAGGGACCTGACTACCACCAACAAATACTTTCCCTACCGCTACGGGCAGGGGTTCTGGGCTTTTGTGGCCGGCCTCTGGGGAGACCGGATTATCAAGCCGCTTTTTATCACGACCGCAAAATACGGTTACGAAATGGCGGTTGACAGCGTACTGGGCTACGACGAAAAAGTCGTTTCCAGCATGTGGAAACTGCGCACTACCGATTATTATACGCCATTCATGCAGGATACGATCGGGGCGGTGGGTGAACGTCTCCAGAATCCGGATGATGCGGGAAATATCAATATTTCGCCCATCGTGAGCCCGGATGGAAAATACGTGATCTTTTATTCGGAAAGAAACCTGTTTTCCATTGATCTCTTTCTGGCCGATCGGGCTACCGGACGCATCCTGCGTACCCTTTCTTCCGCTACCCAGCGTGCGCATGTAGACGATTACAATTACATTGAATCTACCGCAACCTGGTCACCGGATAGCCGCCGGATCGCCTATCCGGTATTCAGCAAGGGAGACAACATCATTGTCATTGTGGACGTGGAAACGGGAAGGAACATCAGGAACATTGAAGTGCCCGGCGTAGAATACTATAATTACCTGGCCTGGTCACCGGATGGAAATTCCCTGCTTATCTCCGGCCTGGTCGATACGCATTCCGATTTATTTCTATACGATATGGAATCCGGTGAGGTGCGGCAATTGACCGACGACGGTTATTCCGAGATCCAGCCTGCCTGGTCCGCAGACGGCAGCAAAATCGTATTTGCCACCGATCGCGGTTTCGACACCAATCTGGAGGCGCTTCAATTCGGAAGCTACAAGCTGGCTGTGATGGACATGGATTCGGGCGACATGGAAGTTCTTGACTTCTTCCCAGGAGCCAATAATCTGAACCCGCAGTTCTCCCCCGACGGACAGTCGATCTATTTTCTGTCCAACGCCGACGGGATGCGCAATATGTATGAATACCGGCTCCAGAGCGGAGAGGTATTTAAACTCACCAAATATTTTACCGGAATCAGCGGAATTACCGAAAACGCACCGGCAATGAGCATCGCCAGATCGACCGAAGACATTGCCTACATTCTTTTCCGGGGTGGAAATTACCTGATCTACAAAGCCAAACTAAACGACTTTGAACGGTACCCGGTGGATCCGGACCAGGTTGATTTCGCCGCTTCTACCTTGCCGCCCGCCGAAGGCATGCCCAACAGCATCGTGGCTGAAAATCTCCGCAATCCGGAAATTCCTCCGGTTGTGAATGTTGCTGACTTCCAGAAAAAACCGTACCGTCCCAAATTCAGCCTCACCACCATTCAGCAGTCGGGAATCGGTGTGGGGGTTGGAACCTACGGCGGCGGGGGAACCTATACCGGCCTGGCAGGAGGGGTCGCAGCGCTTTTCGGGGATGTGCTCAACCGCAATCAGATTTATTCGGTTCTTTCGGTCAACGGCGAAATTTACGATATCGGAGGACAGGCCATGTATCTCAACCGGGCCGGAAGAATTAATTACGGATTTGGCGTAGGGCACATCCCCTACCTTTCCTCCTTTCTTGGGTTGGGACGCGACAGTCTTTCGGTGCAGAACGGATACGTACCTACGATTACCTACGATATTTACAATTACCGGACTTTTGTGGATCAGGCGAGCTTTTTCAGCGCGTTCCCGCTATCCCAGACCCTGCGCTGGGAAGCGTCGGTATCGTTTTCGCATTACTCGTTCCGGATAGACCGGATCCGGACGCACTACGAGGACCTGGGAGGAGGGTTTATTGGCTATCCGATCTATCAGGAAAAAGAAAAGCTTCCCTCCCGCCCCGGTTTCAATCTCTATAGTGCCATGCTTGGATTCGTAGGCGATGACGCGCAATTCGGATTGACCTCTCCCGTACGCGGCCGCCGGTTCCGGTTCTCGGCCGAAAAAATGCTCGGCGAACTGGATCTCTACAGCCTCACGGCCGATTACCGGAAATATTTTTACAGGAAACCGTTTACCCTGGCTTTCCGGGGCATGTATTTCGGCCGGGTAGGCAAAGACCAGAATAACGACCTGATGTATCCTATTTTCCTGGGGAACGAGTATTTTATCCGGGGCTACAATTACAACAGCATGACCCGTTCCTTTGAGAGCCAGGCACCCAATGCCGATGATATTTCCGTCGATAATCTGCTGGGCAACGAACTGGCCGTGGCCAATGCCGAATTCCGCCTGCCGCTTACCGGCCCGGAACAGCTGGCCCAAATCAAATCGGGCTTCCTGTTTTCCGACCTGATCGTATTTTTTGACGCAGGCAAAGCCTGGAACTATTCCTACACCAACCCCTATGTCTCCACTCCGCAACCGAATCAACAATTCTTTGGTTTCGACGACAACCCGATCGTAACCAGTGCAGGTGTATCGCTGCGGATCAACCTGTTCGGTTTTGCAATCATTGAACCGTACATGGCTTATCCCTTCCAGCATTACAACCCGCAACCCACGTTTGGGCTGTACATCTCCGGCGGAGGATTTTAACGGGAAGCAGCGAATGATGATCCCGTATCGGGTAGCCGGATAAGAACTTGCCGCCTGATACGGGATTTTTTTTTATTTTTGGATCCCATGATTAGTAAAATCCCAAACATGAATATCCTGAAACGCGTATTTTTCTTTCTTTTTTTCATTATCAGTGCGCCCGCCTGGGCCCAGGAAAACCCCAAACTGGTTGTCGGAATTGTGGTGGATCAGATGCGGTACGATTACCTCTACCGGTATTACGACAAGTATTCCGAGGACGGGTTGAAAAGGTTAATGAACGAAGGTTTCAACTGCAGGAATAATCATTACGACTACGTGCCCACCTTTACCGGACCGGGCCATGCGGCGGTTTATACCGGCACCTCGCCGGCCATCAACGGAATTGCCGGAAACGATTGGTATGACCGGTACAATGATAAAATGGTTTATTGCGCCGAAGACAAGTCGGTCACCTCGGTAGGCAGTGATTCCGATGCGGGTAAAATGTCGCCACGGAACCTGCTCGCCTCCACGGTAACCGATCAGCTCCGGCTGGCGAGCCGCAAGCGTTCCAAAGTGATCGGTGTCGCCTTAAAGGACCGCGGCAGTATTCTGCCTGCGGGGCACATGCCCAATGCGGCGTACTGGTTTGACGGATCCAACGGCGCTTTTATTTCCAGCACGTATTATCTGGATGAGCTTCCGGCATGGGTTAACGAGTTCAACGCGCGGAATCTACCTGAAAAATACCTGTCGCAGGACTGGGAGCTGCTTTTGCCGCTTGAAGACTACGTAGAAAGCGGACCGGACAACAGACCGTATGAGCACACGCTTTCGGGCGAAGAGCAGCCGGTGTTTCCACACAAGCTGAAATACAGTGATACGAATTACGGAATCATCCGTTCTACTCCGTTTGGAAACTCGCTTACCCTGGACTTTGCCCTGGCAGCCATTGAAGGAGAAGAAATGGGCAAGGACGAAATCACCGATTTTCTGGCGCTTAGTTTCTCCTCCACCGATTACGTGGGGCACGCATTCGGGCCTTACTCTGTGGAAGCGCAGGACACCTACCTGCGCCTGGATCGTGACATTGCAAGACTGCTCAATTACATCGACGAGCACATTGGAAAAGAAAACGTGCTGGTATTCCTCACGGCCGACCACGGGGCAGCCGATGTACCTGCCTATTCAGCCGAAGAAGGAATTCCCTCCGGCATATTCAGCGGGGATGCCTTTAAGGAATTAGACAAGCACCTGAACGAGCAGTTGGGAGAAGGAAAATGGATCATCCGGAACGCGAATTACCAGCTGTATCTGAACCGTGATTTACTTGCTTCAAAGAATATTCCGATTGACCGCGTCTTTCAAATCACCCAGGAGTTTCTGTTAAAAAAAGACGGGGTATATAATGTCGTTAACCTTCATGATCTGTCTTCGGCAACCGTCCCGGCAGCATATCTGAACAAGATACGGAACGGTTACAACCCGAAAAGATCGGGAGATCTATTGGTATTACTGGAACCCAACTGGTTTCAGGGAAGCAGCAAAGGCACAACGCACGGTTCCATCTATAGCTACGATACACACATTCCGTTGTTATGGTATGGCTTCACCGTGCCCGCTGGAGAAACCTCGCGTAAAACCCATATTACCGATATTGCTCCCACAGTGGCCCAGCTGTTACACATTCTGGAGCCCAACGGTTCGATTGGTTTGCCTATTGGAGAAGTGACCGGGAAATAAGCCCGTCGTATTCGCGAATAACTGCATTTGTTGATTACGCAGTTCCAGGTCACCTAAACGCAAGCCGATCATCCGGACCCGTCTGGTTCGATCGTATAGCGTGTGGAACAGATCGTGTGCCTTGGAAGCCAGCTTTTTCTCCAGGTTCATGGAAGGAACACGTGCCTTATGCACCGCGACCGTGAGATCGGGATAACCCAGTTTCACCGAAACCAGGGAAGCCGCCATGCCGTTCTTCCGAAGTGAAAAACAGAGTTTGTCTGTCATCGAGCTTAAAATGGAAAGCAGCCGGGGCACGCTGTGACAATCCCGGGGAAATGTAACCTCGGTTGAAACAGAACCTGGATCCCGGTAAGGAGCCAGTCCCTGATGACAGATGCCGTTTGCTTCCTGCCAGGCGCTCAATCCTTTCTTCCCCAGCAGGCGCTGCACGTGGCCCGGACTCATGCCGGCCAGTTGCCCGATCCGTAGAATTCCTTTCTTCAGAAGCAGATCCCGCATGCCTTCATGTGGAAAGCTGAGCTCCTGAATGGGAAAAGGGGCCAGAAAACCTCTTTCCGCACCCGGTGCGATATATTTTTCCGGTCCGGCGTGGGCGGCAGCCAAGCGGGATACGAATTTGCTTGCCGACAAGCCGATTGAAACCGGCAAACCTGTTTCCCTGATCACGCGCTGTCGCAGTTCCTTTGCCCACTTCCAGGAAGCAGGATAATCCCCTATGGCTGAGATATCCGCGTTAAAGCGGTCAATGGACGTCTTTTCAAAAACCGGCACCAGATCGGAAAGTACGCCGGCAAACTGCTCGGACTGCTGCCGCCACCATGCCCCGTCGGCCGGCACTACAATCGCATGCGGAGCTGCTTTTCTGGCTGCGGTCAGCTCCATGCCCGGATACACCCCGAACACTTCACATTCCGCGCTGGCGGAATGTACGCTTCCTCCCTCCTGGTCGATAATCAGCAAGGCTTTTCCCTTCAATTCCGGATTCCGAAGCCGTTCGGCCGCCACATAAAAATTCTCAGGTCGTAGGTGCAGGATGGCTCTGTTCATTATAATTATTTTTAAAGCTGAAATATTATTACTAACTTTATTAGCAAATATACGCTAAATATTTTAGTAAACAAATTTTAGTATCGAAATGGGATATATCGCCGCCAACCTCAAATATTTCCGCAAAAAGAAAGGACTAACCCAACAGCAACTAGCTGATATACTTGGTGTTAAGAGACCCGTAATTGGGGCGTACGAAGAAGCGCGGGCCGAACCGAAAACCGAATTGCTAAAAGAAATTGCAAATTTTTTTGGCGTTACGGTAGATGAAATGGTGAGCGAACAGCTGAGCGACCGCTACTTCGAGCAGAAAAAGAAACGACTGGAGCAGGAACAATTTAATATCGGGAACCAATTACGGGTTCTCAGCATCACCGTAGACCAAGAGGACCGGGAGAATATTGAGCTGGTTCCGGCCAAAGCCAGTGCCGGATACCTGAACGGGTATGCAGATCCGGAATTCATTGCGGAATTACCCCGGTTTCATCTCCCCATGCTTAAAGGAGGCACCTTCCGGGCATTTGAACTGAAAGGCGACTCCATGCTTCCCCTGCTTCCCGGAACGGTTGTGGTGGCCGAATACCAGGACAACTGGAATCAGGTTAAGTCCGGAGCCACCTATGTTTTGCTGACCAAGAACGACGGCATCGTCTATAAACGGGTGCAAAACAAATTGCGGGAACAGAAAGCGTTCCGATTGATCTCAGACAACACAGCCTACGACCCCTACTACGTCCCGGCCGAAGATGTGCTGGAAATATGGAAAGCCAAGGCGTACATCAGCACCGTGTTCCCCGATCCGGAAGAGGAACCTTCCCTGGAGAAGCTGACCGAAATGGTGCAGCATCTTCAGCGGTCTGTTACCGGGCTTAAAAAAGACAGGAACGACTGACTTCCCCGGCGGAGCCGTTTGGCTGCGGTCATCGCGCCAATCGAGAAAAAAAAGATCACAGAAAGATCCCCAGCAACATTCCGGCGATGAAAAGAACCGGCACCGGGATCCGGGTGAGGCTTAGAATGACAAATGTGATCAGCGCCAGGCCCACCGGCAGCCAACCGACGGCGATGGGTTCGAACATGATAATGGCAGCCGCGATCATCAGGCCAACAGCCACGGCATTGATCCCGATCATGGAATTCTTGATCCGGGTGATCTTTTTCAGGCTTTCCCAGAACGGCACAATAAACAGGATCAATATCAGGCCGGGAAGATTGATCCCGATCATGGCCACCGTGCTTCCCAGGAGCTGTCCGGCAGTCCCCTGATCTTTCAGAGCCATTCCACCCACATAGGAGGTGAATGAAAACGTAGGGCCGGGCACGATCTGCTGCAAAGCGAAACCGGAAAGAAAATCCTGCGAGGTGAGATACCCCTTCAACTCAACAAACTCCGTATAAAGAAGGGGAACCAAAACCTGACCACCGCCGAAAATCAGCGCGCCGTTCCGGTAAAAATTCTCAAAAAGACGGACCGGCAGCGAGAAGAAGGAACTTCGGTTAATCAAGGCTCCTAAAAGGGCAAACAGAATCAGAATACCAAAAAAAGCAGCCAGCTTTTTCTTATTGACATTCACAATCAGCGTCTCTTCCAGTTCCCTTTCCTCTTTGTTGCGGTGCACAATCGAGGACAGCACCCCACCTCCGATGATGAGCAGGGGAAACAAATACGGCGATCTGAAGATAACCGTCGTGGCCGCGGCAATCAAGGCGACCAGTACCGAAAAACGGGTTCGGATCACTTTTTCAGCCAGCAGGACCGCCGCGTAGCATACAAAGCCAACCGCCATGGGCTCGATAAACCGAAAAATACTGGTAAACCCTATTTCCGGCGAAAGCCTGCCGATCAGCAGCGCGGCGATCGCCATCATGGCGGCGGCCGGCAACAACCAGATCAGGCAGCTGATTACGGCCAACCCAATTCCTCCGCGTTTGTAGGCAATCGCTGCCAGGGTCTGTGTGGAGGAGGGTCCGGGCAGGACGGCACAGAGCGCATTGAGTTCCAACAGTTCCTCTTCCGTCAGGTACTTTCTGTCCCTTACAAACAACTTGAGCATGATCGCAAGATGGGCCTGCCCCCCGCCGAAGGCAGTGAAGGTGAACACCAGCACATCTTTTAAAAATATAATTTTACGCTTGCTCAAGGAGTATAAAATAAAAACCTAATTTATAAAATGATTTTCATTCTCAATCCTCCTCTTCGCTGATGGCCAGCAAGGCGGCGCTTAATTCCCCGAGCGTCTGCTGGTTTCCCTGTTCCCTCGCGAGGCGGATGCCTCCCGAATAGCTCTCCCTGGCTTCCCGGATCCGTCCCAGCTCTTCGTATAACTTGCCGATGTGGTAATAGGTCCCCAGGTAGTCGGGATGTTCACGCAACAGCCGTTCAAACCAGGAGAGCGCATTGGCCCGATCATTGAGTTTGAGGTATTCGGTCGCAATGGCGTATTTGAGAAAAGGATCGTGGGGCTGACCGGCGAGGAATTCGCGAAGCTGCTCCAGTCTTGTATTCTTCATTCTTATCGCTGTTTCTTATATTTGTTTTTTCGAGTAAACCGTTCGCGTTATATGAAAATACTTGTTTGTATCAGCTGTGTTCCCGATACGACCACAAAAATAACCTTCACTGATAATAATACCGAATTCAACCGTTCCGATGTACAGTTTATTATCAATCCGTACGACGAAATTGCCTTGGCAAAAGCGCTGGAACTTACTGAAAACGGGAATGGATCGGTGACAGTGATTCATGTGGGAACCGCCGACGCCGAACCGGTTATACGAAAGGCGCTTGCAATCGGAGCTTCGGAAGCCATCCGCGTGGATGCGCAGCCCCGCGATGCCTATTTTGTTTCGAAACAGATTGCTTCGGCAGTTGAAAAAGAAGAATTCGATATGATCCTTTGTGGCCGGGAGTCAAGCGATTACAACGGTGGGCAGCTAGCCTCCATGATCGGAGAATGGCTTCAGATACCGGCGGTTTGTGTGATCAAGAGCCTAGACATCCAGGGTGATCTTGCCGTAATGGAAAGGCAGATAGAAAGCGGCAAGGAAATCGTGGAAAC